>NZ_JAHPJG010000023.1:0-114696 GCF_020515755.1 Pseudomonas sp. B20
GTCACGCACCTGTTGCAGCAGTGTGTCTCCGGTTGGCAGGTGCTGCTGAAGGTACGCACGCGCACCGCTCAGATCGACCTCGCGCCGCCATTTGTGGCGATCTTTCCAGGCTTGCAGGGCCTCGTCGGTCGGAGCGCTGCCGTAACGCGTTTGAAGCGATCTGCGCATCTCCGGACTCTTGAAAATATCCGGCAGCAATAGCACGCCTCCAGGAGCGGTGTTGTTGCCGATCTGCTCTTGTTCAAATATGCATTGTTCAAAATAGGCTTCGACGTCGCTCAGGTACTGGTGGGTAAGCGCCGCATTGTCGCGCACCGATGCTGGCAGTTTCTCCGGCTCGCTTTCAGCGCCACACAGTGCGGTGACAGTCTGGGCGATCTGGATCTTGTGTTCGTGTTCGGCTTGCCAGTTGCGGTAAGCGGCCTGATCGGCGGCCAGTTGCATGCCCAGATCATTGAAAATGGCCAGCGGGTCATCGAGGGCGATGAGCAGGGAGCTGTCCTGATCTTCAACGCTGCCCTGCCAGAAAACGTCAGCGCCGATTGGCGAAAACAGCGGCTGGGTTTCTTCACTGGAGGACTTGGATGTAGGAACCGCCGAGTCTGCAAAGCGGTCATCATCAATCACATGCTCCTTGTCGATGTCCGCCACCGCTTCGGCGATACGGTTCAGTGGCAAGGTATCCGGCTCGGCCATGGTCATGCAGTAGCGTTTCAGATCCAGCGCTTTCATCCATGAAGCGCGGCTTTCCGGATTCGAGCGCAGGTGTTCGCAGATTCGCCAGGTCCACTGCTGTGCTGAAAAGGCGATGCGCAGCAGGTTGCTTCGCGGATACAGCAGAAAAGGCTTGGCATCGCTGCCGCCACTGCGCTGGTCGCTGCCAAGCTGCGCATCGGTCCAGATAATACGGCTCAGGTTGCCGGTGGCGGCTGACACCGCGTATTCATCTAACGTTTTGGCGTCCTCGTCGTAGACATACACATAGCCGTCATACAGCTGGCGAAGGGTATAGCTGCGTGTTTTCAGCTTCGGCATCACCGCCCAGCGGCTGCCCTTGAGTAGCGGTTTCAGCTTCTCGGGAGCGGCATCGTAGCGGGAGCGGTCCAGCGCATAGCGCACTGGCACGATGGCGACTTCAGGTTTTCGGAAGGGGCACAGACTGGTAGCCGTGGCGGGTATCTTGGCGAACGTTGCAGCACGTCGTTGTGTATGGGTGCCGGATTTATCGGTCATGCATGGAATCTCTGCGCAGAAACGGGCGATATCGCCCGCTGTATGCAGAGGTGCATTCCAAGATATGTGCCGACTGTCCATTTGTCCTTAAAAAACAAATAGATAGAGATTCAAAGCAAAGACATCGAACAAAAAAAGCATGAAATAGTGCGCAAACGTCTGCGCACATGCGCTGACTCATACCTGTGTGCTGCAGCGCTTTAAATACGAGCCTTGGTCAGTTTTATGCGGGTATCGGGTGCGCAAAAATCTGCGCATCCCGTTTCATGCCAACTGCGCAGGATCACACTGTCTTCGGCCAGTGCATTCAGGCGGGCCCTGCCACCTTGACTGCTGACGAACGACTGACCCGCAATGCCACCAGACTGCCGACGATGGTCAGCGCGGCCAGTGAATACAGCGCCAGGGTAGTCGAGCCGGTCTGATCCTTGATCCAGCCCACCAGGTAAGGGCTGAGAAAGCCTGCCATCTGCCCAATCGAGTTGATCAGCGCCAGCCCGCCTGCGGCAACGCTGGCGCTCAGCAGGGCGGTCGGCAATGGCCAGAACATCGGCAGGCTGGTCAGCGCGCCCATGGTCGCGATAGTCAGCCCGATGATGGCTACGATGGGCAGCGTCGCGAAGTTGGCGGCAATGATCAGGCCGGTCGCGCCCATCAGCATCGGGACCACCAGATGCCAGCGCCGCTCATTGCGCAGGTCGGCAGAGCGGCCGACCAGCAGCATGAATACGCCCGCCATCAGGTACGGCACGGCGCTGATCCAGCCGATCACCAGTGCATCGCTGAAACCGAGGTTCTTGATGATCGACGGCAGCCAGAAATTGATCGCGTAGACGCCGCTTTGAATGCAGAAGTAGATAAAGCCCAGAATCCATATGAACGGCATGCTCAGCACTGATGCCACCGAGCTTTTGCCGTGCACCGGACGGCTCAGTTCATCGTTGGTGATATCGGTCTTGACCCGTTGACGCTGCCCGGGCGTCAGCCAGCGGGCATCCTCGACCTTGTCGCACAGCAGAACGAAGGCCAGCAGACCCAGCGCCACGGTCGGCACGCCCTGAATCAGGAACATCCATTGCCAGCCGGCCATGCCGCCCTGGCCCGCAGCGAAATGATTGAGAATCCATCCGGAAAACGGACCGCCCAGCAGGCCGGAGACCGGAATCGCCGACATGAACAGTGCCATGATCCGCCCGCGACGCTGATTCGGATACCAGCGCGAGAGGTACAGCACGATGCCCGGGAAGAAGCCGGCCTCTGCCATACCGGTCAGAAAGCGCAGCACGTAGAACTCGACCGGCGTGGTGACGAACAGCAGGCAGGTCGAGAAGATTCCCCAGGTAATCATCATCAGACCGATCCAGCGACGCGGCCCGAAGCGGTTCAGCGCCAGATTGCTGGGCAGGCCACACAGCACGTAGCCAATGAAGAAGATACCGGCACCGAGGCCATAAACCGTCTCGCTGAAATTCAGGGCATCGAGCATCTGCAGCTTGGCGAAGCCGACGTTCACGCGGTCGAGGTAATTGAACAGGTAACAAATGAAGATAAACGGGATAAGGCGCAGGGTGATGCGACGGTAGACATGATTGCCTTCAGCGTCGCCCACCTCGTGGGTCGAAACGGGTGTCATGGCGGGTGTTCCTCTGTGCTTGTTGTTTTTATATAGCCGGATAGCTATTGGATGCACGCTTGATCATAGGTGGCCGGTGACGAAAACGCTTTGGGGGTTTGCACGGCGGCAGGGGGCATGCGTTGTGTGATTGCACAACGCAGGTACGCGGGGGAGGTTATGCCTTGTCGCCAACGTCAGTATGCAACGAACATCACAGCGCCGGGGCCAACGCTCTACTCGACAGCCTCGTACGGCAAGCCCACGTAGTTCTCGGCAATGGTCCTGCGCCCGGCTTCCGAGCCGACGTAGTAGTCCAGTTCGGTCTGCTGAATGCGCTGGCTGAAGGCGTCGGTGTCGGGGAAGTTATGCAGCACCGACGTCATCCACCAGGAGAAACGCTCGGCTTTCCACACCCGGCGCAGGCAGATTTGTGAGTACTTTTCCAGCAGGTCAGTGCGGCCTTCCTGATACACCTTGAGCAGGATGCGGTACAGCGTGCTGACATCGCTCGCGGCCAGGTTCAGCCCCTTGGCACCGGTTGGCGGGACGATGTGCGCGGCATCGCCGAGCAGGAACAGGCGACCATACTGCATGGGTTCAACCACAAAGCTGCGCAGCGGCGCGATGCTTTTCTCGATGGACGGCCCGGTGACCAGACGCTCTGCCAGATGCTCGGGCAGGCGGGATTTGAGTTCCTCCCAGAAGCGCTCGTCCGACCAGTCTTCGACCTTCTCGTCGGCACTGACTTGCACGTAATAGCGGGTGCGAATGGCCGAGCGCATGCTGCACAAGGCAAAGCCGCGCGGGTGATTGGCGTAGACCAGCTCTTCGTTGACCGGCGGCGTATCGGCCAGTACGCCGAGCCAGCCGAACGGATAGACGCGTTCGAATACCTTGAGGGCGTCGGCGGGAATCGATTGCCGTGACACCCCGTGAAAGCCGTCACAGCCAGCAATGTAATCGCAGTCCAGGCGCACGGTCTCGCCGTCTTTCACAAACGTCAGGTACGGACTATCGCTCTTGAGGTCGTGCGCCTTGACGTCCGCAGCGTCATAGATCGTCATTGCACCGGTCGCGGCGCGCGCGGCCATCAGGTCGCGAGTGACCTCGGTCTGGCCGTAGACCATCACCGTCCTGCCATCGGCAAGACTCTTCAGGTCGATGCGCTCGCAACGACCGGCGAACGCCAGCTCGAAACCGTCATGGATCAGGCCCTCTGCATCCATGCGTTCACTGACGCCCGCTTCACGCAACAGGTCGGTCATGCCTTGTTCCAGAACGCCGGCGCGGATGCGCGAAAGGATGTAGTCGGGGTCCTTGCGCTCGACGATGACGTTGTCGATGCCGGCACGCTGCAGCAGTTGGCCCAGCAGCAGCCCGGAAGGGCCTGAACCGATAATGGCAACCTTGGTTTTCATGGCGATAGTCCTGTCTTTTGATCCCTGCCAGGTTTAGTCAGCGGGAAGTGTTTGTTTTTGTCTCCTGCATTTTTAATGGATGCCGTCGAGATAAGAAGGCAATATCCGCTGCATTATCTGGACTTTTCGAGGGTCCGGACGGGAGAAGACGATATGCCCAGACCTGCCACGGCAGCGGTACCGGTGTTCAAGCTCTACGGAGAAACCACGGCCTGGCCGACCCCGGATCTGATTCATTGCGAGTCGATCCCCGAGCGCAGCAGGATTCACGAATGGGAGATCAAGCCGCATCGGCATGGCGATCTGGTCCAGCTGCTTTACGTGCAGTCGGGCAAGGCCATGCTCAAGGTCGAGGACCGGGTCAGCGAGGTCGAGATGCCTTCGTTGCAGGTCGTTCCCGCACTGAGCGTGCACACCTTCAGGTTCTCCAGAGATATTCAGGGCCATATTCTCAGCCTGGCCAGACCCTTGGTGGAGCAACTCGAGGCTGCGCTCGACGTCTCAGCCCTCAGCACCGCACGGTGTTATGCGCTCGGGGCAGACAGCGATTATGTGGACACGCTGTTCGATGCCATTGCCAATGAATACCGGCAGCCCAGAGCGGGCCGCGATCTGATGCTGCACTCGCTGGTCAATGTGCTGGCGGTATGGCTCAGCCGGCGCAGCAGTGAGCATGCCGGCGAAGAGACTCATGCGATGGATCGCGGCCGCGAGCATTTGCAGGTGTTCATGCATCAACTGGAGGCGAGTTTTCGCGAGCACTGGTCGATTGACCAGCATGCTCAGGCGATGGGTATCAGCGCCGCGCACTTGAATGCACTGTGTCGGCGGCTGTGCAACCAGTCGGCCTTGCAGATCATCAGTGAGCGCTTGTTGCTGGAGGCCAAGCGCAACCTGATCTACACCACCCTGACCATCAATCAGGTCTCAGACAGCCTGGGTTTTTCCGAGCCGGCGTATTTTTCGCGCTTCTTCAAGCGCGCTACCGGGCAGTCGCCCAAGGCGTTTCGCCAGCAGAAATAGAAACGGGGTGCTCAAGAGCACCCCGTCGTCTTTTCGCGTGTCGTTATGCGGTCAGGTCACGACCTGGTAGCACGGCACATACGCCGCGCCGCCTGGCAGCTTCATGCGGTGCTGATCGACGAAGGCCTGCAACAGCTTGTCCAGCGGGCCCATGATCGATGGGTCGCCGTGGATCTGATAAGGACCATGCTGCTCGATCAGACGAATGCCCTTGTCCTTGACGTTGCCGGCGACGATGCCGGAAAACGCCCGGCGCAGGTTAGCGGCCAGTTCGTGAGTCGGCACATCGTGGTTCAGTTGCAGTTTGGACATGTTCTCGTGGGTCGGATCGAAAGGGTGCTGGAAGCTTTCCTCGATCTTCAGCAGCCAGTTGAAGTGAAACGCGTCGTTACGCTCGCGGCGGAACTGCTTCACTTCCTTCAGGCCCTGCGTCATCTGCCGGGCAACGTCTGCCGGGTTGTCGATGATGATCTGGTAGTGACGCTGCGCCTCTTCACCCAGCGTTGCACCGACAAACGCGTGCAGCTGCTGCAGGTAAGGTTCGGTGTTTTTCGGGCCGGTCAGGATTACCGGGAATGGCACATCCTTGTTGTCCGGATGCATCAGAATGCCCAGCAGATACAGAAACTCTTCGGCCGTGCCAGCGCCACCGGGGAAGATGATGATGCCGTGGCCGACGCGCACGAACGCTTCGAGGCGTTTTTCGATGTCCGGCAGGATCACCAGCTCATTGACGATCGGGTTGGGCGCTTCGGCAGCGATGATGCCCGGCTCGGTCAGGCCCAGGTAGCGACCGCCGACGATGCGCTGCTTGGCGTGCGCGATGGTCGCGCCTTTCATCGGGCCTTTCATCACGCCGGGGCCGCAGCCGGTGCAGATGTCCAGGCTGCGCAGGCCCAGTTCATGGCCGACTTTCTTGGTGTATTTGTATTCTTCGGTATTGATCGAATGGCCGCCCCAGCACACCACCATCTTCGGCTCGACACCGGCGCGCAGGGTACGAGCGTTGCGCAGCAGGTGGAACACGTAGTCGGTGATGCCCTGGGAATTGCTCAGGTCGATGCGCTGGCTGTCCAGCTCGCTTTCGGTATAAACGATGTCGCGCAAGGCGCTGAACAGCATTTCGCGGGTACTGGCGATCATTTCGCCGTCGACGAATGCATCGGCCGGAGCGTTGAGCAGCTCCAGGCGAACGCCGCGGTCCTGTTGATGGATGCGGACTTCAAAACTCTCGTACGCTTCAAGAATGGTCTTGGCGTTATCGACGTGGGCGCCGGTATTGAGAATGGCCAGGGCGCACTGGCGAAACAGGGTATAGGTGCTGCCTGAACCGGCCGCGCTGAGCTGCTGCACTTCACGTTGGGACAGGGTTTCAAGGCTGCCCTTCGGGCTTACGGTGGCGTTAATCACTTGTCTTGGGATCATTCTATTTTCCATTAGAGCGATGCAGTCGAGCATCAGGATGGCGAATATCGAGAACATTCGCCCCTGTGGAGCCTTTTCTACAGCACTTGGCCGGGAAAGCAAACGTCGGACCGCAGACGTCCCCTGTTTGAGCCGTTGTGCGTCATCGCAGATTGAATCGGCAGGCGAATTCTTTTGAAAGCAGGCACTTGCTTCGCTGACCGTGCGGCTGAATTTTGACGCGGACAACGGGCAATAGTGAACCTGACCCCTTTAACGGAGTCTGTTAGCTGATGGACTTTCTGGACGGCCTGCATGAAAGGGATCATCAGGTGCTTTTTCAACGCGCCTGATAGGCAGACATTCCGTCCGGGCAGGAGTTGCAAAACCGTTGATCACTTGCCGCTCCCATCCTTAGCCGGCCCGTTAAACGAGGCTTTATTTTCATTTCAGATAAAGATAATTATCGCCATGTCTCGTCATTTTTCCGCACTTCTTTCCCGAGCCCCTGGCCTGTTCGCCGTTTCGCGTCGCTTGCTCGGCGCAGGCCTGGTTGGCGCTGCATTGACCGTTGTCATGCCTGGCAGCGCACAGGCCGCAGGCAGCGATCGCTGGGTCAGCGACAGCCTCACCACCTATGTACGCAGCGGACCAACCGATGATCACCGGATCGTGGGGACGCTGAAATCCGGGCAGAAGGTCGAGCTGCTCAGCGCTTCGGGCAAGTTCAGCCAGGTGCGTGGCGAAGGCGGTTCCACGGTGTGGATTCCGAGCAGCGACTTGCAGGAAGTCCCTGGGCAGGCCGAGCGTGTGCCACAGCTGACTCAGCAGGTCGCAGATCTGACCGAGCAGTTGGCGGGCATCGACAATACCTGGAAGACCCGCGTGCAAGGCATGCAGGAAACGCTGGACGCGCGTAAGAAACTGGTCGATGAACTGGAGGCGCGCACCAAGACCCTCAACGATCAACTGGCCGACTCTCAGGCTGAATTGCGTGCTACTCAGGCGCGACTTGGCGATGAGAACAAGCAGGTGATGATGCGTTACATGGTCTACGGCGGCAGCATTGCCGGTGCCGGCTTGCTGGTCGGCCTGATCCTGCCGGCGTTGACCAAGGGCCGCAAGAAGAACGACGGCTGGGTGTAAACCGCCTGGACCACCTCACATGCCAGCGCCCCGCGCTGGCATGTTGTCCGCCACGCTGTGCGTTGTATCGAGTACGCAGCCGATGTGTGACAGACCTCTCCGAAAATGCCTTTCCCCTGCCGCAATCACGACCCAGCCCACACTCTTTATGCCTGCCTGACACCGGGTTCGTGCGCGAAGTTGATGTTCGTTCTACAGTTTCTGCGTGGATGGTCGAAAAACTGAGTGTTGCCCTCAACCTCGCGCTCTGACGCATAGGGGGAGGGTGACGGCAAGTTGTATTGTGGCTCTTTGCCATCAGTTATTATGTGCGTCCTGAAAAATGGGCTGCCGAGTCGGGCCTGAATGATTTCAGGCCGCGGGTCTCATATTTCACCCTCTCCTGTGCAGGAATCCGGATGCTGGCGTACAACCAAAAAAGCTTTCTTATCGTTGATGATTTCTCTGACTTTCGCAGTTCAGTGAGATCGATGCTGCGTGAGCTGGGCGTCAAGGAAGTGGACACCGCCGACACCGGCGAGCAGGCTCTGCGCATGTGCTCGCAAAAGCGTTATGACTTCGTGCTGCACGATTTCAACCTGGGTGATGGCCGCAAGAACGGCCAGCAGGTGCTGGAAGACCTGATGATCGAGCGGCTGCTGAGTTACGAAAGTGTATTCATCATGGTCACTGCCGAAAACAGTCAGGCGATGGTCATGAGTGCGCTTGAGTGGGAGCCGGATGGTTACCTGACCAAGCCGTTCAACCGCGCCGGGCTGGCCCAGCGGCTGGAAAAGCTGGTGCAGCGCAAGACCTTGCTCAAGCCGATTCTGCAGGCCCTCGACCGTCGTAAACCGGCCGAGGTGCTGGCCGCGTGTGACAAGCTGATCGAGCAGGACCCGCGTTATGCGCCGTTGTGCCTGCGCTACAAGGCCGATGCCTTGCGTGACCTGAAGCAGAACGAGCCCCTGGAAGCGTTCCTCAAGACCATTCTGGCTGATCGGGCCACGCCGTGGGCCTACGGTGCATTGGGCAGCCTGCTGCTCAAGCGCGGCAAGACCGCTGATGCACAGGCTGTCTACGAACAGGCAATCAAGGCATTTCCAACCATGCCTGCGCTGTTCGACGGCCTGGCTGATGTGCTGGTAGCGCTTGGCGATGGCAAGCGCGCGCAGTCTGTGCTGGAAAGCGCAGTGCGCCTGTCGCCGCTGGCGGTGCGTCGGCAGAAGCTGCTGGGCAAGCTGGCACTCGGCAACGATGACTTCGAAAGTGCTTCCAAGGCCTATCGCCAGGCCGTCTCCCAAGGTCAGCATTCGCGTTTCAAGGATCCGGAAACCAACCTCGGGTTGGCGCATGCCTTGATCAGCAAGGGTGGTGATCAGGGGCTCGATGCGCGCACCCGCGTCGAGATCAACAACGCCCTCGTCGACGTTGCCAAGGAGCATGGCGACGACCAGGGTCTGCAAGTACGTACCCGGCTGATGAAGGCGGCCAGCCTGCAGCATTCGGACCCGGAAGCCGCAGCCAAGCTCACCGAGCAGGCGATGGCCAGGCTGGATGGCATGGAGCAGGTGCTCAGTGCCGACGCCGCACTGATGGTGGCTGCGCAACTGAAGAAGCTCGGTCAGGAAGAGGCCGGTGCCGGCGTCTTGAAGAGTTGTGCGGGAGCCTATGGCGACGATCCAGCGGTGATGAAAAGCATCGCCAGCATGACCGATGATCCGGCGATTCTGGGGGCCAGCAAGGCGGCTGTCGATTTCAACCTGCAAGGCGTGCGCAGTTACAAGGCTGGCAACCTCACCGAAGCACAGGCGTTTTTCCGCAGTGCGCTTGGCTTGCAGCCAAAGAACATCAGTATTGTGCTGAACATGGTGCAGTCGCTGCTTCACCCTGGCCAGAATCTGGGCCAGGCCGGAATTGACGAGTGTCGTGCCAGCCTGACCACGCTTGGCAAGATCCCGGAAAGCGATCCACGCTATGAGCGCTACCATAAACTCAGGGAGAGGGCGTTTAGCGCATGAGTGAAGAGACAGAGCAGGGCCTCGACTTTTCCATGGTGATCGCCTCCACGGTGCACGACATGAAGAACTCGCTGGCGACCCTGACCCAGGCACATAGCCAGTGGCAGGCGAAGCTTTCGGTCCAGCAGCGCGACACCTCGGAGCATGGCGTCATCGACTATGAGTTTGCCAACCTCAACGGCATGCTCGTGCAGTTGCTCGGCCTCTACAAACTGGGTGTCAACCAGATGCCGTTGCGTCCTGACTACCACGAACTGGACGACTTCATCGAAGCGCAACTGGCCCATCACCAGGACGTGCTGGCCAGCCGCGGGATTGCCGCGCGTCATGCGATCGATGTGGCAAGCCCCTTGGGCTTTTTCGACCGCGAACTGATCGGCTCGGTGGTGGGCAATATCATCGTCAACGCCATCGGCTTTGCCCGCGAGCAGATTTCTGTGAGTGTCGGTGATGAAGGCGGGCAGTTGAAGATCACCATCAATGACGACGGTCCGGGCTACCCGGCGTATCTGATCGAGCGCCAGACCGACTATGTGCAGGGCATCAACCAGGGCAGCGGCAGTACCGGCCTGGGCTTGTACTTCGCTGCACACATTGCCCGGCTGCATGTACGCAACGGCATGCGCGGGCGCATTGAAATCGCCAACGGCGGCGTGCTGGGCGGGGCGATGTTCAGTATGACCCTGCCCTGAGGCAGCGGTCTTTCAACGAGTACCCCGCAACGCCTTGTCAGGATTGCGGGGCGGGCTCGGCGCTTAGATATTCAATCCGAAGTTCTGTTTGATGCTGTTCAGGCTGTCCATCAGTTCCTGATCAGACGCCAACGGATGTCTGACCGGTTCGCAGCCGTGCTTGAGCGTGAAGTATTCAATGGCTGCGAGGGCGTTTTTGCGGTGCAGGGTGTCGGACGAAATCGTTGAGCCCTCGAGCGTCCAGGGCTCGTCCCCCAGATACAGCTGTGAATTATCGATGTCGGCAAAAAACCAGAAAGGCGGGTGCATGTTCTGGTTGATGATGGCCAGGGTGTGATCGACGTGTTCAAAGGCGTTGTGATACGTCTCGTCCATCAGGCCGGCGGCTTCCAGGCTGCGTCTGGAATAGTAGGAAAACGCGCCGACGCAATGGCGGTACAAGGGCAGGTTGATGCCATTGCCGTAGTCAATCCTGTACACCGCGTTGGCCTCGCCGGACGGTGTCTTGTTCATCAGACCATGCTGGCTGTAATTGAGGTGCTGAATGCCGGTCAGCGTAGAGGTCAGAATATAAAGCTCGAAGACTTCCGGACTTTTTATATAGATGTCGTCTTCGATCAGGAACAGATGCTCGCACCCGGCATCCATGAGTCGCGACAAGGCTCTGTTCTTGGATTTTCCAACGCCGAGGTTGGTTTCGTTGTTGAAGAAGACCTCGCTGTCATACGCGGAAAACTCCGGATATACATCGCCGTCATTGATGATGACAACGCGGTCGATGATCTCGGCAGGCAGGGAATCGTAAAGCTTTTTCAGCAGCGCAGGACGGTTGTAGGTGATGATTCCGCAGCCAACCTTTTGACCATTGATCATGGTGATCCTCTGTTCTCTCGGGCGTTAGCGTGATTGTTGTTGATTGGCGTCGCCGTATGGCGGGCAGTTCAAGCCCGCGCTGACGTAAATCGATGTATGTACGCAGTGGATTGCAATATTTGCGCCAATTGCTGGCACGCCAAAGGTCTGGGGCGGTGCTGGTTAAAGTTTTAGCGGACACCGCCGAAATCGTTGAAAGGCTGTATTCGATATCACGATGAGCGGTGGGTGGGTGATGCTGTTAGCTAAAAAGTACTGCCAAGGGCACGGTATAGAGTTGGGCGCAGCGGCTCACAACGCGTTCAATCTTGCCCATTGCCTGAACGTTGCGCCGTGCAACGGCGTCGATTTTCTGCACCCTCGTGACATGGAAGACTATCAGCAGTACTTCGTCGAGCAGATGAAAGTGTCGGGCGATGTTTCGAAGGTCGACATGCTGGGCGATTTTCAATGCATCCATACGGCAGACTCGTCGGTTGACTATCTGATCAGCTCGCACGTCATCGAGCACGTCCCCAACCTGCTTTCTGCCTACGTCGAATCCTTCCGAGTGCTGAAGAACGGCGGGGTATTCTTCTGCATCTTTCCCAAGCGCACCGCAGCCAAGACTGATCGGGCGCGTCGTTTGACGACGCTGGCGCAGATGATCGGGGACTATGAAAACAAGGTCGACATGACCACCGTCACTGAAGGCGAGTGGCGCGGTCACTATCAGGTCTTTTCCCTGCAAAGCATGCTCCGTGCGGTCAATTACGTTAACTCGTCAGGCCTGGGTTGCTGGTACATCGAGTGCGTCGAAGAAACCGATTCGAAAGTAGGCAACGGCCACACCGTCGTGCTGCGCAAAGTGGAGGGCCTGTCTGCCGAAAAGTGGCAGGACGTCGGCGACTTCAACACCCAGTTCAACCAATTGTTGATGGCAGGCAAGCTCGAGAACGCGCTGACGCTGACCAAGATCATGCTGTCATTCAATTTTTTCGATGCCACCAGGCTGCATCTCGCCGGCGCCCTGAGTCGTCAGTTGGGCAATGTGGCCGAAGGCGTCGAATTCCTGCGCCAGGCCCTTGTGGTCGACCCGGAAAACGAAGACTACCGAAAGGAATTCATCGAAGTGACCGGGACGCCGTTCCATAACCCGGTTCTCTGACGCGGCAGGCCGACAGCCTGAAGCGGGATGCTTGAAGATTGCAGCCTGAAGGTTGAAGCTTGGCGTTTGCTGCTCAACTAAAAGGACTGACCCATGACACGCAATGACCCCCATCCGCAGCAAGAAATGCTGATGGGCATTGATGAAGTGGAGTGTGTAACCCCGGATTTGAACGGTGTGCCGCGCGGCAAGGTGATGACGGCTGAAGGTTTTCTCGAGGGCCGTCGTTTGCAGCTGGCGCGCGGCGTGTTGTTGCAATGCATCATGGGCGGCTATCCGCCGGCGCGCTTTTACGGCAGTGATGACGGCGATCTGGCGCTGATCAGTGATCCGCAGCAGCTCCACCGTCTGCCCTGGAGCACGTCGCCGCGAGCCCTGGCCATCTGTGATGCGCAGGACCTTGATGGCCAGCCCTGCATGCTCTCTACCCGTAATCAGCTCAAGGCGGTTATCGCCCGTTACGCTGCGCAGGACCTGGTGCCAGTGGTGGCCACCGAACTCGAGTTTTTTGTCTTTGCGCCCAATCCCGAGCCGCTTTATGCGTTTGAGCCGCCGACAGGGCTGGACGGGCGATGCGAACAGGGGCACTCGGCATTCAGCGTCAGTTCCAACAACGGTTTGCGACCTTTCTTCGCCGAGGTGTACGCCTGCATGGCAGCGTTGGGGCTGCCGCGTGACACCGTGATGCACGAGATGGGTGTCAGCCAGTTCGAGATCAACCTGCTGCATGGTGATCCGCTGCTGCTGGCCGATCAGACTTTTCTGTTCAAGCACCTGCTCAAGGAGGTTGCGCTCAAGCACGGGCTCATCGTGGTGTGCATGGCCAAACCGCTCGCGCATACGGCGGGCAGTTCGATGCATATTCATCAGAGCGTGGTGGCAGCAGAGACCGCAATGAACGTCTTCAGTGATGCGCAGGGTGAGCCGACCGACACGTTTCGTCATTTCATTGCTGGCCAGCAAGCCTGCATGGCGGACTTCACCGCGCTGTTCGCGCCCAATGTGAATTCCTACCAGCGCCTGTGCCATCCGTATGCGTCGCCCAATAACGCCTGCTGGTCCTACGACAATCGCGCTGCCGGATTACGTATTCCGTCGAGTGCAGCGGCGGCCAGAAGGGTGGAGAATCGCCTGCCGGGCGCTGACGCCAATCCTTATCTGGCCATCGCTGCAAGTTTGGCGGCCGGGCTGCATGGCATCGAGCAACGACTGGAACCGACGCCGCCGTTGCAGGGCGAACTGGAGGTGCCGGAAGAATTGTCGTTGCCGTGTACCTTGCACGCTGCTCTGGAGCGTCTGAAAAGCAGTCAGTTGGCCAAGGAACTGTTTGGTCATGAATTCATCGAAGGCTACATCGCGTCGAAGGCCCTGGAACTGACCAGTTTTCTTGACGAGATAACCCCCTGGGAACGGCGCGTGCTGGCTGCTCAGGTTTAAGAATCGCAGTGTCGGGCTCGCCCAGTCGGGCGACTCCTTATTTTTGGAAAGTTGATGCGCCAAATCTGGAAGTCCTTTCGAGCGCTTTATTTTGCCTCGTTGATGATGTTGATCGGCTCGGGTCTGCTGAGCACTTATCTGGCCCTGCGCCTGGCCGCCGATCAGGTTGACAGTCTGTGGGTCGGTGCGTTGATGGCCGCCAACTATTTCGGTCTGGTACTGGGCGGCAAGATCGGTCACCGCCTGATCGGCCGTGTCGGGCATATTCGCGCCTACGCCACCTGTGCCGGCATCGTCGGTGCGGCAGTGCTCGGGCATGGCCTGATCAGCTGGTTACCCGCCTGGCTGGTGCTGAGGGTGATCGTCGGTCTGGGCATGATGTGCCAATACATGGTCATCGAGAGCTGGCTGAACGAGCAGGCGGCCGCCAAACAGCGCGGCATGGTCTTCAGCGGTTACATGATTGCATCCTATCTGGGGCTGGTGCTGGGTCAGCTAGTGCTGGTGGTGCACCCGCAACTGGGGCCTGAGCTGCTGATGCTGGTAGCGCTGTGTTTCGCACTGTGCCTGGTGCCGGTCGCCATGACCCGCGCGATTCACCCGGCACCGCTGCATCCGGCGCCACTGGAGCCGCGCTTCTTCATGAAGCGTGTGCCGCAGTCGCTGACGGCGGTACTGGGCGCCGGTCTGATCATCGGTTCGTTCTATGGTCTGGCACCGGTCTACGCCGCCGAGCAGGGGCTGTCCACCGAGCAGGTCGGTCTGTTCATGGGCTGCTGCATTCTGGCCGGGTTTCTGGTGCAGTGGCCGTTGGGCCTGCTGTCCGACCGCTATGACCGCTCCGTGCTGATGCGCATCTTTGCCGCGGCACTGGTGGTGGCGTCATTACCGCTGGCGGTGTTTCCCAGCGTGCCGGTCGAGGTGCTGTTCGGTGTCGGTTTTCTGGCTTCGCTGATGCAATTCTGCCTCTATCCGCTGGCAGTGGCCTTCGCCAATGACCACGTCGAGGCCGAGCGCCGAGTGTCGCTGACGGCCATGTTGCTCATGACCTACGGCATTGGCGCCAGTATCGGTCCGTTGGCCGCGGGTGTGGTGATGAAGCTGTTCGGCGGGCACATGCTGTATGCGTTTGTCTGTGGTGCTGGCGTGATTCTGGTACTGCTGATCAGGCCTAAGGCGGTCACTCACCTTCACCAGGTCGAAAACGCACCGCTGCACCACGTTGCGATGCCGGACAGTATGTCCAGTTCGCCACTGGTGGTTGCACTTGACCCGCGTGTCGACGAGCAGGTGGTTCAGGAACAGATGCAGGCAACCGTTGAGCCAGAGCCAGAGACGGATGCCGAGGTGGTGCCCGAAGCAGAGGTTGAGGCAGAAAGCGAAGTTTTGGCGCAGACCGAGCCGGCTGCCGAAGCGGAAACAGCTGACGTCGATGAGCATGAGCATGAGCATGAACGCGAGCGTGAAAGCGAGACCTGGAAGGCCTGACGAGTAGCGCAGGGCAGTGCACGATTGCGGCATCAATGCCGCAATCGTTGGGCGATTCAGATGAGTGTCAGAAGTCGTCGTCTTTGTCGAAGCGTCGTGCTTCGCGCTGTAACTGATAGACGAAACGTTCGACCTGACGCTGCACCAGCCCACTCATGTTGTGGAAGCGCACGCCGGCAAAGGTAGTGTTGATTCTTTCTTCGAAATGCAGATGGCGTAACTCGACAGGCGCTGTCATGGCGCCGAAAGGCAGCTTGGCAACGAAGCGTTCGTATACCTGGCCCAATTGCATGCGATCGGACACGTCGCCCTCGAAGCGCAACTTGCAACCGGTAGCAGAAATATCCAGCAGCTTGCCGGCCAGCGTAAATTTCAGGCGGTCACCGCCGATTTCGACGTCGACCAGTTGCGCCAGCTTCAGCGCGGCCCGGAATGCGTTGCGGCGCTGGTGATAAACCACTTCCTCAGGCATCGGGCCGCGGTACATGCGTTGACCGTCGGTGCTGAGGATGTCCATTTGCGCAGTACTTTCCCAGGCAATCCGCACCCCGTCGTGAAAGCCTTCGACGCGGAAGGATTCGCCGTTGCTCAGAAAGCGTTCGCCATCGCGGGGGATCATTTCGTCGAGGGCCATGACGTTGTTGTCGCGGTCGACTTCAAGCAGATAACTCTGAAAGCGCTGGGGACGCTCATGAAAGGTAATGATCAGAGGATCATGACTCTCGAGTAGCAGCCGCAGGTTAGCGGCAATTTCCAAAGGTGTATTGAGAACCTTCGGGGGCTGCGGAGCATCGTCCGCGCTTGAGCCATTCACGTTCTTGAATCTCCAGGCAAAATACTACGGCAACGCAACAGCAGGCATTCTGCCACTATGCACGATACCTTGATACAGGAAGTTACGCCTGACTCAGAGGGCGTGGTTTTGCTCTAAGCGCAGTCGACCCGCGACTGTCATAGAGTGTAGGCGTATCGCCACCGTTCAAGATGCGAAGCTGGTGAGCGGTACTGACCTGTTGCATCTGGATCAGACTACCATTGCGCTCGTTGAGCGTCTGGCATTCATTGATCAACGTATTCAGTTCGTCGGCGGCCAGCAGCAATTGCTCACCGATATCCGACTGGCTGGCCAGTTGCTGGAGACCACTGCGATTGGCTGGCAGCCCCATGCCCGCAAGCACCTGACTACGCTTGCGACCATGCTGGTCGAGAAGAATGACCAGCGCCTGTTTCTGCGCCAGCACCTGCTCCATCTCGCCCATGTCGCGGCCGTGAAGAATCAATGATTCGGCCTGCAACAGCTCAAGAAGCTGTCGGGCCGAAACCATGTCGTCAGTGATCATCTGCAGCAAAGTAGTGTCTTGCATCGCATGCTCTGGTTTTTAAGCGTCCAGAATATCCAGCGCCAGCCTGAGCTTAGCGTTGGGTTTCGAAATTCAACAGTTTGCTGGCGACACGGTTGCTGTCCACTGTGTAACTACCGTCGGCGATGGCCTGTTTGAGCTCGGCAACGCGAGCACTGTTGACGGTTGGCAGATCGGTCAGCTTGTCCGTGATTTTCTGCAACTGTTGAGCCTCACTGCTCAAGGAAAAAGTTTCCCCGGTGCTTTTGACACCTGCGGTGACGGCAGGGGCTGGGGCATCGGTTTTGGCGGTGTCTTTACTGGCGCTGGTGCGTGAAGCACCGGCAACAGACTGTGAGTTGTTAAGGCGACTGAAATCTATGACCATGATTGAAAAAACCTCTGGGTGTTTGGACGCTTGCCTTGTTTTCGGCCAACCCCTATCAAACTTTAGGCTGATTGTGAGAAAGCTTCCCAATAGACGACATTTGCCGTCGGGCATTCCCCGCAGTCTAAAAAAAACACACCCTTCGCGCCACTATCAATGCACTACATAGCGACTTCCACCTGCCCTGGGCCGGTGACACTTGCCTTGATCACCCGCTGGGAATTGAGGTTTTTCACCCGTATCTGTTCGTTGAAGCCTCCATCGGACATCGCTTCGCCGGGCATGCGAACCGCCAGCGAGCCGCTGCGGGCAATGATCACAACCTGATCGCCCTTGTGAACCATTTGTGGCTGCTCAAGCGCCACCGGGGTAATGACCTGGTCGATGACCATTTGTCGGACAACCTTCTGACCGACCGCCTGATCCAGCGACGCCAGGAAACCCTGACCCAGGCTGCTGACATCCCGCTCGCGCATCCCGACGTCTTCTTCGGTGACGATCGCGTCACGCTTGAGCGGGCGCATCACGGTAACGACGTTGCGATACAGCAGGACCTGGGCGGGCACAAACACCGTCCAGGGCGAAGAACCTTCGCAGCGTACCCGCACGGTAACCCGGCCAACCGGGCGCGGACTTTCCAGTGTGGCTGTCAAATCCTTGTCGCAGGCACCCATCCTTAAACGCGGGTCGAGTTGCTTGACCTGTATCTCATGACGCCCGTCAATCTGGTTGGTTGCCAAATAGTCTTCTACTGTGAACTCAAGAAACCCTTGGGTGACGCCGATAAGCTGCTCAGGCAGTGTGAAATTCTCGGCACGAGCGAGGGTCACCGTGCTGGAAAGGCACAGCAGGGCGATTGCGCACAGAAGCCTGCGGGTTTCTAATGCGAGGTGTCGAGAAATTGTCGTCTTTGCGTTCATGAAGTAATAAATAGCAAAGCCCGTGCCGCTTGTTGATCTGGTGTCTGGGCGGCGGTCATTTTGTAAGGGGGTTCGGCATGGCAGGTGTAATGGATTCGGTAAACCAGCGAACTCAGCTGGTGGGTCAGAATCGCCTGGAGCTGCTCTTGTTCCGTCTCGACGGCAAGCAGCTCTATGGGATCAACGTCTTCAAGGTAAAAGAAGTACTGCAATGCCCGAAACTCACCATCATGCCCAAATCGAGCAAGATCGTTCGGGGCGTGGCCAATATTCGTGGCGGCACGATCCCGATCATGGATCTGGCAATGGCGACAGGTTCCACGGGGATGATTTCGCTGGTTAACTCCTTCGTCATCATTACCGAGTACAACACCAAGGTTCAGGGCTTTCTGGTGCATTCTGTCGAACGCATCGTCAACATGAACTGGGAAGAGATTCATCCACCACCCAAGGGCACCGGGCGCGATCATTACCTGACCGCCGTTACCCGGGTTGATAACCAGCTGGTGGAAATCATCGACGTCGAGAAAATTCTCGCCGAAGTCGCGCCAGTGTCCGAAGAAATTTCGGTCGGTGTCATTGACGCCGAGGTTCAGCACAAGGCTGTCTCCCTGCGCGTGCTGACGGTCGACGACTCGTCGGTGGCCCGCAAGCAGGTGAGTCGCTGCCTGGAAACCGTCGGGGTGGAAGTCGTAGCGCTCAACGATGGTCGTCAGGCGCTGGATTACCTGCTCAAGATGGTCGCAGAAGGCAAAAAACCTGAAGAAGAGTTCCTGATGATGATCTCCGACATTGAAATGCCGGAGATGGATGGCTATACCCTTACCGCAGCAATACGTAATGATCCACGCATGCAGAAGATGCACATCACTTTGCATACCTCGCTGTCAGGGGTATTCAACCAGGCGATGGTAAAGAAAGTCGGCGCGGATGATTTTCTCGCGAAATTCCGGCCTGATGATCTGGCGGCCAGGGTCGTTGCGCGGATCAAGGCAGCAGAATAACCAGCCGGGGGCGTCGTCCCCGGTGATTCACATGATTTGAGAGGCGGCACTTTGTCTACGGGTAATTTGGATTTTGATCAGTTCCGGGTATTTCTGGAAAAAGCCTGTGGCATCCTGCTTGGGGAAAACAAGCAGTACCTGGTGTCCAGCCGCCTCAACAAATTGATGGAGCAGCAAAGCATCAAGTCGCTTGGCGAGTTGGTCCAGCGCATTCAGACCCAGCCGCGCAGTGGTTTGCGCGAGCAGGTGGTCGATGCGATGACCACCAACGAAACCCTGTGGTTTCGCGATACCTATCCGTTCGAAGTACTGAAGAACAAGGTGCTGCCCGAGCAGATCAAGGCCAGCCCTGGTCAGCGACTGCGCATCTGGTCGGCCGCCTGTTCGTCGGGTCAGGAACCGTATTCGCTGTCGATGTCCATCGATGAGTTCGAGCGAGCCAATCAGGGGCAGCTCAAATCGGGCGTACAGATCGTCGCAACCGATCTGTCGGGCTTGATGCTCAATAACTGCAAGACCGGCGAATACGACAGTCTGGCCATCGGCCGCGGCCTGTCGCCGGATCGTCTGCAGCGCTTTTTTGACGTAAAAAGCCCGGGCCGCTGGGTGGTCAAGGCGCCGATCAAGAGTCGCGTGGAATTCCGCTCGTTCAACCTGCTCGACAGCTACGCCTCGCTGGGCAAGTTCGACATCGTTTTCTGCCGTAACGTATTGATCTACTTCTCGGCCGAAGTGAAGAAAGACATCCTGCTGCGTATCCACGGCACGCTCAAGCCAGGCGGCTACCTGTTTCTGGGGGCTTCCGAAGCGCTCAATGGTTTGCCGGATCACTACCAGATGGTTCAGTGCAGCCCCGGGATCATCTATAAGGCCAAGTGACGATCTGTCAGTTGCCTGTCATGAAAAAAGAGACCTTCGGGTCTCTTTTTTTGTGCGCGGCCGAAAACAGCTCTGATCGTCTGCCCATCGGTTTCATGTTTGCGTACTGCTGCCGCTCACCAGTTTTGCAAAAGCGTTGGCGGCAGCGCTCTGGTAGCCGTTTTTACGCCGCAGCAGCGCAACCGTCCGCCCAGGCAGGGCAGGGATGGTCTGAACTTCGCGCAATCCAGGCTGCTCGCGAACGATGGCATCGGGAAGAATGGTCACCATGCGGCCTTGGGCGACGACCTTGAGCAAAATGGCAATCGAGTTCGCCTCAAGGCCGACCGTCGGCTTGAAGTTGTGCATCTGGCACCAGGCATCCAGCAACTGGCGAGTGGCGAATCCGGGGGCGAGCAAGGCAAAGCGAAGTGTTTGCAGGTCCTCAAGTGTCAATGCGGCCTGCTTTTCGGGGCCAGGCTTGGCCATGACCAGGCACAGTTGTTCATCGAACAGAGGCTGGCTGTCTATCTCGACAGCATGACTGCCGGCAAAGCCGATGGCCAGATCGAGCGCGTCACTGATCAATGCCTCGGTAATCTGCTCCAGAGGCAGCTCCGTGAGGATGATTGCCACTCCCGGATACAGCGCACTGAAGCGGTCGATCAGCGGCGCTATCAGGTATTCACTGAAGGTGGGCGTGACGCCGAGGCGCAATTGTCCGCGTGACAGATCGCTGACATCGTCGAGCGCACGCTTCCCGGCCTCCAGCTCAAGCAGGCAGCGACGCGCGTGGTCCAGATACACGCGGCCGGCATCGGTCGGCACGACACTGCGGCGGGTGCGGTCGAACAGTTGCACACCCAGACTGCTTTCCAGTTGCCTGATCTGCTGCGACAACGCCGGTTGCGAGACATGCAGGGCCTCGGCTGCCCGGGTGAAATTGCCATGGTCGGCGACTGCCAGCAAATAACGTATATGGCGTAACAGCACAGCATCACCATAAGTCAGGATTATGGTGATGATCATAAATCAGTCTTGGATCTTATGGTGATAGTCGTCGATGCTGTGATTGACGTGAATTCATTCCGGAGGGTTACCTATGCCGCACAGCAATATTTCCAGAGCGCCGCGCCAGCATCTGACTGAGCGTGTGCTGCAGGCCAAGACTGCAAAGAACCTGACCTGGGCGGGGCTAGCAGAAGGTACGGGGTTGAGCGTGGTGTATGTCACCGCTGCCTTGCTTGGTCAGCACCCTTTGCCGGAAGCGGTGGCCGAGGTGGTCGCCGAGCGTCTCGGGCTGGACCGGGATGCGGTCGCCGAACTGCAAACCATCCCGATGCGCGGCAATGTCGAAGACGTCTCAAGCGACCCGACGATATACCGCTTCCATGAAATGGTTCAGGTCTACGGCACAACGCTGAAAGCACTGGTGCATGAGCAGTTCGGCGACGGCATCATCAGCGCAATCAACTTCAAGCTCGACATCAAGAAAGTCGACGATCCGGAAGGGGGCGAGCGAGCCGTGATCACCCTCGATGGAAAATTCCTGCCCTACAAACCGTTCTGAGGACGCCGAGATGAGTGATAAAGGAAGACCGCCATTGCCACCCTTCACCCTGGAGACTGCAGTCCAGAAAGTCCGTGGCGCCGAGGATGGCTGGAATTCGCGCGATGCGGCGAAAGTCGCGCTGGCCTACACCGAAGACACCTATTGGCGTAACCGCAGCGAGTTCGTCAATGGTCGCGCAGAGGCTCAGGCCTTTCTGGAACGCAAGTGGCGCAAGGAACTGGACTACCGGCTGATCAAGGAGCTCTGGGCATTCACGGATAACCGCATCGCCGTGCGCTATGCGTACGAATGGCATGACGACTCCGGCAACTGGTTCCGTTCGTATGGCAATGAAAACTGGGAGTTCGCTGCAAACGGCCTCATGCAACGGCGCTTTGCCTGCATCAACGATTTGCCGATCGCCGAGTCCGAGCGCAAATACCATTGGCCATTGGGACGCCGACCGGATGATCACCCAGGGTTGAGTGAGCTGGGGCTCTGATTGAAAGCGTTGTCCGGGCGGAGATTATCGAAAACCGCCCGGACTTTCATTCGGTGGATGGTGAGTCGGTAGCTGATGCACTGTCGCCAAATAAGCTTTCATTACGGGTCAGAAGCTTGCCGATGAAATCTTGAGCGTCACTTTTGCCTTCAGCCGTATTGGTCAGGTAATTGAAGTCTTGATCAATCCAGCCCTGAAGTTTGGTTTCGTAGCTGGAAGGGTATTGCGACTGCTCGATGGCTGGCAGCCCTTTATAGTGATCGAGAACCGATGTGTAAAAGTCAGTCAGCTTGCCGGTCTTACTGTATTCAGCGCTTCCTTCGGCTACGACTTGCTGGCGCCATACCCTCTCCTGGCGATAGGACTCCAGCCATGCTGATTTTTTCTCATTGACTGTAAAGTCGCTGCTTTCGTCATAGGCGATAAGTGAAAGCTGGTCTCGGGACATGCCGGAAAACGGGTTCTTTCCACTGCCAGTAACGAATTCAGTCGCGTTTTTTGCGCGTTCCAGGCGATCAGGATCGTTGCTTTGGGGGACTTCGGCATCGTGCCTGGCTTTATTCGCGTCGTAACTGCTTCCTACCAGTTGCTCTGTCAACTGGCTGTTTTTTTCACTCAAGGCTTTACGGTCAAGGCTCGCATCTCTTGACGCCGCACGCGTCGCGCTTTCGCTGAGTTGCACAGAAAGAGAAGAAAGCTTGCCTGAGTCCTGCGTTTTGTTTGAGGTGGCAGAAGGGGCGCGGGGGGTGGGTGAGGTGGTGGGGGACGCCACGGCTTTTGCGGTGTTAATGCCCGGGTTGTTTTGAGTGCCTATTGAGTCGACCAAGATGAAACTCCTTTCCAATTGCCAATCCTTGTGTGCCTGAGTGTATCGGTCATCACCACAATCCTGTAGTGCAGATACGAGATTCGCCAACGCTCCCCCCATACTGGCAAAAAAACGGCACCCACCTTGCCGCTTTACCCCTCCACAGCGGAAATGCCTTGCCGCTTTTCTGGCATTGCCGCCTCGCCGCCGCCTGCGGCCCCTGCAAACATTGGCTTTTACAACATGGCACGCCGATTGCTTTGTCAGTAACAACAGAATCAGGTCAACCGGCAAAGGTTTCCCGAAATGAGCATCAGCTTCGATAAAGCGCTAGGCATACATGAAAAGGCTCTGAACTTCCGGGCTCAGCGTGCAGAGGTGTTGGCCAACAACATCTCCAACGCCGACACCCCGAATTTCAAGGCTCGCGATCTGGACTTCTCTTCGGTGCTGGCTGCCGAAAACGACAAGGTCCAGAACGGTCACTTCGCGCTGAACAAGACCAACAGCCGCCATATCGAAGCCGAGGGCATGGGCAATGACGACGGGACGCTGATGTATCGCACGCCGTCGCAGCCTTCGCTGGACCAGAACACCGTTGATTCCCAGGTCGAGCAGGCCAGCTACACCGAGAACGCCATGGGCTTCCAGGCCAGCTTCACATTGCTCAACAGCAAGTTCAAGGGGCTGGTTGCAGCCCTTCGCGGAGAATAATTCATGTCACTAGCCAATGTGTTCAACATTGCCGGTAGCGCCATGAGTGCCCAGACCACGCGTCTGAACACCACGGCCAGTAACATCGCCAACGCCGAGACCGTGTCTTCGAGCATGGACCAGACCTATCGCGCCCGTCACCCGGTGTTCGCCACCGTGATGCAGGGTCAGCAGTCTACAGGTGGTTCGCTGTTCCAGGACCAGGGCGAAGCCGGGCAGGGCGTTCAGGTCAACGGCATCATCGAAGACAGCTCGAACCTGGAAGCACGTTACGAGCCCAATCATCCTTCCGCTGACAAGGACGGGTATGTCTATTACCCCAACGTCAATGTCGTGGAAGAAATGGCCGACATGATTTCTGCCAGCCGGTCTTTCCAGACCAACGCAGAAATCATGAACACCGCTAAATCCATGATGCAGAAGGTTCTGACCCTCGGTCAGTGATAGAAGGCGAAAGTTATGGCCGTTGATAACACCTCAGCAACCAGCGTCTCATCGACGTTTCTGAATACGCTGCAGAACCCGACACCGACCAAGACGGACTCTACCGGCACGCTGGGCAAGGATTCGTTCCTGCAACTGCTGGTCACGCAGATGAAGAACCAGAACCCTCTGGACCCGCAGGACAACACGCAGTTCGTGGCGCAACTGGCGCAGTTCAGCAGCCTTGAAAGCATGCAGAATCTGACGTCGACGGTGGACACGATCGCCAGCAGCTACAAGTCGTCGCAGGCCTTGCAGGCCTCGTCACTGGTCGGTCGCTCGGTGATCATCGATGCGAGCAGTACCTCGGTCGATACCACCAAAGGCCTGACCGGTTCGATCGTTGTGCCGAGCGAGAGCTCGCTAACGACTGTCAAGGTGTACGACGCGCAATCGAATCTGGTCGACAGTGTCGACCTGGGCACGCAAAAAGCCGGTACTACCAGCTTTGCCTGGGACGGTACGGACTCAAGCGGTACCCAGCTGCCATCGGGCACTTACAGCTTCAAGGCTGAAGGCTCGGTCGAAGGCAAGAACACACAGTTTTCAACTTACCTGCCCGCCACGGTCAACAGTGTCACGCTGGGTGTCAATGGCGCAGAAACAACGCTTAACCTGGCCAGCGGCAGTGTTGCCCTGTCCAAAGTTCAAACTATCGGATTGTAGAGCCGCTACGGCGCAGGAGTGAAACATGTCTTTCAATATCGGCCTTAGTGGGCTCTATGCTGCAAACAAAAGTCTCGACGTTACTGGCAACAACATTGCCAACGTCGCGACAACCGGTTTCAAATCGTCACGTGCCGAGTTCGCTGATCAATATGCTCAGTCGATTCGCGGTACTTCCGGCAATACCAGCGTCGGCAGTGGCGTGACAACCGCTGCGGTTTCCCAGCAGTTCTCCCAGGGCAGCCTGACCACCGGAACAGCCAACAGTCTGGACCTTGCCATCAATGGCGACGGGTTCTTCATGATGAGCAATAACGGCGAGAAGCTGTATACCCGTGCCGGTGCATTCCACACCGACAAGGAAGGCTACGTCGTCAATAGCAGCAACATGAAGCTGCAGGGTTACAACGTTGACGCCAATGGCGCTGTGGTGACCGGCGCGCTCAGCGATCTGCGTGTGAATGCGTCCAACCTGGACCCCAAGGCGACGACCACGATCACCAACTCCGCCAACCTGAACTCGACGACTGCGTTGCCGACCGTTGCGACGTTCGATGCGACCGATACCAATAGCTACAACGTCAAATACAGCACCCCGACTTACGACACTCAGGGTAATGCTCACACCCTGGATCAGTATTTCGTCAAGACCGGCACCAATACCTGGTCGATGTATTCCCTGATGGACGGGCGCAGCATTTCCGATCCGACGTCCACCGCGCCGGACAAAAATGACCTGACATTCGATTCTTCGGGCAACCTGGTAACCACCGCCGGCGGCGCCGTTCCTACTGACAGCGCCAACATCAAGTTCAACGCTGACGGTACATTCGCCGTGATCAACTGGGTACCTGGTGTGCAGGTCGGTACTGGCACAACAGCCACCTGGGCAGCCAACGGCGCGACGGGCGCAGCTTCGATCAAGCTGGACATGTCGAGCACTACCCAGACCGCTTCGGTATCCGGTCTGCTCAAGCAGGATCAGAATGGCTACGCCACTGGCCAGCTGAGCGGCATGAACGTTGACTCCAGCGGCAACCTGTTCGCCACCTACACCAACGGCAAGTCGCAGGTGATCGGTCAGACCTCGCTGACCAGCTTTGCCAACGTGCAGGGTCTGGCGCAGGCCGGCGGCACCAACTGGCGTGAAACGTTCGCTTCCGGCGTACCGGTGAGCGGCGCTCCACAGTCGGGTACCTTGGGTTACATCACCGGTCAGGCGCTGGAAGAATCCAACGTCGACCTGACCATGGAACTGGTTAACCTGATCAAGGCGCAGAGCAACTATCAGGCTAACGCCAAGACCATTTCCACACAAAGCACCATCATGCAGACCACTATTCAGATGACGTAACACGCGTTGTTTGATACGTGTTGAAAGAGCCCCTGTAAAAAGGGGCTTTTTTATGGGTGTCTGCAAAGTATTTTGTTATGTCTTTTTTAGTGCTGAAAGTTACGGATGACTCCCGCATCCTACTTGGAAACTTCCTACGCACGATGGTGTGAGAATAAAACTCCTCTATGAATTGCCTTTACGGCAAGGGAGTTCTCATGTCATTCAATACAGCGATCAGCGGTATTCATGCTGCCAATAAACGACTGGAAGTAGCGGGTAACAATATTGCCAACGTCGGCACCCTGGGTTTCAAGTCGTCTCGTGCGCAGTTTTCTGCTCTGTATGCGTCCGCACAGTTGGGGGCCGGGCAGCAAGCCGTCGGGGATGGCGTACGACTTGCTTCGGTGCAGCAGAATTTCAATCAGGGTGAAACGGTGATCAGTTCCGGCAATGCGCTGGATATGCGTATTCAGGGCAACGGTTTTTTCGTGGTCAGTGATCAGGGTTCACTGGCCTATACGCGGGCCGGCGCCTTTTTGAAGGACGCTGCGAACTTTGTCGTCGACAGCGATGGCGGGCGCTTGCAGGGTTACGCCGCAAACGACAAGGGCGAGATTGCCAGTGGCATCCGCACGGACTTGCAGATCGATACGTCCAACGTCGGTGCCAGGGCCACGACCACGGTGGCTGAAACCATCAATCTGGATGCCTCGCTGCCTTCGCTTGCTCGCTTGCCGACCTTTGACCCGGACGACCCCGCGACCTACACACGGGTCGCCACCCGGACCATCCAGGATGTGGGCATCACTCCGGTGCCCGCAGCCAATCATGAGCTCAAGCAGTATTTCGTCAAGACCGAGGCCAATCAGTGGTCGATGTATGTACTGGTGGACGGGCGCAATCCGGTGGATCCCGACAGCGTAGCGCCGCTGCAGGTAAGCCTCGAGCTGAAGCCTGACGGTTCCCTGTCGTACAGCGGCAATGATCAGCATCTGCGCAAAGTTTCGGACACCGAATTTGCCTTGCAGGGTTGGGTGCCTGCCGCGCAGATCAATGGCGCCTGGGCGGCGAATGGCTCCCTGAATGGCGGGGCTGTTTCGTTGCCATTGAACGACGCCGGGGCCAGTCTGCTCGACCCGGGCGATACGGTCATGCATCGGCCGGTTCCGGACTTCAATCCCGCAGATCTGAACACTTACAGCAGGATGTTCGGTAACCAGATCTTTGACAGTCAGGGCAACACCCATGAGCTGAAACAGTATTTCGTGAAAGACGGCACCAACAGCTGGCGCCTGCACGTGCTGATCGACGATCGAAATCCGCAGAACCCCGGTTCCAGGGTGCCGCTGACGGCGAACATTGTTTTCGATTCTCATGGCGCTGTCGCGTCGTTGACCGGCAGTCCGGGCCTGAGCAGCAACGGCGATCAGCTGAAACTCACGGGCTGGTCGCCGGTGATGGCGGTTGATCCTGGTACCAGTCGCGAGCGCTGGATACCCAACGGGGCGGCTGGCAGTGCTGACGGCATCACCATCGACTTCACCCATCTGCTTCAGCACAACGCTGCCAGTTCGCGCTCCGCCGCATACGTGGATGGCCATTCGGCAGGGGAGTTGAAAAGCCTCGACGTCGGCCGGGACGGCATTCTGCGTGCCGGGTTTACCAATGGCATGACCAAGCCCATCGGTCAGGTGATGCTCGCCAGTTTCGCCAATCCGCATGGCTTGCAGCCGCGTAGCGATACACGCTGGACCGCCACTGCTGATTCCGGAGTGGCTGAATATGATGTGCCGGGCGTCGGCACGCTGGGCAGCATCGTCAGTGGCGCGCTGGAGGGGTCGAACGTCGTGCTGGCCGATGAGCTGATTGCGCTGATTCAGGCCCAGACGGCCTATCAGGCCAACTCCAAGGCGATATCCACCGAAGTGACGCTGATGCAGACGCTGATTCAATCGACCTGATCAGATCGAGCAGTCGGCTTTGATGAAGTGGCCTTTCAAGCGTTTCCAGCCTGGGCCCGGGCTGGCCTGGGCGCAGACGATCCGGCTGTCGCCCTGCCATTTGTAATAGCGGGCGGGAGCGGCCTGGGAGAGCAGGGCAAAGGTCATCAGGCTCGCGCTCGCGATACCGATGATGCACGCACGAAAAGGCATGACGGTTCCCGGTCAGGGTTGCGGTGTCGGCAAGATTATCACTGTCGATCCGGTTCTCGGCGCAGTTCGATGAAGTTTTTTTGGCGGTGTTTCCTGCCTGGCAGGCGGCAGGCGGCAGTCCACCGCCGCTATTGGCTGGCGCTCTGTCCCAAGGCGATCGGCGATCGCCAGTTTTTACTGGCTAATCAGGCATTTGTATCGAGCCTGACAAGTTGGTTCAAAAATTGCTTTAACCCTTTCAGAACAGCTACAGGCGGCAAGCGTCTGTCGGAGGAGGAAGACTGTGGACAAGTTGCTTTACGTCGCAATGAGCGGTGCATCCGAAAACGCGATCGCGCAAAAGGCTCATGCCAACAACCTGGCAAACGTCTCGACCAACGGTTTCATGCGTGACCTTGAACAGGCCCGCTCGATGCCGGTGTTTGGCGAGGTGATGCCATCGCGCGCCTATGCCATGAGCGAGCGTCCCGGGACCGACTTTTCCGCCGGTGCCATGGTGCAGACCGGTCGTGAGCTGGACATCGCCGTCAAGGGTGATGGCTGGATCGCCGTGCAGACGCCCGACGGCGGTGAAGCCTACACCCGCAGTTCCGGCATGAACATCGACGCCCTGGGCGTGTTGCGCGACGGCAGTGGTTTGCCGGTTATGGGCAACGGCGGTCCGATTGCCGTGCCGCCTCAGCAGCAGATCGAGATCGGCGCCGACGGCACGATCAGCATTCGTTCGCTGGGCGAGAGTCCGCAGGTGATGGCGCAGGTTGACCGCATCAAGCTGGTCAGGCCTGACCTGAAGACCATGGAGAAGGGCCCTGACGGCCTGATCCACACCAAGACCGGCCGGCCTGCCGACGCAGATGCCACGGTTCAGGTCGAGTCCGGCTTTCTGCAGGCGAGCAACGTCAACGCGGTCGAGGAAATGACCTCGGTACTGGCCTTGTCCCGTCAATTCGAATTGCACGTCAAGATGATGAAGACCGCCGAAGAAGACGATCAGTCTATGGCTCGCGTCTTGCAACTTGGCTAATCAATGACAGCTTGCGCCGACAAACCGGCGCTTGAGGAGAACACACATGCTTCCTGCACTATACGTCGCCAAAACCGGCCTTGCCGCTCAGGACACCAACCTGACCACCATCTCCAACAACCTGGCGAACGTCTCGACCACCGGTTTCAAGAGTGACCGTGCCGAGTTCCAGGACCTGCTGTATCAGATCAAACGCCAGCCGGGTGCCCAGTCCACTCAGGACAGCGAACTGCCTTCCGGCCTGCAACTGGGTACAGGTGTGCGCATTGTAGGCACGCAGAAGAACTTCACTGCCGGTAGCCTGCAGACCACCAACAACCCGCTGGACCTGGCGGTCAACGGTCGTGGTTTCTTTCAGGTGACCCAGCCGGACGGCACCATTGCCTACAGCCGTGACGGTACGTTCCACCTCGACGCCAACGGCCAGATCGTGACCGCCAATGGTTATGCCCTCGAGCCTGCGATTGTCGTTCCGCAGAACGCCCAGACCTTCACGGTAGGCCAGGACGGTACTGTTTCCGTCACGCTGGCAGGCGCCACTGCAACACCGCAGATCATCGGCAATATCCAGACCGCCGACTTCATCAACCCGGCCGGCCTGCAGGCCATCGGTGGCAACCTTTACCTGGAAACCGGTTCGAGCGGCGCGCCGCAGATCGGCACCCCTGGCCTTAACGGCCTGGGCCCGACCCTGCAGAACACCCTGGAAAACTCCAACGTCAGCACCGTTGAGGAACTGGTCAACATGATCACTACCCAGCGCGCCTATGAGATGAACTCCAAAGTGATCTCGACCGCTGACCAGATGCTGCAAAACCTGACGCAGAACCTGTAAGTCCTTGATGTCTCTGCTCGTAGAACCGCTCAATCCGATGGGGCGCCTGATAAGCGCCTGTTACACCGCGAGGTTTCAAGTGTCATGAACCGCCTTAGTGTTCCGCGTTTTTCAGTGTTGATCGCTTCATTGTGCGGGATCACCCTGCTGTCCGGCTGTGTTGCGCCGACGGCCAAGCCCAATGACCCTTATTACGCTCCGGTGTTGCCGCGTACGCCCATGTCGGCGGCTGCCAACAATGGCGCCATCTATCAGGCCGGTTTCGAGCAGAATCTGTACGGCGACCGCAAGGCCTTCCGTATTGGCGACATCATCACCATCACGCTTTCCGAGCGTATGGCGGCGAGCAAGGCGGCCACTTCGGCCATGACCAAGGACAGCACCAACAGCATTGGTCTGACCTCGCTGTTCGGTTCGGGTCTGACCACCAACAACCCGATAGGCGGCAACGACCTGAGCCTGAACGCCGGTTACAACGGCGCGCGCACCACCAAGGGTGATGGCAAGGCCGCACAGAGCAACAGTCTGACCGGTTCGGTTACCGTGACGGTTGCGGATGTGCTGCCCAACGGCATTCTGGCGGTGCGTGGCGAAAAGTGGATGACCCTCAACACCGGTGACGAACTGGTGCGGATTGCCGGCCTGGTCCGGGCTGACGACATCGCGACCGACAACACCGTGTCGTCCACCCGTATCGCTGATGCACGTATTACCTATTCGGGGACCGGAGCCTTTGCCGATACCAGCCAGCCAGGCTGGTTCGACCGGTTCTTCCTCAGCCCGTTGTTCCCTTTCTGATAGCGGGATAGACATGATCAAGCTCAAGCAACTGATAGCGGCGACCTTGTTGTTGTCCACAGCGTTCGGCGTCCACGCCGAGCGTCTGAAGGACATCGCGAGCATCTCCGGCGTACGGGCCAACCAGTTGATCGGTTACGGTCTGGTCGTGGGTCTCAACGGTACAGGTGACCAGACCACCCAGACCCCGTTCACCCTGCAGACCTTCAATAACATGCTGTCGCAGTTCGGCATCAAGGTTCCATCCGGTTCGGGCACCGTGCAGTTGAAGAACGTCGCGGCAGTTGCGGTTTATGCAGATCTGCCAGCGTTTGCCAAGCCGGGCCAGACGGTCGATATCACCGTTTCCTCAATCGGTAACTCCAAAAGCCTGCGCGGTGGTGCGTTGTTGATGACACCGATGAAAGGTGTCGACGGCAACGTTTACGCCATCGCTCAGGGCAACCTGGTGGTCGGCGGTTTCGACGCGGAAGGCCGTGACGGTTCGAAGATTACCGTCAACGTCCCGTCGTCGGGACGCATTCCTGGCGGAGCTTCGGTCGAGCGCTCGGTGCCGAGCGGCTTCAATCAGGGCAATACCCTGACCCTGAACCTGAACCGTTCCGACTTCACCACTGCCAAGCGGATTGTCGACAAGATCAACGAATTACTGGGCCCGGGCGTCGCTCAGGCGTTGGACGGTGGTTCGGTGCGTGTGACCGCGCCGCTTGATCCGGGCCAGCGTGTCGACTACCTGTCGATTCTGGAAAACCTGGAAGTCGATCCGGGCCAGACCGCTGCCAAGGTCATCATCAATTCGCGGACCGGCACCATCGTCATCGGCCAGAACGTCAAGGTGTCGCCTGCTGCCGTTACCCACGGCAGCCTGACCGTGACCATCACCGAAGACCCGATCGTCAGCCAGCCGGGCGCATTGTCCGGCGGCCAGACTGCGGTAGTGCCTCGCTCGCGGGTCAATGCCCAGCAGGAGCTGCACCCGATGTTCAAGTTCGGTCCAGGCACCACGCTGGATGAGATCGTTCGCGCGGTCAATCAGGTGGGCGCTGCGCCCGGTGACCTGATGGCCATTCTCGAAGCCCTTAAGCAGGCCGGCGCGTTGCAAGCCGACCTGATCGTGATCTGAGGATTCGAGCATGGATATGCCCAAGAGCGGAATTTCGTCGGCGGTCGATTCGGGTGCCTATACCGACGTCAACCGTCTGGCGTCGCTGAAGCATGGCGACAAGGACAGTGTGGAAAACCAGAAGAAGGTGGCCCGCGAGTTCGAATCGCTGTTCGTCAGTCAGATGCTCAAGGCCATGCGCTCGGCCAACGAAGTGCTGGCCAAGGACAATCCGATGAACACCCCGGCCACCCGGCAGTATCAGGACATGTATGACCAGCAACTGGCGGTCACGTTGTCCACCCGTGGCAACGGTATAGGCTTGCAGGACGTGCTGATGCGCCAATTGTCGAAAGACAAGGGGATAAACCACGCCGCGCCGGTCAATACGACCGACGCTGCAGCGGCCGCTACTGACGCTGCGCCGGCCAAGACCGGTCTGGCGACCAGCGTCTATCAGCGTCCGTTGTGGGCCACGCGCTCGGCGGCTGCCGATCAGGCGGCGGCTGCGGCATCGGCGTCCGGAGAAGGGCGCAATGACATGGCGATGCTCAACGCGCGCCGTCTGTCCTTGCCCGCCAAGCTCACCGATCGTCTGCTGGCTGGCATCGTGCCGTCCGCCACAACGGCGGTCAGCAACAGTCCGGTACCCGCTCGCGCGACAGCCGGCACTACAGGCGACAACGGCGACTGGACACTCGATCCGAACCTGGCACCCGCGCCGGAGTACGTGCGCTCCATGGCTCAGCCACCGCTGGCACCGGCCAAGCGTGCATTCAGCAACGCCGATCAGTTCGTCGAAACCATGCTGCCACTGGCCAAGGAAGCCGCAGCGCGTATCGGCGTCGACCCGGTCATGCTGGTGGCGCAGGCGGCACTGGAAACCGGTTGGGGTAAATCGATCATGCGTCAGCAGGACGGCAGCAGCAGTCACAACCTGTTCGGCATCAAGGCGGCAGGCAGCTGGAAGGGTGCCGAAGCGCGCGCGATCACCAGCGAGTTCCGCGACGGCAAGATGGTCAAGGAAACGGCGGATTTCCGTTCCTACGATTCCTACGCCGACAGCTTCCACGACCTGGTCAGTCTGTTGCAGAACAACAGCCGGTATAAAGAAGTGGTCAATTCGGCCGATAAACCGGAACAGTTTGTAAAAGAATTGCAGAAGGCCGGCTACGCCACTGACCCGGACTATGCCAGCAAGATTTCGCAGATTGCGAAGCAGATGAAGAGTTACCAGACTTACGCCGCTGCAGCGGGCTCTTCCACGACTTTATAAGGTTTGACTCATGTCGCTGATTTCAATTGGGCTCTCAGGTATCAATGCCAGCAGTGCCGCGATCAACACCATCGGTAACAACACGGCCAACGTGGACACCGCTGGTTACTCGCGTCAGCAGGTGCTGACCACGGCTTCGGCGCAGATCGCTCTTGGTCAGGGTGTAGGTTACATCGGTACCGGCACCACGCTGTCCGACGTACGTCGCATCTACAACAGCTATCTGGACACCCAATTGCAATCGAGCACCGCCCTCAGCGCGGATGCAGTGGCTTATTCCGGTCAGGCCAGCAAGACCGACACATTGCTGTCCGACAGTGCGACGGGGATCTCCGTGCAGCTGGCGGATTTCTTCACCAAGATGCAGGGCATCGCCACCAGCGCCACGCAGTCGGCCGAACGCTCGTCGTTCCTGACCCAGGCTGGCGCGTTGAGCGCACGCTTCAACTCGGTGTCGTCGCAGTTGTCCACGCAGAACGATAACGTCAACACACAGCTCAACACCTTCACCAAACAGGTCAACGAGCTGACCACCACGCTGGCGAGCCTGAACAAGCAGATCACACAAGCGTCGGCGGGCAATGCCACACCGAACACCCTGCTTGACTCGCGCAGTGAAGCGGTTCGTCAGCTCAACGAGCTGGTTGGTGTGAAAGTGGTCGAGAACAACGGCAACTTCGACATTTATACCGGCACCGGACAATCGCTGGTCAGTGGCGGCACGTCCTACAAGATGTCGGCCAGCCCGAGCCCGTCCGATCCGTTGCAGTACAACGTGCAGATTGCCTACGGCCAGACCCAGACCGATGTGACCTCGGTGCTTACTGGCGGCTCGATCGGTGGTCTGTTGCGTTATCGCAACGAAGTGCTGGTGCCCGCGACCAATGAACTGGGCCGTACCGCGATGGTGCTGTCCGATCAGGTCAACAGCCAGATGAGCCAGGGTATCGACAGCAAGGGCAACTTCGGTTCGAACCTGTTCTCCAGCATCAACAGTGCGGATGCCATCACCCAGCGCAGCGTCGGCAAAACCACCAACAGTGTCGGCTCCGGCAACCTCAACGTGACGATCGGCGACACCAGCAAGCTGACCGCCAACGATTATGAAGTGACGTTCAGCGACTCATCGAATTTCAGCGTGCGCCGTCTGCCTAATGGCGAGAGCGTGGGTGCCGGTTCGCTGGCTGACAATCCGCCCAAGCAGTTCGATGGCTTCAGTGTGAGCCTCAACGGCAATACGCTGGCAGCCGGTGACAGTTTCAAGGTCATCCCTACCCGTACTGGCGCCTCGGGGATTTCGGTGGTGCTGACCGATGCCAAGGACATTGCAGCTGCCGCGCCGTTGACGGCAACCGCGGGTAGCAGCAACTCCGGCACCGGCGGCTTCACTCAGCCGGTGCTGAACACCAAGTCCGATATCTACGACAGCACCCAGACCGCTGATCTGCGCAATGCGCTCAAAGACTCCACCCCGATGAAACTGGTAATGGGTGCGGTCAGCAGCACCGGCGTGCAGAGTTATACCCTGATCAATGCGAGTGGCGGGGCGGTGCTTGACCAGAATGGCAACGCCGTCAGTGGTTCGATCATTCAGGGTCAGGCCAACACCGTCAAATTGAACGTTGGCTATACCGACACCACGACAACGCCAAGCAGCAAAACCGCTTTTGAACTGCAAATGACCATTTCCGGCTCGCCGGTTGCCAATGACACGTTCAGCATCGGCATGACCGGCGGCGGCTCGTCCGATAACCGCAATGCGTTGGCGGTGGTCGGCCTGCAGACCGCCAAGACTGTCGGCGTCGTCAACGGTGGTGTGGGTACCAGCCTGTCCGGTTCGTATGCAGATACGGTGTCTGTTGTGGGTACGCTGGCGAGCCAGAGCAAGAACGATGTGACCGCCACAGCGGCCGTTGTCAGCCAGGCGAAGTCGTCACGCGATTCGGTCTCGGGTGTATCCCTCGATGAAGAAGCGTCCAACCTGATCAAGTACCAGCAGTACTACACCGCCTCTTCGCAGATCATCAAGGCGGCACAAACCATTTTCAGCACGCTGATTAACAGTCTTTAAGGAATCGTGAGCCATGCGTATCTCGACTACCCAGTTCTTCGAATCCACGAACACCAATTATCAGCGTAACTATTCGAACCTGAACAAGACCAGCGAAGAGGTTTCCAGCGGCATCAAGCTCAATACTGCGGGCGATGATCCGGTGGGTGCGGCGCGCGTACTGCAACTGACCCAGCAGAACTCCATGCTGACCCAGTATGAAACCAATATCGGCACGATCAATACCAACGCGGTGACCACCGAAACGACGCTGACCAGCATCATCGATACGATGCAGGCCGCGCGTGAGCAGATCGTATCGGCAGGCAGTGGCGCCTTTACCGACTCCGACCGTCTCGCCAAGGCTTCGGCGCTCAAGCAGTACCAGAGTCAGATTCTGGGCTTGATGAACAGCCAGGACCCGAATGGTCAGTACATATTTTCCGGTTCCAAGGCCTCGACGCCACCGTATTCGCTGAACGCCGACGGCTCCTACAGCTATAAGGGCGACCAGACCAGCGTCAATCTGGCGGTAGGCGACGGCCTGGTAATGGCCAGCAATACCACAGGTTTCGAGGCCTTCGAGCAGTCGGTCAACACCACCCGTACGTCTGCCACACTGCTTTCGCCTGCAACCGATGACGGCAAGATCGGCCTCAGCAGTGGGCTGGTGACGTCCACTCCGACCTATAACGCCAGCTACCAGGGTGGCGAGCCCTATACGCTGACTTTTCTCAGTGGCACGCAATTCAAGATCACTGATGCCAGTGGCACTGACGTGAGTTCCGATACCTCGTCTGGCGGCAAGTTTTCCCACGGCTCGTTCGATGCCCAGACGTTCACCTTCCGCGGCGTGGAAATGACCCTCAACGTCAACCTGCCAGCCGCTGATCGGGTCTCGGACGCTACTGCAGATGCGGCTCTGGCCAATCGCAGCTACCAGCTGGCGTCGACACCGGACAGTGTTTCCACCTCGCGCAGCGCCGGCAATACCTCGACAGCGACCGTCAGCAGCTCTGTCGTGGGCAATACCGCTGCGGACCGTACCGCGTTCAACAATACCTTCCCCACAGAAGGCGCAATCCTCAAGTTCACCAGCCCGACCGATTACGACCTGTATGCTGCGCCCTTGACCAGTAGCAGCAAGCCAGTGTCCAGCGGCACCATGACCGGCTCGACGGCCAACGCCTCCGGGGTGAACTTCAATATCAGCGGCACACCCGCTGCCGGTGATCAGTTCATCGTCGAGTCTGGCACGCACCAGACCGAGAACATTCTCAATACGCTGACAGCGGCGATCAAAGCCCTGTCGACGCCCACCGATGGCAACCTGGTGGCCTCGCAGAATATGACGGCAGCGCTGAACTCTGCGCTGGGCAACATGAGCAGCTCCATCGAACAAGCCTCTACAGCACGTTCCAGTGGCGGTGCGCGTCAGCTGGCGGCAACCGCCCAAGGTACGACCAACGATCTGCTCAAAGGCAACAACACCACTGAGCAAGGCACTTACGTAAACGCCGACATCGTCGAGGCGACCACGCGCCTGACATTGCAGAAAACCATGCTGGACGCTTCTCAGCAGGTGTTTACCATGCTATCCAAGTTGAACCTGTTCAGTCAGCTTTGAGTTCTGACGTTGAGCATCCGCCGTCTTTTTTCAGCGGTGAGGGGGGCCACTCGACTGAAGGGCCCCCAGCCGCTCGCGAGTCAGTCATAGTGAATTCAGTCCCCCTCGTCAGTATTGTCATTCCCGCCTTCAATCCGCGCTTCTTCCGCGCAGCGCTGCAAAGTGCGCTCGACCAGGTCTACGACAATTTCGAAATCATCGTCTGTGACGATTGCCGTAGCGACGAGATCAAGGCGATTTTCGACGAACTGGTGGCTCCCGACAGCGACCGGGCCCGTTACCTGCGCAATCCTCAGCGCCTGGGGTTTCAGGGCAATCTGCTCAAGTGTCTGGAGCAGGCGAGCGGCGAGTACATCAAGTTTCTCTGCGATGACGACCGCCTCTATAACTACTGCGTTGCGCATCAGGCGCAAACCCTCGATACCTATAAGGATGTCCAGCTCGTCATCAGCAAACGCCATCTGGTGGACGTCGATGATTATGTCCTGCCGGCCCGCATGGAAAACGTCGGCCTCGTGCCCTACGACGCCGTGTTCAAGGGCGAGGACATGCTGGCGATTTTCGAGCGCACGCCACGCAATTATCTGGGCGGCTTCAGTGGCGCGCTGATGCGTCGCGCCGATGTCCAGGAATACCTGCCGTCCATTGCGCTGCCGCAGGGTTTCGTCGCGCTGCTGGATTTCACGCTGTTCATCTGCCTGCTGCGGCGCGGCAATCTGGTTGTGCTGCACAGCATCCAGAGTACCGAACGCCTGCACCCGGGGCGCTTCAGCAGTCAGGGCGATATGTACCAGAAAGCCACCACCGAATGGGGCTGGCTGAACGAAATGCTCAAGGCGCGTAGCGGCGAAGACGCACCGGCCCAGGGCTGGGTGCGTTTTCTGCCTCTGCGCCGCGCGCACGAAGAGCCGCGCGAGTGGGATGAGGTCGGCCTCTACGGGGTGATGGCTGGTCGCCAGGGCATCATGATGAGCCGCGTCGGCAGCAGCAGTGACAGCTACGCAGAGCTTTACACCGAGTGGCTGTCCTGCCGTAGGTTTTCCGAGCCGCAAAAAAAGTTGCTGGAGCAGCGCATCGTCAGTTGGGCCTGGCAGCCACGTATCGTGCCGGTGATCATCGATGCGGATGGCGATGCCGAGGCCCTCGATATCACCTTGCGCAGTCTGGCCGAACAGGACTATGCCGCAGACTCTGTGGTGGTGCTGACCAATGCCAGTGTCGACGATCCGCAGGTGCTGCGTTTTTCTCTGCAGCCGGACTGGGCTCGGCAACTGAACGAAGTATTGCCACTGCTGGACAGTGCCGACTGGGTCTACCTGTTGCGCTCCGGTGACCGGCTGACGCAGCCAGCGCTGCTGATTCTGGCGGAGCGTATCGCTCAGACTCCCGGACTGCTGTGTGTCTACAGCGACGAAGGCGCGCTGGTCGAGGACGAGTCCAGAGAGCCGATTTTCAAACCCGGATTCAACCTGGACCTGCTGCGTGCCTATCCCTATGTCGGGCGCACGCTGGCGTTCGAACGTCGAAATCTGCAGGACATGGGCGGTTTCGATCCGGCCTTCGATGAGCTCGCCCCGCACGATGTGATCTGGCGCCTGGTCGAGGGGGCAGGGCCGCAGAGTATCGAGCACATCGCCGAAGTGCAGGTCGAGTCGCGTCTGGCATTCGCTGACTGGCTGTCACTGCCTGGTGTCATCAAGCACAGCGAGCCTCTGGTTGCAGCCCACCTGTCACGGATCGGCAGAGAACACGTGATTCATCACGATCAGTTGCCGTTGCTCAATCGCATCGAGTACGTTCACCCGTCGCTGCCTCTGGTGTCGATCATCATCACCGCCAGGGATCAACTGGGCGCCCTGGAGCGCTGCATAGACAGTCTGCTCAGCAATACCACCTACCCGAATTACGAAGTCCTGATCGTCGACAACGCCAGCGAAAGCGCCGAAGCCCGCGCATGGTTCACGGCGATGAGTGAGCTGGGCAGCGACAAGCTGCGGATTTTTTCCCTGTCCGAGGCTGGCAGCGAAGCAACCGCCCAGAATCATGCCGCCGGTCAGGCGCGTGGCGATTATCTGCTGATGCTCAGCGCCTATGCCCTGATTCATCAGGCGGACTGGCTGCAGGGGCTGATCCACCATGCCCAGCGCCCCGAGGTCGGGATCGTCGGCCCACGTATCCTCAATCCGCAAGGCAATATTCTGTACGCCGGCATGGTCATGGGTATGGATGGCCTGGCCGGTCGGCCGTTCATCAATTTCCCCGCAGGGGCCAGCGGCTACATGCAGCGTCTGCAATTGACCCAGAACTGGAGCGCGGTCAGCGGCAATTGCCTGATGGTGCGCAAGGACGTGTTCGACGCTGTTGGCGCGCTGGAGGCGGCGACCTTCACCCAGGGCCTGCAGGACCTGGACCTGTGCATGCGCGTCGGGCGCGAGGGTTACCTGATCGTCGGTACCCCGGATTCATCCCTGGTACTGGCTGAGCCTGCTGCCGCCGAACGTAACGAGACGTCTCGTCAGGTACTCGACAACGAGCAGAAATCGTTCTTCCAGAAGTGGCTGCCGAAGATGGCCAGGGATCAGGCCTACAACCCCAACCTGTACCTCAACGAGGCGCTGTCGTTCACCCTGGACCCTGGTCTGCTGGCGGGCTGGAGCCCGTTCTGCACCCGCCATCTGCCTTTCATTTTCGGTATGGCGGTCAACTCCTCGGCGGTGGGTCACTACCGGGTCAGCCAGCCCCTGCTGGAGTTGATGGCGGCCGGGCGGGTGGTTGGCCGGATGACTTACGAGACCGCAACGCCCGTCGAAATAGAGCGCCAGTCGCCAGATGTCATCGTTTTTCAGGGGCGTTACACAGAAGCCAAGGTTCCGGACATCGAGCTGGCAAAGAACTACTCCAATGCCATGCGTATTTTCGAGCTTGATGACTACATCGCCGATGTCCCCGAGCGCAACGAGCACAAGCGCAACATGCCGGACAACATCGGCGCCATGCTGCGCAAGGGTATAGGCCTGTGTGACCGTGTGGTCGTGTCGACTCACCCGCTGGCCGAGGCGCTGTCGAGTATGCATAGCGACATTCGCGTCGTGCCGAACATGCTGGCGACCCACTTGTGGAGCAACCTCAGGACCCAGCGTCGCAGCTCGGACAAGCCGCGTATCGGCTGGGGCGGCGGAACCAGCCATCGCGGGGATCTTGAGCTGATTGCCGATGTGGTGCGCGAACTGGCTGATGAAGTCGAGTGGGTGTTCTTCGGCATGTGCCCGGATCTGCTCAAGCCCTACATCCATGAGTTCCATCCGGGGGTCAGCCTGAAAACCTACCCGGCCAAGCTCGCCAGCCTGAACCTTGATCTGGCCTTGGCGCCGCTGGAATTTCATATTTTCAATGACTGCAAAAGCAACCTCAGGTTGCTTGAGTACGGCGCCTGTGGCTACCCGGTAATCTGTTCCGACACCGAGGCGTATCGCGGCCATCTGCCGGCAACCCGGGTGTACACCAACAGCTCCGAAGAGTGGTTGCAGGCGATCCGCATGCACCTGTCCGACCCCAATGCCAGTTACCGCATGGGCGACGAGTTGCGCGAGACAGTACTGCGTGACTTCATGTTGCGCGGCGAAAACCTGCAATATTGGGCCAACGGCTGGTTGCCGGACTGATCCGATCCGTTTGAACACGCACCAGCGGGTTGCCCGCTGGCGCGGCCACGCTACGCCCTTGCTTCAACGCCCGCTGCGGTTGAAGGCGCAATCGATTCGTTATAAGGAAAGATCATGCAAAGCCATTCGGGAAATGAACACACCGCTTTGAATCAGCGTCTGACCCTGCTGTTGATGGCCAAGGACCAGCCAGACTTCCTGCGCCGCGCCTTGAAGTATTACAGTGAGTTCCCGTGCAACCTCATAGTGGTCGATGCGTCAGTCCAGCCTGATGCGGAAATTGCCGCAAGCGCTGGCTTGCATTATCTGCACAGTGACGCGCTGGCCAATGCCAGCCTCGGCGTCAGGGTGGCAGAGGGTCTCAAGCAGGTGACCACGCCGTTCGTGGTTCAGGCTCCGGTCGACAGTTTTTTACTGCCTGATGCACTGCGCGCAGCGCTGAGCTTTCTTGAGGCCAACCCGACCTACGGCGCCTGTCAGGGCTACAGCCTGAGCTATCAGGCGCAGGTCGGTCAGGTGGACTATTTCCGCCGCGATCGCAAAACCTGCGAAGACTATGCCTCGGAGGACGCGGGCGAGCGGGTTCTGGGTTTCATGAGCGAAAGTCTGTCGCTGCTCAACGCAGTGACTCGCACGGAACTGGCGCAGCAGTGGTTCACGTCGGTTACCGATGACACCGAGCTGCACTGGCAGGAAATCGGCCACATGAACTATCTGGTTGCGGCGGCCCGCCTGCGCATCCTGCCAATCCCTTATGCACTGCACTTCACCTCGGGCAAGCAGGCCGAGCTACGCCATGGCTTGGCCATTGCCGCCGCCGTCAGGCACACCGATCCCAAGGCCAGAGCATCCCGCGATGCGTTCGCCAAGAAACTGGTCGCGCTGCTCGGCGTAGGCTCGGGCTTCGAAGGCGCACAGGGCGAGCAGAAGATTCAGGCCGGTCTCGCAGCCATGGGTGAATGCCTCAAGACTCAGGGCTTCCAGGGCGATGAGAAAATCATCAGCGCGGTGTGGAATGTCGGCCTTGAGCAATCGGACGCGCTGTTCGAGCCTCGTCAGTTTGTCGAAATGCCGTTCTACAACCAGGCGTTGTTCGATGAGCTGGCCAGAATCGAATTCCTGATCCACCTCATGCCAGCGGGTCGTTTGCAGCTGGAAGGGCTGGAAGCGGTGCTGCTCAAGCAGGCTGAATTGTTGCGCGAGCAGAGCAACCCGGATGCTGAAGCGCGCATCAGTCGCCTGTGGTACGCCTACGAAACCTACGCCTTCAACCAGGGTGTCGTGCAGAGCCTGATCGCGGAGTTGATCAGCGGCAAAGGCAAGGACAGTGAAAAGCAGATCGAAATGGTTTCGGCCTGGAGCCAGCGTCTGCAGGCGGCATCCGGTTTCGACAACGGTCGGCTGCTCGATGGCATGGCTTCCGGTCAACTGCTCAACTGGCTCGATTCGCGTGATCCGGCGCCTGAGGCCCTCAAGCAGATCAGCGACAAGCTCGCCAGCAAACCGGCCGGGTCGCAGATCGGTGTCCTGTTGCTGGACCTGGAGGCGGACGTATTCAAGCTGCAGGCCACGTTCGACAGCCTGATCAATAGTCACTACAAGGCCTTCAGGGTGGTGGTGTTCACCACCGGGGAATTGCCAGCCGTGACCACGCTGCACAATACCTTGCACTTTGTGAAAGTCACTGAAAGCAACTACGTCGACAAGATCAATCAGGTCGTCAAACAGTCGCCCAGCGACTGGCTGATGCTGGCACAGGCCGGCGAAGAGTTCACCCGCAGCGGTCTGCTGCTGGCCAGCGCCGAGCTGATCGATGCGGCGCAGTGCCGGGCTGTTGCCGTGGACGAGATTCAGCGTCAAGCCAATGGCACGCTGACCTCGGTGTTCCGTCCCGGCTTCAATCTTGATCTGCTGCAAAGCCTGCCGGCACTGATGGCCCGTCACTGGCTGGTGCGTCGCGAGTTGCTGGTCGAGGCGGGTGGTTACTCGCGCGAGTTCCCCGAGGCGCTGGAATTCGATCTGTTGCTGCGTCTGATCGAGCAGGGCGGCATGAGCGGCCTGGCCCATCTCAGCGAACCGCTGCTGATCTGTGATGCGCCCGAGCTGAAAGACAATCCGGACGAACAGAAAGCGCTCAAGCGCCACCTTGGCAAGCGCGGTTATCAGGCGGAAGTCAGCTCGGCGCAGCCTGGCACCTACAAGATCGATTATCGCCACGCCCATCGGCCGGTGGTTTCGATCCTGCTGCACAGCCAGGACAACCTGCCCGAATTGCAGCGCTGCCTGCAAAGCATTCTGCAACGCACCCGCTATCAGCGTTATGAAGTGCTGATCGGTGACAACGCCAGCACCTCTGCCGAACTGTCGACCTGGCTTGACCGGCAGGAGCAAGTGTCGGGTCGCGTGCGGGTGTTCCGTGCCGAACAGCGCATGAGTCCTGCAGCGCTGCATAATCTGATCAGCCAGGAAGCCGGTGGCGAATACCTGATCCTGCTGGATGCCGAAAGTCAGATCGTCAATGTCGGCTGGATCGAGTCACTGCTCAACCAGGCGCAGCGCCCGGAAGTGGGCGTGGTAGGCGCCAAGCTGGTGGATGGCGAAGGTGCAGTGACTCAGGCTGGTCTGGTGCTGGGACTCAATGGCGGCGTGGGTTCGGGGTTTGTCGGCGAGCCGAAGACCGCCACCGGCTACATGCAGCGCCTGGTGGTCGAGCAGAACTACTCTGCCGTGTCATCGGCCTGCCTGATGATTGCCAAGGAGCTGTACAACGCTGTGGGCGGTCTGGATGAAGATCTATTCGCCGAAGCGCTTGCCGATGTCGACCTTTGCCTCAAGGCTGCGCAGGCCGGCTACCTGACCGTATGGACGCCGCATGTGCAGGTGGTGCATTCCGGTGTGCTGCATGCCCCGCAGCAGGCGCGCGAAGCATTGATGGACAAGTGGTCAGCGCAGTTCGCGCAGGATGAAGCCTACAACGTCAATCTGGATCTCCACGGCAAGGGCTTCACTCTGGCCGTTTGAGTCGTTTACCCTCGTAAAACCGGCTGCCTCGCGGCCGGTTCGCTGCCTTGAAGGCTTCCTCGTAGTAAGCTTCAGGCCAGGATCCAGTGCATGTCCCCTCGACGCAAATTATCCTAAAGCATGCAGACGGGAGTGACCTGCGGGTCATAAAGTGCATCTCCACTGTATTGTTTTACAGGGAGCGACATGCGCCTGACTTGCTTTAACCTGCCAAGCGCCCTGAAAATGTCCGTAAATCACCCCTATTCGGTAGCGCCCCGATTTCGTCGGGACGAAAAATGACCTGTTTACTCATCGGGAAGCCATGATGATTGGCATTAAAAGCATAGCGAGTTACGTGCCTGTTGCAGGTGTTGATAACTACGCTCAAGGCGCCAAATTCGGCAAGGATGAAGAATTCATCCTTGGGAAAATCGGCTCCACCTTCCTGCCGCGCAAAGACGCCGGCCAGGAAACCTCGGATCTGTGCGTTGAGGCAGCCAACACACTGTTTGCCAATAATCCGCAGCTCAAGCGCGAAAGCATCGATGTGCTGATCGTCGTCACCCAGAATGGCGACGAGGAAGGGCTGCCGCATACCGCAGCCATCGTTCAGGACAAGCTGGGGCTGTCGACCAACGTCGCTGCATTCGATATATCGCTGGGCTGTTCCGGCTATGTGTACGGCATTTATGCGATCAAGGGCTTCATGGAAGCGGCAGGCTTGAAAAACGGCTTGTTGATCACTGCCGACCCGTATTCGAAAATTGTCGACCCTGAAGACCGCAACACCACCATGCTGTTCGGTGACGCGGCGACGGCCACCTGGATGGGCGAGGGGGCCGAATGGCAGCTGGGCAAGGCGAAATTCGGTACCGATGGTTCCGGCGCGCCACATCTCAAGGTCAGCAACGGCATTTTCTTCATGAACGGTCGCCAGGTGTTCAACTTCGCACTGTTGAAAGTGCCAGCGCATCTGCATGAGCTATTGGCCGAGTCGGATCTGACTCCTGACGATATCGATGCCTTCTGTATTCACCAGGGCAGTGCCGCGATCGTCGATGCGGTCGCGCGGCGCTTCGAAGACAAGCCCGAGAAGTTTCTCAAGGACATGGTCGAAACCGGCAACACCGTGTCATCGAGCATTCCGCTGCTGATCGAAAAGCACGTGCTCGGCTCTTCATGGAAGCGCGTCGCCTTGAGTGGTTTTGGTGTGGGGCTGTCCTGGGGCTCTGCAATTATCTATAAAGACTGAGTTCGCCTCGTCTTACAAAGAACGCCTGCGGATAACTGCCCGGGCGTTTTTAAATTAAATAGTGATCCACGTCACACTTTTAACTTCGTGGCACAACGCGCTCGGCTGTCGCCACTTCTGACTGTCATGAATTTCTCTCTGTTCCGTCGCGGGTTTATGCCCCCAAACCCTTGTTTTATAAGGGGTGTCACGATGATGGCAAAATATTAAAAAAAAACACTCAAGCAACCTGCCATCGCGACGATAACTATTACGAAGGTTCTCTAGGCACACCCGGCGCTTGCAGGGGCCGGAAGCCACGTAGTACCAAACCAACGAGGAATTCATCATGGCTTTAACAGTAAACACCAACGTAGCATCGTTGAACGTCCAGAAGAACCTGGGTCGCGCTTCCGACGCCCTTTCGACCTCGATGACTCGTCTGTCTTCCGGTCTGAAAATCAACAGCGCCAAAGACGACGCTGCTGGCCTGAACATCGCCACCAAGATCAACTCGCAGATCAAAGGTCAGACCATGGCGATCAAAAACGCCAACGACGGTATGTCCATTGCTCAGACCGCTGAAGGCGCGCTGCAAGAGTCGACCAACATTCTGCAACGTATGCGTGAACTGGCTGTTCAGTCGCGAAACGACAGCAACAGCGACACTGACCGCGTTGCGCTGAACAAAGAATTCACTCAGATGAGTTCGGAACTGACCCGTATCGCTCAGAGCACCAACCTGAACGGCAAAAACCTGATCGACGGTTCTGCCAGCACCATGACTTTCCAGGTTGGCTCCAACTCCGGCGCCTCGAACCAGATCACTCTGACTCTGAGCGCCAGCTTTGACGCAAACACCCTGGGTGTCGGTTCGGCCATCACCATCGTCGGTTCCGACAGTGCTGCTGCAGAGACCAACTTCTCTGCTGCAATGGCCGCTATCGACTCGGCTCTGCAGACCATCAACAGCACTCGTTCTGATCTCGGTGCTGCACAAAACCGTCTGACCAGCACCATCTCCAACCTGCAGAACATCAACGAAAACGCCAGTGCTGCACTGGGTCGTATCCAGGATACCGACTTCGCTGCTGAAACTGCACAGCTGACCAAGCAACAGACCCTGCAACAGGCTTCCACCTCTGTTCTGGCTCAGGCTAACCAGCTGCCATCCGCTGTACTGAAACTGCTTCAGTAATATCGGCGTGAGTTTTAGCGGGGGAGTACTTAACAGTGCTCTCTCGCTTTTTTGCTTTCTGAGGTGATGGTCATGGATATGAGTGTGAAGTTGAACGTGACTTATCCGGCCGTTCAACCGACGAGTCAGGCCCCTGTGCCGGACGCGTCCGTTGACAAGCCTGCCGATAAGGCGCCCGTCGAGCGTGTTGCCGCCACGGCTGAAAGTAAAGGCTCCGGTCTGCACAAGGATGATTCCAAGGACGATGCCAAAGTCAAGGCAGCCGCCGAGGACATCCAGAAGTTCTTTCACGAGGTCAAGCGCAATCTCGAGTTTTCGATCGACGAAGATTCTGGCAAAGTCATTGTCAAAGTGATTGCAAGCGATTCCGGTGAAGTAGTACGACAGATTCCCAATGCAGAAATCCTGAAGCTGGCCGATAGCCTGAGTGATGCGAACAGTTTGTTGTTCCGCGCCAAGGCCTGATCGCCGGTACGGTATGTGTTGCCGGGTCATTCGCCTTTTGAAAGGGCGGCGAGCCCCGCGGCATTCTTGAAGGGAGAAGCACCATGGCAAGTCCGATTACCTCTACAACAGGCCTGGGTTCGGGGCTGGCAATTTCCAGCATCGTCGAAGGTCTTGTCGGTGCTGAAAAAGCGCCCAAGCAAAACCAGATCGACAAGCAGAGCGCCTCCACGACTGCATCCCTGTCGGGTGTCAGTCAGTTGACGTCTGCACTGGCTGCGTTCCAGAAAACGCTGGATACCCTGGCCAGCTCCACCACGCCTGCCTTCCAGGGCTTTGCTGCCACGTCTGCCAATGAGTCGGTGGTCAAGGCCACAGCGGGCAACACGGCAGTCAACGGCTCCTACGCGATTAACATAAGCCAGCTGGCAACACCTTCGAAGGTGGCTACCGCCGCGCTGGACTCGACGCAGTCGAGTGCTATTCCGAGTGGTACGCTGAAAATCACTCAAAATGGCACTGATTACAACGTGGCGATCGACAAGACCTCGACGCTGCAGGAAGTGCGCGACAAGATCAACTCGACGCTGCAGGGTAAAGGCATCACCGCCAACATCATCAACGACAGCAACGGTTCCAGGCTGGTGTTCAGTTCGACGACCACCGGCAAGGGCAGTGACATTTCGGTGACGGGTGCTTCCGGCCAGGAAGCACTTAACATCGATGGCACCAAGTTGATGAGTGAATCCAGTACCGGCGCTGGTGCGATTACCGCTGTCGCCAAGGACGCCGCATTCACGGTCGATGGCCTGAGTCTGACCAGCAAGACCAATACCGTGAGCACGGCGATTTCCGGTCTGACATTCGAATTGGTCGCGCCCAGCGCGTCTTCTGATCCTTCGGCATCGACCACAGTCACGGTCGCCACCAACACCGATGGTCTGAAAACCTCATTGCAGTCGTTTGTCGACTCTTACAACACGCTGGTTTCACTGGTGTCCTCGTTGACCAAGGGCACTGTCGACAGTGATGGTAAATACACTGCCGCTGCATTGACTGGCGACTCCACCCCGCGTGCGCTGTTGGCAACGATACGCGACCAGATTTCCACTGCCACGTCGAATGCCGGTTTGAGTTCCCTGGCGCAATTGGGGATCAAGACTCAGCAGGCTGACGGCAAGTTGTCGTTGAACACCACCGAATTGACTACAGCGTTGAGCGACAAGAAGCTGGGCAGCCAGATTCAGGCGATGTTCACCGGTGTAACCAGCGCTGACGGCACGACTTCGGGTGGCTTGATCGCACGCCTGAACACTGCGCTTGAACCTTACACGAAAGCCGACGGCGTTCTGGCTGGCAAGACCTCCAGCCTCAATAAAGTGCAGACGCGACTGGCCAGTGATCAAGAGGCGCTCAACCGTCGTATTACCACGTTGACGGAAACCCTCACCAAGAAATACAACGCGATGGACCTGGTCGTCGGGCAGTTAAAGGCGACAGCTTCAAGCATTACTTCGATTTTTGAAGCGATGAACGCCCAGAAAAACGCCTCGTAAAAAAACGAGTGTGGAAGTATCAGCAACCCGACTCTGTGTCGGGTTTCTGCTTTTGGGCTAAAGTTTCTGCGCACTGCGTCGATAGCTTGAGTATCAGTATTCTGGATTTGTTACGAGGCCCCTTATGAATCCGATGTTAGCGTTGCGGCAGTATCAGAAGATCGGCTCCCAGGCCCAGACCTCAGAGGCCAGCCCTCATCGTCTGGTGCAAATGTTGATGGAAGGTGGCCTCGACCGCATTGCTCAGGCCAAGGGCGCCATGGCGCGCAAGGATATCGCCAGCAAGGGCGTGCTCATCAGCAAGGCCATCGACATCGTCGGCGGCCTGCGCGAGGGGCTGGATCTGGAGAACTCACCCAGTGACACGCTGCTCAGGCAAGACAGTCTCTATCACTACATGATGACGCGCCTGGCGGAAGCCAACGCCCGTAATGATCAGAAGATACTCGATGAAGTCGCCGGCCTGTTGATCACTGTCAAGGAAGGCTGGGACGCTATCGGCACCTTGCAATAATCTGCTGGTCTGAGGAGAGCAATAATGAGTGCTGCGCTCAAGCGTATCGAAGAAACCCGCGAAGCCTTGGTAGGTGCGCTGGCAGATCGTGACTGGGAGGCTATCGTCAAGCTGGACCTGGCGTGCCGCGAATGCGTCGACGCGGTGGTCAGCGAAGCGCCTGACGACGAACCTGCATTGCGCAGCAACCTTGAGGAGTTATTGGGTGTCTACAGGCAGCTGATTGATGTTGCAACCGGCGAGCGTCAAGCGGTTGTCGAAGAAATGACTCAAATCCAGAATGCGAAGAGCGCGACGAAGGTATACCATCTGTTTGGTTAATGTTTAATTGTCATTTTTATTGTTCGACAAGAATTTCGCCATAAATTTGACTGTGTCCGTTTTTTTGACTTAACTAGTGATGTTTACTATTTTCTGGCGTCTCAAGGTTTATACAGCTGAGAAAGCCAAGCTGCCCCCCAATCATGGGCATTGAGTTGACTAGGGAAGTTGCTATTGCATGTGGCGTGAAATCAAGATTCTGCTAATCGATGACGATAGCCAGCGCCGCCGGGATCTGGCGGTGATCCTGAATTTTCTTGGCGAAGAAAATCTCTCCTGTTCCAGTCAGGACTGGCAGCAGGTGGTCGGCTCTCTGGCGTCTCCACGAGAAGTACTCTGCGTACTGGTCGGTAGCGTAAACGCGCCGGGCAGTTTGCAAGGGCTCCTTAAGACCATCGCGGCATGGGATGAGTTCCTTCCTGTGCTGCTGATGAGCGAAAATTCTTCTGTCGAATTGCCCGAGGATTTGCGCAGACGAGTCCTTTCCGCACTCGAAATGCCACCCAGCTACAGCAAGCTGCTCGATTCGCTGCACCGTGCCCAGGTCTATCGCGAGATGTACGACCAGGCTCGCGAGCGCGGCCGTCATCGTGAACCCAACCTGTTCCGCAGTCTGGTAGGTACCAGCCGCGCGATTCAGCACGTGCGGCAGATGATGCAGCAGGTCGCCGACACCGATGCCAGCGTACTGATTCTGGGCGAGTCGGGCACTGGCAAGGAAGTGGTTGCGCGTAATCTGCACTATCACTCCAAGCGTCGTGATGCGCCGTTCGTGCCGGTCAACTGCGGTGCCATTCCGGCCGAATTGCTCGAAAGCGAGCTGTTCGGACACGAGAAGGGCGCGTTTACCGGCGCGATCACCAGCCGTGCCGGCCGCTTCGAGCTGGCCAACGGCGGTACCTTGTTCCTCGACGAAATCGGCGACATGCCGCTGCCCATGCAGGTCAAGCTGCTGCGCGTCCTGCAGGAACGCACTTTCGAACGTGTGGGCAGCAACAAGACGCAAAGTATCGATGTGCGCATCATCGCCGCGACGCACAAGAACCTCGAGACCATGATCGAGCTGGGCAGCTTCCGCGAAGATCTTTACTACCGTCTCAATGTGTTCCCGATCGAAATGGCGCCGTTGCGCGAGCGTGTCGAAGACATTCCGCTGCTCATGAACGAATTGATTTCGCGCATGGAGCACGAGAAGCGCGGTTCGATTCGCTTCAACTCCGCCGCCATCATGTCGCTGTGTCGCCATGCCTGGCCGGGCAACGTTCGTGAGCTGGCCAATCTGGTCGAGCGCATGGCGATCATGCACCCGTACGGCGTAATCGGCGTGGCCGAACTGCCAAAGAAGTTTCGCTACGTCGACGACGAAGACGAGCAGATGGTCGACAGCATGCGCAGCGAGATCGAAGAGCGTGTAGCGATCAACAGCAATACGCCGAACTTCGCTTCCGGCGCGATGCTGCCGCCTGAAGGGCTCGATCTGAAAGACTACCTCGGTGGTCTGGAGCAGGGCCTTATCCAGCAGGCGCTCGACGACGCCAACGGCATCGTTGCCCGCGCTGCGGAGCGCTTGCGTATTCGTCGTACCACGCTGGTCGAGAAGATGCGCAAGTACGGTATGAGCCGTCGCGAGGGCGATGAACAGGCAGATGATTGACGCCGGTTTTTTGTGCCAAAAACCAAGCCCCTGATTTTTCAGGGGTTTTTTTTAGGCACGGGGATTGCTAAGTCTCTCTTAACACACCGTTTACTGACGGTTAGCCACGAGAGAGATGAACCATGTCCCAGGCCGCCCAACTGACTTCCGCCCTATCTGTTCAGGCTCAGTACTCCCCGGAGCTGGAAAGTCGTCAGGGGCTTGAGCAGGCATTCTCGCTGTTCAATCAAATGTCGGCGCAACTGACCGATTCCTACGGCTTGCTCGAAGCGCGCGTCACCGAACTCAAGGGCGAACTGGCTCATGCCGGCGCCCAGCGCCTTCAGGAGCTGGCGGAAAAAGAACGCCTGGCCAACCGTCTGCAGAATCTGCTTGATCTGTTGCCTGGCGGGGTGATCGTCATTGATGGCATGGGCGTCGTGCGCGAAGCCAACCCCGCTGCCATCGATCTGCTCGGGCAGCCGCTGCTGGGCATGCTCTGGCGTCATGTGATCAGCCGTTGCTTTGCACCCCGAGAGGACGACGGCCACGAAGTCTCCCTCAAGGACGGTCGCAGGCTCTCCATTGCCACGCGCTCACTGGATGCCGAGCCGGGTCAGTTGGTATTGCTCAATGACCTGACCGAAACCCGTCATCTTCAGGAACAGCTGGCCCGTCACGAGCGTCTGTCTTCACTGGGGCGTATGGTCGCTTCTCTGGCGCATCAGATTCGTACACCGTTGTCCGCTGCGATGATCTACGCCAGCCATTTGACCGAGCAGGAACTGCCGGTCGAAACCCAGCAGCGTTTCGCCGCGCGGCTCAAGGATCGTTTGCATGAGCTGGAGCATCAGGTTCGCGACATGCTGGTGTTCGCCCGGGGCGAGCTGCCGCTGACGGATCGCCTGACGCCCGGTGCTCTGTTTCAGGTGCTGCAAAATGCTGCTGCGACGCATGTTCAGGGCGTGTCGGTGCGTTGGCAGTGCGACAGCATCGATGGCGAGTTGCTGTGCAATCGCGACACACTGGTCGGCGCACTGCTCAATCTGATTGAAAACGCCGTCCAGGCCAGCGCTGGCCGGACGCTGCTGAAAGTCCACGCCTACAGTCGTGGCAACGAGCTGCGGATCTGCTTCAGCGATAACGGCAGCGGCATTGACAAGGCCGCGCTGGCGCGCATCGGTGAACCGTTCTTTACCACCAAGACCACCGGCACAGGGCTTGGTCTGGCCGTAGTGACGGCAGTGTCGCGTGCGCATCAGGGACGCGTGCATTATTTGTCGCGGGTCGGCCGTGGTACCTGCGCCATTATCAGCCTGCCGTTGATCCCGGCTTGCAGTTCGACAGGTAATAACTGATGCCGATCAATGTGCTGCTGGTCGAGGATGACCGTTCGCTCCGGGAAGCGCTTGGGGAAACCCTCGAGCTGGCCGGTTATGACTATCAGGCGGTCGGTTCCGCCGAAGAGGCGCTGGTGGCCGCTGAGGCGCAGCCATTCAGTCTGGTGATCAGTGACGTCAACATGCCGGGCATGGACGGTCACCAGCTGCTGAGTCTGTTGCGCAGCCGGCATCCGCAATTGCCGGTGCTGCTGATGACCGCACATGGCGCGGTCGAGCGTGCGGTCGACGCCATGCGCCAGGGCGCAGCGGATTACCTGGTCAAACCCTTCGAGCCCAAGGCGCTGATCGCGCTGGTTGCGCGGCATGCACTGGGTCGTCTGGAGCCTGCCGAGCGCGACGGGCCGATTGCCGTCGAGCCTGCCAGTATTCAGTTGCTGAACCTGGCCAGCCGCGTAGCAAAAAGCGACTCCACCGTGCTGATCTCCGGCGAGTCCGGGACCGGTAAAGAGGTCTTGGCGCGTTTCATTCATCAAAACTCGCCCCGTGCCGATAAGCCTTTTATTGCGATCAACTGTGCGGCGATTCCGGACAATATGCTGGAAGCCACGTTATTCGGTCATGAAAAGGGTTCGTTTACCGGCGCGATTGCGGCCCAGGCTGGCAAGTTTGAACAGGCGGACGGCGGGACGATACTGCTGGACGAGATTTCCGAAATGCCTCTGGGGCTGCAAGCCAAATTGCTGCGTGTGTTGCAGGAACGCGAAGTAGAGCGCGTGGGCGCGCGCAAGCCGATCGTTCTGGACATTCGCGTCGTGGCGACCACCAACCGCGATCTGGCGGGTGAGGTGGCGGCGGGGCGCTTTCGTGAGGATCTGTTTTATCGCCTGTCGGTATTTCCATTGTCATGGCAGGCGTTGCGTCAAAGGACTGCCGATATTCTGCCGTTGGCCGAGCGGCTTCTGGCAAAGCACGTCAATAAAATGAAGCACGCGCCGGTTCGCCTTTCCGCCGAAGCGCAGCAGTGTCTGGTGAGCTATCCATGGCCCGGAAATGTGCGGGAGCTGGATAACGCCGTGCAGCGAGCCTTGATTCTGCAGCAGGGCGGGGTGATTCAGGCGCAGGATTTCTGTCTGTCCGGGCCGGTCACCAGCCTGCCTGTTGCCGCACCGGTCGAGGCTGCCGCGGCTGTGACCGTCATTACTGCGGCGGAGAATGCAGGTGCCGTTGTCAGTCCGGAATCTGCCGGCGCGCTGGGCGATGACCTCAGGCGTCACGAGTTTCAAATGATCATCGACACCCTGCGTTCTGAACGGGGACGTCGCAAGGAGGCTGCGGAACGCCTGGGTATCAGCCCGCGTACATTGCGTTACAAGCTGGCGCAGATGCGTGACGCCGGAATGGATGTGGAAGCCTATCTGTTTGCCACATGAACGAAGCACACTGATTGCCGCACCCGATCGGCGGTCACTGAATATTTTTGCTGTGATACAAGCCTGAAATAATCCCGGCGGCCCATGAATACGGGCGGTGCGGCGCGAACTCGTGTCAAGCGACATGATGCACTCATCTGGTGTGGCAAATAGCCGCCATCTAGCTGGCATCGTTGTTGCTATACCTTCTGTACCCGCTGAATCAGTGTCAAAAATTTGCGGGCCTTACGAGAGATATGTCCATGAGCCAAGGTGTTGAATTTAATCGCTTGATGTTGGATATGCGGGCCATGCAGATGGATGCGATGTCTGCGCCCAAGCCCGTGTCCGGTGCGCAGGAAGCCGGTGCCAGCAGCTTCGCTGACATGCTTGGCCAGGCCGTCAACAAGGTCGCGCAGACCCAGCAGGCTTCCAGCCAGTTGGCCAATGCATTCGAAGTCGGCAAGAGCGGCGTGGATCTGACCGACGTCATGATTTCGTCGCAGAAAGCCAGCGTGTCTTTTCAGGCGTTGACCCAGGTGCGTAACAAGCTGGTTCAAGCTTACCAAGACATCATGCAGATGCCGGTTTAAGGGACGTACTGAGTCATGGCCGAAGCAGCTGCCGATACCGTTCCTGCAAGAGCGGACGCTTCCGAAAGAAAACCGTTGTTCGGTATGTCTTTTCTGGAAAATCTTTCCGAAATGACCATGCTGCGTCAGATCGGCCTCATGGTCGGTCTTGCCGCGAGCGTGGCCATCGGCTTCGCCGTGGTGCTCTGGTCCCAGCAGCCTGACTATCGTCCGCTTTATGGCAGTCTGGCGGGCATGGACAGCAAGCAGATCATGGACACCCTGACTGCAGCGAACATCAATTACACCGTCGAGCCGAACTCCGGTGCGCTGCTGGTCAAGTCCGATGATGTGCAGCGTGCGCGCATCCAGCTGGCCCAGGCGGGCGTGGTACAGAACGACGCCAACATTGGCTTCGAAATTCTCGACAAGGATCAGGGCCTGGGCACCAGCCAGTTCATGGAGGCCACGCGTTATCGTCGCGGGCTGGAAGGCGAACTGGCACGGACCATTTCGGCACTGAACAACGTCAAGGGTGCCCGTGTGCACCTGGCAATTCCGAAAAGCTCGGTATTCGTCCGTGATGACCGCAAGCCAAGCGCTTCGGTACTGGTCGAGCTGTACGCCGGTCGTTCGCTGGAGCCGAGTCAGGTCATGGCCATCATCAATCTGGTGGCCACCAGTGTTCCCGAGCTGAGCAAGTCGCAAATTACCGTCGTCGACCAGAAGGGCGCTCTGCTTTCCGATCAGGCGGAAAACTCCGAGCTGACCATGGCCGGCAAGCAATTCGACTACAGCCGGCGCATGGAAGGCATGCTGACCCAGCGTGTGCAGAACATCCTGCAGCCGATTCTGGGCAATGACCGCTATAAGGCCGAAGTCTCGGCAGTGGTTGATTTCAGCGCTGTCGAATCGACCGCCGAAAGCTTCAACCCTGACCAGCCTGCCTTGCGCAGCGAGCAGTCGGTCAATGAACAACGTTCCAGCAGCTCAAGCTCGGGCGGCGTTCCGGGGGCGCTGAGCAATCAGCCGCCCGGCCCGGCGACGGCTCCGCAGACTGCAGGCGGTGGTGCAGCCGGTGCAGCCGGCCCTATCGCTCCAGGCCAGCCCCTGCTCGATGCCAATGGTCAGCAGATCATGGACCCGGCAACCGGCCAGCCTGCGTTGGCGCCATACCCGGCCGACAAGCGCGTGCAGTCGACCAAGAACTTCGAGCTGGACCGTTCGATCAGTCACACCAAGCAGCAGCAGGGCCGTCTGACCCGCCTTTCGGTCGCGGTAGTGGTCGATGACATGGTCAAGACCAACGCGGCCAATGGCGAAGTCACCCGTGCTCCGTGGAGCGCGGCGGATCTCGCTCGCTTCACGCGTCTGGTACAGGATGCCGTCGGTTTCGACGCCAGCCGCGGCGACAGCGTCAGCGTGATCAACGTGCCGTTCTCCAGCGAACGCGCTGAAGTGCTGCCTGAAGCGTCGTTCTATTCGCAACCCTGGTTCTGGGACATCGTCAAGCAGGCTGTTGGCGTGATCTTCATCCTGATCCTGGTGTTCGGTGTACTGCGCCCGGTGTTGAACAACATCACCAACGGCAAGCGCAAGGAACTGGCAGGTTTCGGTGGCGACGCCGAACTGGGTGGCATGGGCGGTCTGGACGGCGAATTGTCCAACGATCGCGTAAGCCTGGGCGGCCCGCAGAGCATTCTGCTGCCAAGCCCGACCGAAGGCTATGACGCACAGCTGAATGCAATCAAGAGTTTGGTGGCTGAGGATCCTGGCCGTGTGGCTCAGGTTGTGAAAGAGTGGATCAACACTGATGAATGAACGAGCCATGGTAGCCAAACTCTCCAAAGTTGAAAAAGCGGCTGTACTGTTGCTCTCGCTGGGCGAAACCGATGCGGCTCAGGTGCTCCGGCACATGGGCCCCAAGGAAGTCCAGAAAGTGGGCGTGGCGATGGCGCAGATGCGCAATGTGCATCGCGAGCAGGTCGAAGAGGTCATGAGCGAGTTTGTCGACATCGTCGGTGATCAGACCAGCCTTGGCGTCGGTTCCGACGGCTATATCCGCAAGATGCTGACTCAGGCACTGGGCGAGGACAAGGCTAACGGCCTGATCGACCGGATCCTGCTGGGTGGCAATACCAGCGGTCTGGACAGCCTCAAGTGGATGGAACCGCGTGCCGTTGCCGACGTGATCCGTTTCGAGCACCCGCAGATTCAGGCCATCGTGGTCGCCTATCTCGACGCCGACCAGGCGGGCGAGGTGCTTGGGCATTTCGATCACAAGGTCCGCCTCGATATCATCCTGCGCGTGTCGTCGCTCAACACCGTACAGCCAGCGGCTCTGAAGGAATTGAACCAGATTCTCGAGAAGCAGTTCTCTGGTAATGCCAACACGTCGCGTACCACACTGGGTGGTATCAAGCGTGCGGCCGATATCATGAACTTCCTCGACAGCTCGATCGAAGGTTCGCTCATGGACTCGATCCGCGAGGTCGACGAAGACCTGTCGGTGCAGATCGAAGACCTCATGTTCGTCTTCAACAATCTTTCCGACGTGGACGATCGCGGTATCCAGGCGCTGCTGCGCGAAGTATCCTCGGACGTGCTGGTACTGGCCCTCAAGGGCTCGGACGAAGCGATCAAGGAAAAAATCTTCAAGAACATGTCCAAGCGTGCCTCCGAGCTGCTGCGCGACGACCTGGAAGCAAAAGGTCCGGTGCGTGTCAGCGATGTGGAAACCGCCCAGAAAGAAATCCTCACCATTGCGCGTCGTATGGCCGAGGCCGGCGAGATCGTACTCGGTGGCAAGGGTGGCGAGGAAATGATCTAAGGATTCAGCCGACTCATGTCCAGTTCCAATAAAGAATCGGCCAGCGACCTCATTCGCGCCAAGGACGCCGGGTTGCTCGATATCTGGGCGCTGCCCAGCTTCGATCCGCACGTGGAACCCGAGCCTGAACCGGAGCCCGAGCACGTCGACGAACCGGCCGAGATGGAAGAAGTGCCGCTGGAAGAAGTCCAGCCACTGACCCTGGAAGAGCTGGAAAGTATCCGCCAGGAGGCCTGGAACGAAGGTTTCGCCACCGGTGAAAAGGAAGGTTTTCACAGCACTCAGCTAAAAGTGCGCCAGGAGGCGGAGGTCGTTCTTGCGGCAAAGGTTGCCAGCCTGGAACAACTGATGGGCAACCTGCTGACACCTATCGCCGAGCAGGATACCCAGATCGAAAAGGCCGTCATTCATCTGGTCGAGCACATTGCGCGTCAGGTGATTCAGCGTGAGCTGGTCACCGACTCGGCACAGATTGCCAGCGTCCTGCGCGATGCCCTCAAGCTCTTGCCGATGGGCGCCCAGAATGTGCGAATTTTCATAAACCCTCAGGACTTCCTGCTGGTCAAGGCCATGCGCGAACGTCACGAGGAGTCCTGGAAGATCGTCGAAGACGAAGACCTGCTGCCGGGCGGTTGCCGGATCGAAACCGAACATAGCCGTATCGACGCCAGCGCCGAAACGCGCATCGCCTTGGCAATTTCCAAGATGCACGACCAGTTGCATGAACAGGTAACCCATCCTGCGGCAGCCGATCTGAGTATCGATCTGCAAGCCTCGCCAGGCACAGTGCCCACTGCTGACGAATCCGACGCGGACACCCTCGATGCGCCTTGATCGCACCAGTTTCGCCAAGCGCCTCGGCTCCTACGCCGAGTCGATCAGCCTGCCCGCCCAGCCCGTGGTGGAAGGCCGCCTGCTGCGCATGGTGGGCCTGACGCTTGAGGCCGAGGGCCTGCGCGCGGCCATGGGCAGCCGTTGTGTGGTCATCAATGACGACAGTCATCACCCGGTAGAAGTCGAAGCCGAAGTGATGGGTTTTTCCGGTGGCAAGGTGTTTCTGATGCCGGTCGGCAGCGTGGCCGGCATCGCGCCTGGCGCGCGGGTCGTGCCGCTGGCCGACACCGGTCGGCTACCGATGGGCATGAGCATGCTGGGTCGGGTGCTCGATGGTGCCGGTCGTCCGCTGGATGGTCGCTCGCCGATCAAGGCCGAAGACTGGGTGCCGATGGATGGCCCGACCATCAACCCGCTCAAGCGTGATCCCATCAGTCAGCCGCTGGATGTCGGCATTCGCTGCATCAACGGTTTATTGACGGTTGGCCGCGGTCAGCGTCTCGGCTTGTTTGCCGGTACGGGCGTTGGCAAGAGTGTGCTGCTCGGCATGATGACGCGCTTCACCGAGGCGGACATCATCGTCGTCGGCCTGATCGGTGAGCGGGGTCGTGAGGTCAAGGAGTTCATCGAGCACATCCTCGGCGAAGAGGGCCTGAAGCGTTCGGTGGTAGTTGCTTCGCCAGCCGATGATGCGCCTCTGATGCGCTTGCGTGCAGCGATGTATTGCACGCGAATCGCCGAATACTTTCGTGACAAGGGCAAGAATGTCCTGTTGCTGATGGACTCCCTGACCCGTTTTGCTCAGGCTCAGCGGGAAATCGCACTGGCCATTGGCGAGCCGCCGGCCACCAAGGGCTATCCGCCTTCGGTATTCGCCCGTTTGCCCAAACTGGTAGAACGTGCTGGCAATGCCGAGGCGGGCGGTGGTTCGATCACTGCGTTTTACACGGTGCTGTCGGAGGGTGATGACCAGCAGGACCCGATTGCCGACTCGGCGCGTGGTGTGCTCGACGGTCACATCGTGCTGTCCCGGCGCCTGGCCGAGGAGGGGCATTACCCGGCCATCGACATTGAAGCGTCCATCAGCCGGGTCATGCCTGCAGTGGTCAGCCCCGAGCACATGGCGCGTGCGCAGCATTTCAAACAGTTGTGGTCGCGTTATCAACAGACCCGCGACCTCATCAGCGTGGGTGCCTATGTAGCGGGCGGCGATCGCGAGACGGACATGGCCATTGCGCTGCATCCGGTACTGGTGCGCTACCAGCGCCAGGGCCTGCGTGACAACGAAAGCATACAAGGCAGCAGCGAGGCGCTGGCGTCGATCTTCGCACCAGCGCCTGGCGGCTGATAACCCATGGCCCAAAGTCGAGCGGCGCGTCTGGCGCCGGTGGTCGAGATGGCAGAAGCTGCCGAGCGAACCGCCGCCCAGCGCCTTGGGCACTTCCAGGGACAGGTCAACCTTGCCAACAACAAGCTGCAGGAGCTTGACCAGTTCCGTCAGGATTACCAGCAGCAATGGTTGCAGCGCGGCAGTACCGGGGTCTCCGGACAGTGGCTGCTGGGTTACCAGCGCTTTCTCAGTCAGCTCGATGTCGCCGTTGCCCAGCAATACAAAAGTCTCGAATGGCACAAGGCCAATCTGGATCGGGCGCGCAGCGCCTGGCAGGATTGTTACGCGCGGGTAGAGGGCTTGCGCAAGCTGGTGCAGCGCTACATGGACGAGGCGCGCAGGCTGGAGGACAAGCGCGAGCAGAAATTGCTCGACGAGTTGTCGCAGCGCCTGCCTCGCCATGAACAATTCTGACGTTTGACTCAAACAGACCCGCAGCGATCTCTCTGGCTGGTCTACGCTATCAATGTCTCGGTGATGAAACACCTCGAGGTTCCCATGACTGTCACTTCCGAACGTTCTGCCGATGGCCAGACGCTGACCCTTTATATCGAAGGACGCTTCGATTTCAATTCCCATCAGGCGTTTCGCACTGCCTATGAGGACTATCCGCAGTCACTGAACTACGTGGTCGACCTGCGCAGTACGCATTATCTGGACAGTTCTGCGCTGGGGATGCTGTTGCTGCTGCGCGATCACGCTGGCGGTGACAAGGCACTGGTGCGCCTGGTCAACTGCACGCCTGATGTGCTGAAGATTCTGGCCATTTCCAATTTCTCGAAGCTGTTCGAATTGAGCATACCCAGTGCAGCCAGCCCCGAAAAAACTGTGCATTCTGATCGCTGATGACAGCACCAGTGACCGCCTGCTGCTTTCAACGATCGTTGCGCGGCAGGGTCACCGGGTCCTCAGCGCGGGCAACGGTGTCGAAGCGGTGGCCATGTTCAAGGCCGAAAGCCCGCAGTTGATTCTGATGGACGCCATGATGCCGGTCATGGATGGTTTTGAAGCGGCGCGAAGAATCAAGGCAATGACCGGCGAATCGCTGGTGCCGATCATCTTCCTCACCTCGCTCACCGAGGGCGAAGCGCTTGCACGCTGCCTGGATGCCGGTGGCGACGATTTCATGTCCAAGCCTTACAACCCGCTGGTATTGGCCGCCAAGATCAACGCCATGAACCGCTTGCGAGTGTTGCACGAAACCGTCCGTCAGCAGCGTGACCAGATCGCCAGGCACCATGAGTATCTGCTCAATGAGCAGCGGGTCGCCAAGGCGGTGTTCGATCAGATCGCCCACGCCGGTTGCCTGGGGGCGAGCAATATCCGCTACCTGCAGTCTCCCTACGCGCTGTTCAACGGTGACCTGATGCTGGCCGCCTACACACCTGCCGGGCACATGCAGGTGCTGCTCGGGGATTTCACCGGGCATGGCTTGCCGGCTGCGGTGGGTGCGATGCCGCTTGCGGAAGTATTCTACGGCATGACGGCCAAGGGCTATGGACTGGTTGAAATCCTCCGTGAGATGAATGCCAAGCTCAAACGCATCCTCCCGGTCGACATGTTTTGCTGTGCGACGCTGCTGTGTATCAATCTGCCGCAGCGGCAGGTCGAGGTCTGGAGTGGCGGCTTGCCGGACGGCTACCTGTTGCGCGGCGCGCAGGGTGAGCATGTGCCGCTGGCTTCGAATCATCTGCCATTGGGCGTGCTGAGCGTCGCTGCCTTCGACGCGCGCACTGACGTATATCCGTTGGCACCGGGTGATCGCATATTTCTGTTGTCCGACGGCGTGCTCGACACCAGTAACAATGAGGAGGAGCTGTTCGGTGCGCAGCGTCTGCGACAGGTTCTGTCTGCCAATCGCGAGCCGCACTTGTTGATCGAAGAGATCCTCGAGGCGCTCAACGAATTTGGCGGCAAGGCCCGTGACGATGTCAGCCTGCTGGAAGTCAGCGCTGTCGAGGCGCCGCTGGAGAGCCTGCCTGCCATGATGTATTCGGACAGTGGCGCATCCAGCCCGCTGGACTGGTCGGCCAGCTTCGAGTTTCGTGCCTCTACCCTCAAGCGTTTCAACCCGCTGCCCTATGTTCTGCAATTGCTGCTGGAGGTTCATGGCCTGCGTGATCAGGGCGCCGCACTGCATATGGTCCTCGGCGAGCTGTACAGCAATGCGCTGGAGCATGGTGTGCTAGGGTTGGACTCGACGCTCAAGCACGATGCAGCAGGCTTCGCCCTTTATTATCAGCAGCGCGCAGAGCGTCTCGACAGGCTGAAGTCAGGCTTTATCCGGGTGAGCCTGCAGGTTGAAGCGGTCGAGCAGGGCGGTCGGCTGACCCTCAGTGTCGAGGACAGCGGTCAGGGATTCGATGCGGAAAAGACCCGGACGCTGATGCCTGCCAGCAATGAACTGTATGGTCGCGGACTGCATCTGGTCTGCGAATTGAGCCGCGAGGCCAGGTGGTCAAGGGATGGCAGGACCGCCTGCGTGGAATTTTCCTGGGAGGGAGTGGCATAATCCCCGCCTGGAGTCTTGATCAAGGAGTGAACAAGTGTCGATTCATCTGGATTACAGCGTATTGAATACCTTGCAGGAGGTCATGGAGGACGAATATCCGACCTTGCTGGATGTTTTCCTCAAGGATTCCGAGCAGCGTATCGCGCAGCTGCGTCTGGCTGTCGGGTCGCGCAATCCTGATTTTCAGGAGTTGAGCCTGACCGCTCACAGTTTCAAGGGCAGCAGCAGCAACATGGGCGCCTTGCAGCTTTCCGAGCTGTGTCGTCAGCTTGAGGAGCAGGCTCGCCAGCAGCAGTTCGCAGGCCTGGCAGAGCTGATTGGCACGATCGACAGCGAATACATGACGATTCGCGGGCTGTTCAATTCCGAGCGGCAGTTGTTCGTCAGCTGAGTCCTGATCCCACCCGCTCGATTGCCGTTACGGGACATCATTTTAAATTGGCCCGCATATTGCTAACTACTCCGGTAAGGCGATAACCAGCAGCTGATGCGGAGACCGAAATGCCCCTTGCTACCAATGCGCTTCTTCAGGCCACAACCTCTGTGACCGCCAGGTCCGGTGTGGCCAACAATGCGGTCAAGTCTGCTGACAGCAGCAAGGACGGGGCCTCCAGCTTTTCCAATGTCTATGCAAAGCAGGCGAAAGACACCGTCCCTGCGCGTGAAGATGCGCCAGTAAAGCCAGTTCGCGACAAGACCGCGCCTGACAAGGACAAGGTTGCCGCCGGCAAGGACAAGCCTGCAAGCGACCAGGCGAATGCCGCCGACAAGTCGAGCGTTGCCGATAGCGGCAATGATTTGCCAGCCAAGCCGGCGGCTGCAGATGATGATGCGGCGCACTCCGACTCGAAGCAGGATGATGCGCAGGCTTCTGCCGATCCGGCGCTGACTGAGGGCCAGGCGGTCGTCGATCCGGCACTTGATCCGGCATTGCAGGCAATGGCCGCACAGGCTCCCGCGGCGCCTGTAGCCAAGGCGCCACCCAGTGCGGAAGTTGTCACCGCCCCAGTGGTCTCGGCGCTCACCACCACTCAGGCGGCACCGCCAGCCGTGGCTGAACAAGCCTTCAATCCCGACGCCGATCCGCTGGACGGTCTGGATGCCGTGCAGTTGGCGCTGGAAAACGCCACTGCCAAGACTCAACTGGCTGCCCAGAATGCCCAGGCTGCCAACAAGGCGACGCCGAGCAATGCTGAAGCTGATCCCAATCAAAATATCGTCAATAACCTGTCGGTTTTGAGCGAGCAGTTGCCCTCCGACGGGAGCAGCACTGAAAGCAGCGACAAGTCGTTCAGCGGTTTGATCGGTGAGGGGCTGAAGGATGTCAAAGGCGCCGCCGGCGACACGCGCGTCGACAACTTTGCCGATCGCCTCGCTGCGCTCAGCCAGGCCGCGCAACCTGCACGCACAGCGGCCGCACCTGCCGCGCCCTTGATGAATCAGCCGTTGGCCATGCATCAAAGTGGCTGGACCGAAGGCATCGTCGACCGCGTCATGTACCTGTCGAGCCAGAACCTCAAGACCGCCGACATCAAGCTGGAACCTGCCGAACTCGGCCGTCTGGATATCCGTATCAACATGGCGCCCGAGCAGCAGACCCAGGTGACCTTCATGAGCGCACATATGGGCGTACGCGATGCACTGGAGAGCCAGATGTCGAAGTTGCGTGAGTCGTTCGTGCAGCAGGGGCTTGGCAACGTCGACGTCAACGTCTCCGACCAGTCGCAACAGCAGGCTCAGGAACAGGCCAGTCGTTCCCAGCGCAGCGGGCGCGGCGGTGGCATGAGCTCGGGTGATAGCTCCGATGAAATCGCAGGCGTCGATGCGGCCATCCCGGTCAGCCAGCCAGCAGCACGTGTGATCGGCACCAGTGAGATCGATTATTACGCGTGAGGCTCCTGCGTCACATGGCAGCCGCGACGCGACGTCATGCATTGCCTGAACGTGTTGGCGCAGAAGTGCTTTTTGAACGCGATGGTACAGACGACCAAATTGCGACGTAATTGACAGGGTGAAGTCGGGCCGGAAACGGAGTTGCGGGTTGTGCCTACTTTGGCCCCATCAAAGTAGGTCGCCGAGGGGCGAAAAGGTGATTTGAGTCGAACCTCAATCCACCTGAGAACGAAAAACCATTGTGTGACGCAGAGCGTCACGAACTGCATTCCCACGCGGAGCGTGAGGAGCGATAGTCATTAGCTCCCGAACTGTGCCTTTAGCCAAACTGCCCTAAAGTGCTTTCACAAGAATCGCCATGCCCCTGCGCCCAGGCGCGTAACCGTTTGTGTCCGATACATCTCCGCCTCGTACAACTCTGGCATAACACTTGCTCTGCCTCTGTCACGTATTGAAGAACCTCTTGAATAGTGACGGATTATTGGCATGGCGCAGAGCGAAGAAGTTAAAGACCCCGCGACCACAGGCAAAGGTAAAGGCAAACTCAAGCTCATTATCATTGCCGTCGTGGCGTTGCTGCTGGCGGTAGGCTTGTCGGTGGGCGCGACCTGGTTCCTCATGCACAAGAGCGAAAGCAAGGTAGATCCAGCGGCGGCCGCAGCCGCAGCGAACGTCAAGCCAGTGGCGGTTTTCGAACCGATGACCCCGGCCTTCGTGGTCAACTTCAACGCCAATGGTCGCCAACGCTACATGCAGGTGAGCATCACCATGCTGGGCCGTAACGCCGCCGACATGGAAGCACTGAAGGTACACATGCCATTGATCCGCAATAATCTGGTCATGCTGTTTGCAGCCATTCCCTTCGAATCGCTGGCTTCGCCGATCGGCCAGGAAATGCTGCGTCAGAAAGCGACCGCCAGCATTCAGGAAGTCGCACAGAAAGAACTCGGCAAGACTGTGATCGAACAGCTGCTCTTCACTAACTTCGTATTGCAGTAGGACTCTCACATGGCCGTGCAAGACCTGCTCTCCCAGGACGAGATCGATGCGCTGCTGCATGGCGTCGACGATGGGATGGTCCAGACTGACAACAACAGCGAGCCTGGCAGTGTCAAAAGTTACGACCTGACCAGCCAGGACCGGATCGTCCGCGGACGCATGCCGACGCTGGAAATGATCAACGAGCGCTTCGCCCGCTACACGCGTATCAGCATGTTCAACCTGCTGCGTCGCTCGGCGGACGTGGCAGTGGGCGGTGTTCAGGTCATGAAATTCGGTGAGTACGTGCATTCCCTGTACGTGCCGACCAGCCTCAACCTGGCCAAGATCAAGCCGCTGCGTGGCACCGCGCTGTTCATTCTCGACGCCAAGCTGGTGTTCAAGCTGGTGGACAACTTTTTCGGTGGTGACGGTCGTCACGCCAAGATCGAAGGCCGTGAGTTCACGCCAACCGAACTGCGTGTCGTGCGCATGGTGCTGGATCAGGCGTTTGTCGACCTCAAGGAGGCCTGGCAGGCGATCATGGAAGTCAATTTCGAGTACATCAACTCGGAAGTGAACCCGGCGATGGCCAACATCGTCGGGCCGAGCGAGGCTGTAGTGATCTCCACCTTTCACATCGAACTCGATGGCGGTGGCGGCGACTTGCACGTGACCATGCCGTACTCGATGATCGAGCCGATTCGCGAAATGCTCGATGCCGGTTTCCAGTCCGATCTGGACGACCAGGACGAGCGTTGGGTCAACGCGCTCAAGGAAGACGTGCTGGACGTCAACGTTCCGCTCACCACGACCATCGCCCAGCGCCAGTTGCCGTTGCGGGACATCCTGCACATGCGCCCTGGTGATGTGATCCCTGTGGAACTGGGCGATTCGCTGGTCTTGCGTGCCAATGGCGTACCTTCGTTCAAGGTCAAGCTTGGCTCGCACAAGGGCAAGATGGCCCTGCAAGTAATCGAACCCATAGCGCGACGCTGACCAGTCTGGTCAACGTCGGAAATTGTTGCGTAACTGAAATACTGCGTGCAGAGGACAACCGATGGCTGATGAAAACGATACGATGTCTGCTGAAGATCAGGCATTGGCGGATGAGTGGGCTGCTGCATTGGGCGAAGCTGGCGACAGCCAGGCTGATATCGATGCGCTGCTGGCTGCGGATGCCGGAAATTCGGGTAGCCGGATGGCGATGGAAGAGTTTGGCAGCGTGCCGAAAAGCACCGGTCCGGTTTCTCTGGATGGTCCCAACCTGGATGTGATTCTCGACATTCCGGTGTCGATCTCCATGGAAGTGGGCAGCACCGACATCAACATCCGCAACCTGCTGCAGCTCAACCAGGGCTCGGTGATCGAGCTGGATCGTCTGGCGGGCGAGCCGCTGGATGTGCTGGTCAACGGCACGCTGATCGCCCATGGCGAGGTGGTGGTGGTCAACGAAAAGTTCGGGATCCGTCTGACCGACGTGATCAGTCCGAGCGAACGCATCAAGAAGCTGCGCTAGTGAAGCGCTGGCTGAGTGTTCTGCTGACCCTGCCATCTCTGGCCTGGGCCGCCGAACCCGCCGCTCAGGCGGCGCCTGCGCAGGTGGCCAACACGGTCTCCGGCGGTATGGGCGGGCAGGTGGTGCAACTGTTGTTCGGTCTGATTCTGGTGATTGGCCTGATTTTCGTGCTCGCCTGGCTGATGCGCCGGGTGCAGCGCGTCGGGCCCAACAGCAATCAGGTGATCGAGCTGGTGAGTTCGCGCGCGCTGGGTCCGCGTGATCGGCTGGTGCTGGTGCAGATCGGCAATGAACAAGTGCTGCTGGGCATTACGCCCGGGCGAATCACGCCTCTGCATGTGCTCAAGGAGCCTGTACAGGTGCCGGTGCGCGAGCAGGCTACCCCTGAATTCGCTCAGCGCCTGATGGAGCTGATGGGCAAGGATAAGGACAAGAAGTAATGGGCGCCTTGCGTTTCCTGATACTGCTGTTGCTGGTCATGGTGACGCCTGCTGCGCTGGCGGCCGATCCGCTGTCGATCCAGGCGATCACGCTGTCCAACGGTGCCGATGGTCAGCAGGAATATTCGGTCAGTCTGCAGATTCTGCTGATCATGACCGCGCTGAGCTTCATTCCGGCGTTCGTCATGTTGATGACCAGCTTCACGCGAATCATCATCGTCTTCTCGATTCTGCGTCAGGCCCTCGGCTTGCAGCAGACGCCGTCGAACCAGATCCTCACCGGCATGGCGCTGTTTCTGACCATGTTCATCATGGCGCCGGTCTTCGACCGGGTGAATCAGGATGCCTTGCAGCCTTACCTGGCGGAGAAGCTTTCCGCGCAGGATGCGGTGGCCAAGGCGCAAGTGCCGATCAAGGACTTCATGCTGGCCCAGACGCGAACCAGCGACCTCGAACTGTTCATGCGCCTGTCCAAGCGTACCGACATTCCGACCCCGGATGCCGCGCCGTTGACCATTCTGGTTCCGGCGTTCGTGATTTCGGAACTCAAGACGGCGTTTCAGATCGGCTTCATGATCTTCATTCCGTTTCTGATCATCGATATGGTGGTGGCCAGTGTGCTGATGGCGATGGGTATGATGATGCTGTCGCCGCTGATCATTTCTCTGCCGTTCAAGATCATGCTGTTTGTGCTGGTGGACGGCTGGGCGCTGATTGTCGGCACCCTGGCTGGCAGTTTTGGTGGCGTATGAGCCGTTTTGCTAAGGAGTCTGCCCGATGACGCCGGAAGTAGCCGTCGATCTGTTCCGCGAGGCCCTGTGGCTGACCACTGTGCTGGTCGCGATTCTTGTAGTGCCGAGCCTGCTGTGCGGTCTGCTGGTGGCCATGTTTCAGGCGGCCACGCAGATCAACGAACAGACCTTGAGCTTCCTGCCGCGCTTGCTGGTGATGCTCATTACCCTCATCGTCATCGGCCCGTGGCTGTTGAAAATATTCATGGAGTACATGCTGTCGTTGTACACCAGTATTCCGACCGTGATCGGCTAGTACGGCATGCAGCCGATGCTTGCGCTGACCGATACCCAGATCAGTACCTGGGTAGCCAGCTTCATGCTGCCGCTGTTTCGCATCATAGCGTTGCTGATGACCATGCCGATCATCGGCACTACGCTGGTCCCGCGTCGCGTGCGCATGTACCTCGCCGTGGCGATCACCGTGGTTGTCGCGCCTGCGCTTCCAGCCATGCCGGCCGTGCAGGCACTCGATCTGAGCGCGCTGTTGCTGATCGGTGAACAGATCATCATCGGCGCCGGGATGGGCCTGTCGCTGCAGTTGTTCTTTCATATCTTTGTGGTCGCGGGGCAGATCATCTCGACGCAGATGGGGATGGGTTTTGCGTCGATGGTCGACCCTACCAACGGTGTTTCCTCCGCCACCATCGGTCAGTTCTTCACTATGCTGGTCACCCTGTTGTTTCTGGCCATGAACGGCCATCTGGTGGTGCTGGAAATTCTCGTCGAGAGCTTTACCACGATGCCGGTCGGCAGTGGTTTGCTGGTCAATAATTTCTGGGAACTGGCCAACGGGCTGGGCTGGGTACTGGCTTCGGGCATGCGACTGGTGTTGCCTGCGATTACCGCGCTGCTGATCATCAACATCGCCTTTGGCGTCATGACCCGCGCCGCGCCGCAACTCAACATCTTTTCCATCGGTTTCCCGCTTACGCTGGTGTTGGGCATGGTCATTCTGTGGATGACCATGGGCGACATTCTCAATCAGTATCAACCGATCGCTACGCAGGCCTTGCAGGCGTTGCGCGACATGGTGAGGGCTCGTTGAATGGCGGAAAACGAGAATGGCCAGGACAAGACAGAAGACCCCACGGAAAAAAAGGTCAAGGACTCACGGGCTGACGGCCAGATCGCGCGCTCCAAGGAACTGACCACGCTGGTAGTGATGCTGATGGGGGCGGGCGGGTTACTGGTGTTCGGCTCCGATATCGCTTTGATGATGTCCGAGCTTATGCGTGACAATTTCACGATATCCCGTGAAACCCTGATGGATCAGTCCTACATGGGCAAGGCGCTGCTCAGTTCCGGGACGCATGCGCTGATCGTGGTCCTGCCGTTTCTGATCGCCATGCTGGTCGCCGCACTGGTGGGGCCGATCATGCTGGGTGGGTGGCTGTTCGCAACCAAATCATTGATGCCCAAGTTCAGCCGCATGAACCCCGCAGCAGGTCTCAAGCGCATGTTCTCGCCGCATGCGCTGGTCGAATTGCTCAAGTCGCTCGGAAAATTCCTGATCATTCTGGCAGTTGCGCTGGCGGTCCTTAACAATGAGCGCAAGGATCTGGTGGCGATTGCTCACGAGCCGCTCGAGCAGGCCATGATCCATAGCCTGTTGGTGGTGGGCTGGAGCAGTTTCTGGATGGCGTGCGGCTTGATATTCATCGCGGCGGCGGACGTGCCGTTCGTGTTGTATGAAGCGCACAAGAAGCTGTTGATGACCAAGCAGGAAGTGCGCGACGAGCACAAGAACAGCGAGGGCAGCCCTGAGGTCAAGCAGCGCATTCGCCAGTTGCAGCGTGAAATGTCCCAGCGGCGCATGATGGCTTCTGTGCCAGAGGCCGACGTGATTATCACCAACCCGACACACTTCGCCGTTGCCCTGAAATACGATCCCGAGCAGGGCGGGGCGCCGATGTTGCTGGCCAAGGGTACTGATCTGGTGGCGCTGAAAATTCGCGAAATCGGCGCGCATAACGAGATCCTGATTCTGGAGTCAGCGGCACTGGCGCGTTCTATCTATTACAGCACCGAGCTTGACCAGGAGATTCCTGCCGGCCTTTATCTGGCCGTCGCCCAGGTGCTGGCCTACGTCTACCAGATCCGCCAGTTCCGCGCCGGCCAGGGCAAGCGCCCCGACCCTCTGGGCGACATCAAGATCCCCCCCGACCTGCAGCGCGACGAGTAGTCCGCTCCCCCTTTGTTGCCGGCAGAAACCTATGGTGCCTGTGCTCCGCTTGGATATGCCGTTCTGGACAACCCGCGTCCGCTCTTGCACAGGCAAACGAGAAGATTTTCTGACTGCACTCAGCTCACCGGATTTACGTGACCTCCGTGTCTAAAGCCTTACCGCCACTGGCTTTGTAAAAGTTGGACAGCTTTTTGCAACAGGGTCGATACAGGGCGCCATTGGCGTCAATGTTTTGATCTAGTGCGCAGGTAACGAATCAGTGGATCGCTCTCAATTACTCAGTAGCGCACGCAGCAATATCACAGGCCTGGGCCGTGGTCAGTTGGGCGTTCCGTTGTTGTTGCTGGTCATGATGGCAATGATGATGTTGCCTATGCCGCCGTTCCTGCTGGACGTGTTCTTCACGTTCAACATCGCACTGTCCATCGTCGTGCTGCTGGTCTGCGTGTACGCCCTGCGGCCGCTGGACTTCTCGGTATTTCCGACCATTCTGCTGGTCGCCACGTTGCTGCGTCTGGCGCTGAACGTCGCTTCCACGCGAGTGGTCATGCTTCACGGTCAGGACGGCCACGCCGCTGCGGGCAAGGTGATTCAAGCCTTCGGTGAAGTGGTGATCGGCGGCAACTATGTCGTCGGTATCGTGGTGTTCGCGATTCTGATGATCATCAACTTCGTGGTAATCACCAAGGGTGCCGGTCGTATTTCCGAGGTGAGCGCGCGCTTCACCCTCGACGCGATGCCCGGCAAACAGATGGCGATCGACGCCGACCTCAACGCCGGCCTCATCGATCAGCCGGAAGCCAAGCGCCGCCGTGCCGAAGTCGCCCAGGAAGCCGAGTTCTACGGTTCCATGGACGGCGCCAGTAAATTCGTGCGCGGCGATGCGATTGCCGGTCTGCTGATTCTGTTCATCAACCTGATCGGCGGCATGCTGGTCGGTATCCTGCAACACAATATGACTTTCGCCGACGCAGGCCGTGTTTATACCCTGCTGACCATCGGTGACGGTTTGGTGGCGCAATTGCCATCACTGCTGCTGTCCACCGCCGCAGCGATCATGGTGACCCGTGCTTCCGGTTCGGAAGAGATGGGCAAGCTGATCAATCGTCAGATGTTCGCTTCGCCCAAGGCGCTGGGGGTTTCCGCTGCAATCATGATCGTCATGGGCCTTGTCCCGGGCATGCCGCACTTTTCCTTTATCAGCCTCGGGCTGGTTGCCGCAGGCGGCGCCTACCTGTTGTGGAAAAAAGAAAACCAGGTGAAGGTCGAGGCCATCGCCGAAGTGCAGCGCCAGCAGGACCTGCTGCCGTCTCCGACCCGCGTTCAGGACGCCAAGGAACTGGGCTGGGATGACGTCACGCCCATCGATATCATCGGTCTGGAAGTGGGTTATCGCCTGATTCCGCTGGTGGATCGCAATCAGGGTGGTCAGTTGCTGGCGCGTATCAAGGGCGTGCGCAAGAAGCTCTCGCAAGAGCTCGGTTTCCTGATGCCCACTGTGCACATTCGCGACAACCTCGATCTGGCGCCCAGCGCCTATCGTCTGACGCTGATGGGCGTGATTCTGGCCGAGGCCGAGATCTACCCGGATCGCGAGCTGGCGATCAACCCTGGTCAAGTGTTCGGCACCCTGAATGGCATCACCGCCAGAGACCCGGCGTTTGGTCTGGAAGCCGTTTGGATTGAAATCAGCCAGCGCAGTCAGGCGCAGTCGCTGGGTTACACCGTGGTCGATGCCAGTACTGTGGTGGCGACCCACTTGAACCAGATTCTCTACAAGCATTCGCATGAGCTGATCGGTCATGAGGAAGTCCAGCAATTGATGCAATTGCTGGCCAAAAGCTCGCCCAAGCTGGCTGAAGAGCTGGTACCTGGCGTGCTGTCGCTGTCCTCGCTGCTCAACGTGCTGCAGGCGCTGCTGGCTGAACACGTACCTGTGCGGGATATCCGCAGCATTGCAGAGGCTATCGCCAACAACGCCGGGAAGAGTCAAGATACCGCCGCTTTGGTGGCCGCAGTGCGCGTTGGTCTGAGCCGCGCAATCGTCCAAAGCATTGTAGGCGTTGAGCCGGAGCTGCCTGTTATCACTCTGGAACCAAGGTTGGAACAGATATTGCTCAATAGTTTGCAGAAGGCTGGTCAGGGTCAGGAAGAAGGCGTTCTTCTTGAGCCAAGCATGGCTGAGAAGCTCCAGCGTTCGTTGATCGAGGCCGCCCAGCGTCAGGAGATGCAAGGGTTGCCGGTAATTCTTCTGGTAGCAGGGCCTGTCCGGGCGATGCTGTCACGATTTGGACGATTGGCTGTACCGAACATGCATGTTCTGGCGTATCAGGAAATTCCGGACAACAAGCAAGTAACCATCGTAGCGACTGTCGGGCCGAACGGCTGAGGTAGTGAGTCATGCAAGTTAAGCGATTTTTCGCCGCCGATATGCGTCAAGCCATGAAGCTGGTTCGCGATGAGCTGGGCGCTGAAGCGGCCATCATCGGTAACCGGCGCATTGCCGGTGGCGTAGAGCTGACTGCTGCTCTGGATTACAAGCTGTCCGCCCTGGCACCGCGTGTGCCGAACATGGAGCTGGAAGACGAGCTGCGCAAGACCCAGTCGCGCATCGTCTCCGCCCAGGCCGAATTGAACAACCGCAGCGACAGCGACGCATCGATCAACCTGCAGCTGTTTTCCGGCAAGCCGGTCAACCCTGCCGATACGCACATCGAGCCGACACTCGAAGAGCCGCCGCGTCCATTCGCGTACGCAGCGCCACAGGCCGCCGAGCCTGCCATCGGCCAGCGCGCCTATGACTCGATGCGTTCCGAATTGAACGGCCTGCGTGAGCTGCTGGAAGTCCAGCTCGGCTCGCTGGCCTGGAACCAGCTGCAGGGCAGTCGTCCGCAGCAGGCCAACCTGTGGCGTCGTCTGCAACGTGTCGGCCTGTCCGGCCCGCTGTCACGCGACCTGCTGTCGATGATTCCTGAGATTGACGAGCCTCGTCAGGCCTGGCGCATGCTGCTGGCGCACCTGGCCCGCATGATCGCCGTACCCGAAGTCGAGCCGCTCGAAGAGGGCGGCGTGATTGCAATGGTCGGTCCTGCCGGAATGGGCAAGACCACCACCCTGGCCAAACTGGCAGCACGTTACGTGCTGAAGTACGGCCCGCAGAATATCGCACTGGTCAGCATGGACAGTTTCCGCATCGGCGCGCAGGAGCAGCTCAAGACCCTTGGGCGCATCCTCAACGTTCCGGTCACCCATATCGATCCTGGCCAGTCTCTGGTTCAGGCGCTGGAACCGCTGCTGCGCAAACGCGTGGTACTGATTGACACCGCCGGCCTGCAGGCCAGTGATCCTGCGCTGCGCATGCAGCTGGAAAGCCTCGCGGGTCGCGGTATCAAGTCGCGCAACTATCTGGTACTGGCCACCACCAGCCAGAAGCAGGTGCTGACGGCCGCGTATCACAGTTACAAACGTTGTGGCCTGGCCGGATGCATTCTGACCAAGCTTGATGAAACGGCCAGCCTCGGTGAAGTCCTGAGCCTGGCGATCAGTCACGAATTACCTGTGGCCTACCTCACGGACGGACCACGCATTCCTGATGACCTGCATATTCCGCGTCGTCATCAGTTGGTAAGCCGCGCGGTGAGTGTGCAGATGCAGGACGAGCCTAGCGAGGAAGCAATGGCTGATATGTTTGCTGACCTCTATCACACCCCTGGCAAGAGAGTGGGTTAAGTGATGGATATTATTGGAATGTCCCTGCGTCAACGGTCTGCCATGCAGTGTTCATTTGCGCACGTGCAGCCCTCGATGTGGTTTCGGTCTACGCAAGACAAGGTAAAGAAATAACATGGGCAGCATGCATCCCGTACAGGTTATCGCGGTGACCGGTGGCAAAGGTGGCGTCGGTAAGACTAACGTGTCAGTGAACCTTTCACTGGCCCTCGCCGAGCTTGGCCGTCGCGTCATGCTGCTGGACGCCGATCTGGGTCTGGCCAATGTCGACGTGCTGCTCGGGTTAACGCCCAAGCGCACACTTGCCGATGTCATCGAGGGGCGTTGTGAGTTGCGCGACGTGCTGTTGCAGGGGCCGGGCGGGGTTCGAATCGTACCCGCTGCTTCCGGCACCCAGAGCATGGTGCATCTGTCGCCCGCCCAGCATGCCGGCCTTATCCAGGCGTTCAGCGAGATTGGCGACAACCTCGATGTGCTGGTGATCGACACGGCCGCCGGTATCGGCGAGTCGGTGGTCAGCTTCGTGCGCGCCGCTCAGGAAGTGCTGCTGGTGGTGTGTGATGAACCCACGTCGATCACCGATGCCTACGCCCTGATCAAACTGCTTAACCGCGATTACGGCATGAACCGCTTCCGGGTACTGGCCAACATGGCTCAGAGCCCGCAGGAAGGGCGCAACCTGTTCGCCAAACTGACCAAAGTGACGGATCGTTTTCTCGATGTTGCGCTGCAGTATGTAGGCGCCGTGCCGTACGACGAGTGCGTACGCAAGGCTGTACAGAAACAGCGCGCCGTTTACGAAGCATTCCCGCGTTCCAAATGTGCTCTGGCTTTCAAGGCCATTGCCCAGAAGGTTGATACCTGGCCGTTGCCAGCCAATCCGCGGGGTCATCTCGAGTTCTTCGTTGAGCGACTCGTTCACCAGACCAGTGCAGGGCCTGTGCAATGACTGCGAGCGGCTACCAGATGTACAGCAAGGCGTCCCGTAATTCACAATATGAGTTGATCGAGCGCTATGCGCCATTGGTCAAGCGTATCGCTTATCATCTGCTGGCGCGCTTGCCGGCCAGTGTGCAGGTCGAGGATCTGATCCAGGCCGGCATGATCGGTCTGCTTGAAGTCTCCACCAAGTATGATTCCACCAAGGGTGCGAGTTTCGAGACCTACGCCGGCATTCGCATCCGTGGTGCGATGCTCGATGAAGTGCGCAAGGGTGACTGGGCGCCACGCTCGGTACACCGCAATACGCGCATGGTCAGTGACGCAATTCGGGCAATTGAAGCTAAAACAGGCCGTGACGCTAAAGATCACGAGGTTGCGGCCGAACTCCAGTTGAGTCTCGATGATTACTACGGGATTTTGAATGACACCTTGGGCAGCCGCCTCTTCAGTTTCGACGACCTGCTGCAGGACGGCGATCATGAAGGGCTGCACGAGGATGGCGCAAGCGGATCGCTTGAGCCGTCGCGCGACCTGGAAGACGAGCGCTTCCAGGCTGCGTTGGCCGATGCAATTGCCAATCTGCCAGAGCGCGAGCGTCTGGTGTTGGCGCTGTACTACGACGAAGAGCTGAACCTCAAGGAAATCGGAGAGGTTCTTGGGGTCAGCGAATCTCGGGTCAGTCAGTTACACAGCCAGTGCGCAGCTCGTTTGCGAGGGCGTTTGGGGGAGTGGCGAGCGCGTTGACAGGCAATGTGCGGTCTTTGGCCGCATGTTGACTGCAAGCCGGCTGTGCAGAGCGTTACGTGGTAACAGGATCGACCCGTCAGAAGCCTGTCAGGCATTGCCTTGATGGGCTTGTTTCTCAGGTCCTTGCCTGTTGTTGTGCCAAGCCCGTCGTCGTTTCGTACAGCCGGGGGTGTGCTGTGCCAGTATTGAGTGAACAGCGTGTTCAGGTGCTGAACGCGTTAAAGACTGCTTGGAGGTCGAATTGGACAAGAACATGAAAATCCTCATCGTTGATGACTTCTCAACGATGCGGCGGATCATCAAGAACCTTTTGCGTGATCTGGGGTTTACCAACACATCGGAAGCGGATGATGGTCTGACCGCATTGCCGATGCTGCAGAGCGGTGCCTTTGACTTTCTGGTGACGGACTGGAACATGCCTGGCATGTCCGGTATCGATCTGCTGCGCGAAGTCCGCAAGGACGAACGCCTCAAGAGCCTTCCCGTGCTGATGGTCACTGCCGAAGCCAAGCGTGAGCAGATCATTGAAGCTGCCCAGGCTGGGGTGAACGGTTATGTAGTCAAGCCATTCACTGCCCAAGCCCTGAAAGACAAGATCGACAAGATCTTTGAACGCGTCAATAGCTGATGCAAGCCGCGAGGGCGCTATGGATAACAATGATTCGATGGCCGACTTTGAGTCGACCTTAAAAAGACACGCGCAGGAACTTGTCACCAGCCTTGAAAAGGGTCGTTTCGGTGACGCTGTGCAACTGATCCACGAGCTCAATCAGACACGTGACCGCGGCCTTTATCAGGAAGTGGGCAAGCTGACTCGTGAGCTGCACAGTGCAATCGTAAACTTTCACATCGATCCGCACATGCCTCAAGCCGAGGAAGTGTCGCAGATCACGGATGCTACCGAACGCCTGTCGTATGTGGTGAGGCTGACCGAGAATGCGGCCAACCGCACCATGGACCTGGTGGAGGAGAGTACGCCGGTCATGAACGGCCTGAGTTCCGACGCCAAGGCGTTGAGCGACGACTGGGGACGTTTCATGCGCCGCGAAATCGGTGCCGAAGAGTTCCGCGAGCTGGCCAAGCGGGTCGATGGTTTTCTGACGCGTACCGAGAAGGAAACCCATCAGGTTTCCGCACACCTCAATGACATTCTGCTTGCCCAGGATTACCAGGACCTTACCGGTCAGGTCATCAAGCGTGTGACGCAACTGGTCACTGAAGTCGAGAGCAATCTGCTCAAACTGGTGCTCATGGCCAGTCATGTCGATCGCTTTGCTGGCATCGAACATGACGAACAATCCATCCTCGATGAAAAAGATCCTAAAAAACATCTCGCTCAGGGTGAAGGTCCGCAGATTCATGCCGATAAACGTGAAGACGTCGTATCCGGACAGGATGATGTAGACGATCTGCTATCGAGCCTCGGCTTCTAAGATCTGTTGACGGTTAATTTTAGGGAGCACCCCATGAGCTTCGGCGCCGATGAAGAAATCCTTCAGGATTTTCTGGTAGAGGCCGGCGAAATTCTGGAGCAGTTGTCAGAGCAATTGGTCGAGCTGGAAAGCCGACCGGATGATGCTGATCTGCTCAATGCAATTTTTCGCGGTTTTCACACTGTAAAAGGGGGCGCCGGCTTCCTCCAGCTCCATGAGCTGGTGGAGTGCTGCCACATCGCCGAAAACGTGTTCGACATCCTGCGCAAGGGTGAGCGTCGCGTTGATTCCGAACTGATGGACGTGGTCCTTGAAGCACTGGACTCCGTCAATAGCATGTTCGGTCAGGTACGTGAACGGACTGACGTAACTCCGGCGACGCCAGAACTGCTGGCCGCGCTCGCGCGTCTGGCCGAGCCACAATCTGCCGATGAGGCCGCAGCTCCCGAGCCAGAGCCCGAGCCGGTGGTTGAAGTCCAGGCTGCTGCTGCGGTTGCAGAACCAGCTGCTGGCGACGAAATTACCGATGATGAATTCGAGCAGTTGCTCGATTCGCTGCACGGCTCCAGCCCGGTATCTGCAGCGCCTGCACAGGCGCCAGCAGCCGCTGCGCCGGCAAGTGATGAAATCACCGATCAGGAATTTGAATCCCTGCTCGATCAGTTGCATGGCAAGGGCAAGTTTGCGGCTGATGCTGCAACCACTCCGGCCCCCGCACCTGTGACGCAGCGCGGTGCCGCGCCTGCCGGTGACGAAATCACTGACGATGAATTCGAAGCGTTACTCGATCAACTGCACGGCAAAGGCTCGTTTGATAGTGCCGTAGCGGCTCCCGTAGCTGCTGCACCTGTGGCCGTTGCTGCCAAGGCATCCGCCGCTGCTGCGTCGGACGAAATCACCGATCACGAATTCGAAAGCCTGCTCGACGAATTGCATGGCAAGGGCAAGTTCGAGCCGGAGGCGATCGTTGCCAAGGCGCCTGCTCCGGCAGTCGCAGCGGCTGCTCCGCCACCGCCGCCTCCTGTTGCCAAGCCTGCTGCGGCGGCTGCCAAAGCCGAACCGGCCAAACCCGCGGCGGCTCCGGCCCCTGCGCGCGCTCCTGCGCCCACCGGCGAAAAGCCGGTGGCGACAGAAGCCGAAACCACGGTTCGTGTCGATACCGCCCGACTGGACGAGATCATGAACATGGTCGGCGAGCTGGTGCTGGTGCGTAACCGCCTGGTGCGGTTGGGTCTCAACAGCGGCGATGAAGCCATGTCCAAGGCCGTTTCCAACCTGGATGTGGTGACCGCCGATCTGCAGACTGCGGTGATGAAAACCCGCATGCAGCCGATCAAGAAAGTTTTCGGTCGTTTCCCGCGTCTGGTTCGTGACCTGGCTCGCCAGCTCAAGAAAGAGATCAACCTGGAACTGGTCGGTGAAGAAACCGACCTCGACAAGAACCTCGTAGAGGCACTTGCCGATCCGCTGGTCCACTTGGTGCGTAACGCGGTCGACCACGGTATCGAAACGCCGGAAGAGCGCGAAGCCACGGGCAAGTCCCGCGGCGGGCGGGTAATCCTTTCGGCAGAGCAGGAAGGCGACCACATCCTGCTGTCGATCTCCGATGACGGCAAGGGCATGGACCCTAACGTCCTGCGCTCCATTGCGGTGAAACGCGGCGTCATGGACAAGGATGCAGCCGATCGGTTGAGTGACACCGATTGCTACAACCTGATCTTCGCGCCGGGCTTCTCGACCAAGACCGAGATTTCCGATGTGTCGGGTCGCGGTGTGGGCATGGACGTGGTCAAGACCAAAATCTCCCAGCTCAACGGCTCGATCAACATCTACTCGACCAAGGGCCAGGGTTCGAAGATCGTCATCAAGGTGCCGTTGACCCTGGCGATCATGCCGACCCTGATGGTGATGCTGGGCAACCAGGCCTTCGCTTTCCCGCTGGTCAACGTCAACGAAATCTTCCACCTGAACCTGTCGACTACCAACGTGGTTGATGGCCAGGAAGTGGTGATCGTACGTGACAAGGCCTTGCCGCTGTTCTACCTCAAGCGCTGGCTGGTCAGTTCGGCGGCTCACGAGGAGCAGCGTGAAGGGCACGTGGTAATTCTCACGGTCGGCACTCAGCGCATCGGTTTTGTCGTCGATCAGCTGGTCGGTCAGGAAGAAGTGGTCATCAAACCGCTGGGCAAGATGCTGCAAGGTACGCCGGGCATGTCGGGCGCCACCATCACCGGTGACGGTCGCATCGCCTTGATTCTCGATGTACCCAGCATGCTCAAGCGTTACGCCGCACGGCGTATCTGAACCCGGGGTCGCGGGCAGCCTGGCTGCCTGCGGCACCTATTGGAGTGTTTATGGCAGTCAAGGTCCTGGTGGTGGATGATTCCGGTTTTTTCCGCCGCCGCGTTACGGAAATTCTTTCTTCGGACCCCAACATTGTAGTGGTCGGCACCGCCACCAACGGCAAGGAAGCGATTGAGCAGGCGCTGGCGCTCAAGCCGGATGTCATCACCATGGACTACGAAATGCCGATGATGGATGGCATTACGGCAGTTCGCCATATCATGCAGCGTATCCCCACCCCGGTATTGATGTTCTCGTCGCTGACGCACGAAGGTGCGCGCGTGACGCTGGACGCTCTTGACGCCGGTGCGGTGGATTTTCTGCCCAAGAATTTCGAAGATATCTCGCGCAACCCGCAGAAGGTCAAGCAACTGCTGTGCGAGAAAATCAACAGCATTTCACGCAGTAACCGTCGTTCCAGCGGGTTCGGTTCAGCCAGTGCCGCTTCGGCGGCTCCGGCATCGTCGACGTTGTCCAGCCGTGCCTCTGCGCCAGCCCCTGCACCTGCCAGGGCAGTGCCGTCACGCACGGCAACACCTGCTGCCGCCCCGGCTCACCATGCGCCGGCGCACCCGACAACTTCAGGCACGGCCAAGCGCAAGGCCTACAAGCTGGTGGCCATTGGTACCTCAACCGGCGGCCCGGTCGCGCTGCAACGGGTGCTAACCCAACTGCCAGCCAATTTTCCGGCACCACTGGTGCTGATTCAGCACATGCCTGCGGCGTTTACCAAAGCGTTTGCCGAGCGTCTCGACAAGCTGTGCAAGATCAGCGTCAAGGAAGCCGAAGACGGCGACGTGCTGCGTCCTGGTCTGGCGCTGCTGGCGCCGGGTGGCAAGCAGATGATGGTTGACGGACGCGGTACGGTGAAGATTCTGCCGGGCGACGAGCGCCTCAATTACAAGCCCTGCGTCGACATTACCTTTGGTTCTGCCGCCAAGTCCTACGGCGACAAGGTGCTTTCGGTGGTCTTGACCGGCATGGGTGCCGATGGCCGCGAGGGTGCGCGTCTGCTCAAGCAGGCCGGCAGTACCGTATGGGCTCAGGACGAAGCAAGCTGTGTGATTTATGGCATGCCAATGGCCATCGTCAAGGCCGAACTCGCGGATGCGATCTACAGTCTCGACGACATCGGTCGGCACCTGGTAGAGGCCTGTCTCTGATGGATGTACTGAGCCTTATCGGTCTGATTCTGGCGTTTGTCGCAATCATTGGTGGCAATTTTCTCGAAGGCGGGCACCTCGGTGCCTTGCTCAATGGTCCGGCGGCGCTGATCGTGTTGGGCGGTACCCTCGGTGCTTCGCTGTTGCAGTCGCCCATGAACGCGTTCATGCGTGCCATGAAAATCATCCACTGGATCATTTTCCCGCCACGTATCGATCTGCCCGGCGGTGTCGACCGGGTCATCGGCTGGAGCATGACTGCGCGCAAAGAGGGCTTGCTGGGTCTGGAAACCGTAGCCGATGCCGAGCCCGACGGTTATTCGCGCAAGGGTTTGCAACTGCTGGTCGACGGTGCCGAGCCGGCCGCGATTCGCAGCATTCTCGAAGTGGATTTCATCACGCAGGAAACCCGCGATATTCAGGCGGCGAAAGTATTCGAAAGCATGGGCGGCTACGCGCCGACCGTGGGTATCATCGGTGCAGTCATGGGCCTGATTCATGTCATGGGCAACCTGGCTGACCCCAGCCAACTGGGCAGCGGTATTGCGGTGGCCTTTGTCGCCACGATCTATGGCGTGGCCATGGCCAACCTGATCCTCCTGCCTGTAGCCAACAAGCTCAAGGCCATTGCCCACCGTCAGGCACGCTATCGCGAAATGTTGCTTGAAGGTCTGTTGTCCATCGCCGAGGGTGAAAACCCGCGCTCCATCGAACTCAAGCTGCAAGGCTTCATGGAGTAACAGCGCATGGCTCGCCGTCGTCAGGTCGAAGAACATGAAAATCACGAACGCTGGCTGGTGTCGTATGCCGACTTCATTACCTTGCTGTTCGCGTTTTTCGTGGTGATGTACTCGATTTCCTCGGTCAACGAAGGCAAGTACAAGATCCTGTCCCAGGCATTGGTCGGCGTGTTCAACGACACCGAACGCACCATGAAGCCGATCCCCATCGGCGAGCAGCGCCCGGTCTCGATCAAGCCCGCCGAGCCGCTGGTCAAGGACAGCGAGCAGACTGACGCCGGTATAGGTCAGGCCTCTGATGACCCGTTGCAGACCATCGCCCAGGACGTGCGCGATGCGTTCGGTGACCTGATCAAGTCCGACCAGATGACGGTGCGCGGCAACGAATTGTGGATCGAGATCGAACTCAACTCCAGCATGCTTTTCGGCAGCGGCGATGCGATGCCCAGCGACAAGGCGTTCACCATCATCGAAAAGGTCGCCGGGATCGTCAAACGCTTCGACAACCCGATCCATGTCGAGGGCTTTACCGACGACCAGCCGATCAGCACTGCACAGTTTCCGACCAATTGGGAGCTGTCTTCGGCGCGTTCTGCCAGCATTGTGCGCATGCTGGCCATGGACGGTGTCAATCCGGCGCGACTCGCTTCGGTGGGCTACGGTGAGTTTCAGCCGATCGCCCCCAACACCAGCACTGCCGGCCGCGCCAAGAACCGCCGTGTAGTGCTGGTTATCTCGCGCAATCTGGACGTTCGCCGCAGCCTGACCAGCGCTGGATCGGCCAATGTGCAGCCTGATGCTGCATTGCGGCGTGCTGGCACACAAACTGCACCGGTGCCAGCAAAGCCGCCGGTACGCGCGAACGCCGTCAATTCTCCGTCACCCGCCCCCTAAACATCGTATCGGTATGGTCGTCGCTGTACGGAAGGAAAACAATTAATGAGAGTCTGGGCAGTAGCCAACCAGAAAGGTGGAGTCGGAAAGACCACCACGACCATTGCCCTGGCCGGTTTGCTGGCCGATTCAGGCAAGCGCGTGGTTGTGGTCGATCTGGACCCTCACGGCTCCATGACCAGTTATTTCGGGCATAACCCGGACGAACTGGAACACAGTGCTTTCGATCTGTTCCTGCATAAAGGCGCAGTGCCGGACGGTCTTCCCGGCCAGTTGCTGCTGCCTACCAGCGACAAACGTATCTCGCTGATACCCTCCAGCACGGCACTCGCCACACTGGAACGCCAGTCACCCGGCCAGAGCGGCCTGGGTCTGGTTGTCGCGAAAAGTCTGGCTCAGTTGTGGCAGGATTTTGACTATGCCTTGATCGACAGTCCGCCGCTGCTGGGCGTTCTCATGGTCAATGCGCTGGCGGCCAGCCAACAGCTGGCGATTCCGGTGCAGACCGAGTTTCTGGCCGTGAAAGGTCTGGAGCGCATGGTCAACACGCTGACCATGATCAACCGTTCGCGCAAGGTGCCGCTGCCTTACACCATCGTGCCGACCTTGTTCGACCGCCGTACCCAGGCATCGATGGGTACCTTGAAACTGTTGCGCGACAGCTTCCCCGAGCACGTCTGGCAAGCCTATGTGCCGGTCGATACTCGACTGCGCGATGCCAGCCGTCTGGGGCTTACGCCGTCGCAGAACGACAGCAAGAGTCGTGGTGTGATCGCTTACCGGGCATTGCTCAAGCATATGCTCGCCGAGCAGCTCAATGCGCAGGTGGCCTGACGTGAACGTCTACTCTTTCTACATTGTTTGCTCAAGTGATGCCTCAATGCGGCCGATAACTGTATCAGGCTGCACATGCTCCATTTTTTGTTGGGCCCCGGTATGAACCGCCCTGTAGAAGTAGCAACACGACCCAAACTGGCTTTGCAGTCCTACCTGGACGCACTGCTGTACGACGCGACTGAAGTGCTCGAAGAGCCCGTCAGCAGCATCGATGAATTTCAGGCGGCTGTGCTCGAAGAGCAGGCCTTTGATGCGCGGATGCAGGCGCAGATCAAGCCACTGGCGGTCGCGGTTGCCGCGCCGGCTCCGGTGGCTGTCGAGGTGCAGGTGCTGGCGCCTGCGCCAGTGGTTGAAGTCGCTCCGGTGATCGTTGCCGAAGCGGTGCAGGTTGAAGTGGTTCAGGTTGAAGAGGCAGTGCCAGGCGTTGCGCTGGTTGAACCGGTCGCCGAGTTGAGCACGCTGGCAGCCCAGCGTACCCCGACGCCACCGCCGACCAGTGATGGTCGTCCGGCATGGGCTGCCGAGCCATTCGAATGCCTGTTGTTCGATGTGGCCGGTCTGACACTGGCGGTGCCGCTGGTGTGTCTGGGGTCGATTTATCCGCTGGCGGGGCAGGAGCTGACGCCGCTGTTCGGTCAGCCGGACTGGTTTCTCGGGATCCTGCCGTGTCAGGCAGGCAACCTGAAAGTGTTGGATACCGCGCGCTGGATCATGCCTGATCGCTACCGCGACGATTTTCGCCAGGGATTGCAGTACGTGATTTCGGTGCAGGGATACGAGTGGGGGCTGGCGGTGCATCAGGTCAGCCGTTCGTTGCGTCTTGATCCGAACGAGATCAAATGGCGCGCGCAGCGAGGTCATCGTCCATGGCTGGCGGGTACGGTCATCGAGCATATGTGCGCGTTGCTGGATGTTGCAGAGTTGGCCGAGCTGATAGCCAGTGGCGCGGTCAAGCAGTTGAACAAGTCGAAATAATCATGGGTCGATGCCAGTGGCGTCACCTGCAAAGAACACACGTGAGGGGTTGGGGTTATGAATAAGTCGTCTGCACAAGGTTCCGAAGATCCTATTCTGCAATGGGTTACGTTCCGCCTGGACAACGAGTCCTACGGCATCAACGTAATGCAGGTGCAGGAAGTGCTGCGCTACACTGAAATCGCCCCGGTGCCGGGTGCGCCAAGCTACGTGCTGGGCATCATCAACCTGCGCGGTAACGTCGTGACCGTGATCGACACCCGCCAGCGTTTTGGCCTGGCGCCGGTTGAAGTCAGCGACAATACGCGTATCGTGATCATCGAAGCCGACAAGCAAGTGGTCGGTATCCTGGTCGACAGCGTGGCGGAAGTGGTTTACTTGCGTCAGTCAGAAGTTGAAACTGCGCCTAACGTCGGTAACGACGAATCGGCCAAGTTCATTCAGGGCGTCTGCAACAAGAACGGCGAACTGTTGATTCTGGTTGAACTGGACAAAATGATGTCCGAAGAAGAGTGGTCCGAGCTGGAGAACATCTGATTGATCTTTGAGGTAGCTGTCGTCTTTCTGGGCATTCTCTGGGTTGTCACCCTGTTTATGTTCCTGGCCCATACCAGGCGTCAGCGCAAGCTGGACGCCGAGCGTGATGACGCGGCTGCCTTGCGGGATCAGCGGATCAAGGAGTTGGCCAGACGCCTGGACAACTACCAGAACGGCACGGTGCGCATGGGCGAGGCGTTGCATGAGCTGCGTGCCGTCGTTGCGCCGTTGCCGGATAAGCTCACCGCACTGGAGCAGCGCGATCCCTCCACGCTGTCCTTCGCCCAGGCCGCCCGTTTGGTCGGCATGGGTGCCAGCATCGACGAGCTGACCCAGTCCTGCGGCCTGACCCAGGCCGAAGCGCAACTGATGACCAAACTGCACGGCAATACAGCGAGCTAGTTTCTCTTCCCTGCACGCCTGCGCTACACCCAAGGCCGGACGCAGAGCGTCCAGAACTGCATTCCCACGCTGGAGCGTGAGGAACGATAATCTTGTAACTCTCGTGCCAGTCACTCCGCGTTGGCATGCCCTCCGTAACGCTTGGCGTCATAAATTTCCGGTGCGGCACAAGATCATGCCTTAACTGTTAATGCTGCCTAAAATGCTTTTTTATCGCGATGGCACAGACGACGCAGAGTGCGACGTAAGTGACGGCTGAGTCCTGGCGCTGATCCGGGGGTAGCCTGGCAGGACGCCAGGCTAGCCGCACCGGGCCATGGATGGCCCGTTGCGGCGACCCCCGGATCAGTGACAGGGCGAAGGAACCCGACGAAGTCGGGCCGGAAACCGGAGCGAGGGGGTTTGCCTACTTTGGCCCCATCAAAGTAGGTCGCCGAGGGGCGAAAAGGTGACTTGAGTCGAACCCCGATCCACCTGACATCGCAGAACCGCTGTGCAACGCCGAGCGACGGTCAGCGCCCCGTCTTACTGCTCGTCCAGCGCAAACTCGGTCAGGCAGAACGTCGGGATCTTCAGGTCGTTAAGACGCTTGGAGCCGCCCAGTTCCGGCAGGTCGATAATCGCAGCGGCCTCGTACACTTCGGCACCCATGCGGCGGATCAGGTTGGCGGCGGCGATCAGCGTGCCTCCGGTCGCGATCAGGTCATCGAACATGACGACCGAGTCACCTTCGCACAGACTGTCGGCATGCACTTCCAGATACGCTTCGCCGTATTCGGTCTGATACGCCTCGGACAGTACATCGGCAGGCAGCTTGCCTTGTTTGCGAAACAGCACCAGCGGCTTGTTCAGTTGATACGCGACCACCGAACCGATCAGAAAACCCCGCGCGTCCATGACGCCGATATGGCTGAACTCGGCATCGATGTAGCGCTGCACGAAGCTGTCAATCACCTGACGGGTGGCCTTGGGTGACTGGAACAGGGGCGTGATATCACGGAAGACCACGCCCGGCTTGGGGAAGTCCACGACCGGGCGGATGAGGGATTTGAAGTTCGATTGATCGAAAGTCATCAGGGGGTTCCATGGCAGTTTTGGCCGACAGTTTAAGCCGACCCGCCAAAGATCGCACGTTTCAGCTTTGCATCGACCCGCCAGCCAGTGCACACAGCTCGATGGGGGCGAGGATGTGAATCTCTTTGCCCTCGGCAGAAATCAGCTGATTTTGCTGGAAACGGGTAAAGACACGAGACACCGTCTCGACTGCCAGACCCAGGTGATTACCGATTTCATTACGCGACATGCTCAGGCGGAACTGATTGGCCGAAAAGCCTCTGGCGCGGAAGCGTGCAGACAAATTTATCAGAAACGTGGCGATACGTTCATCGGCAGTCTTTTTCGAGAGCAGCAGCATCATTTGCTGATCGTCACGAATCTCACGGCTCATGACGCGCATCAACTGCCGACGCAGTTGCGGCAGTTTCACGGAAAGCTCGTCCAGGCGCTCGAAAGGGATTTCGCAGACCGATGTGGTTTCCAGTGCCTGCGCCGAGACCGGGTAAGCCTCGGCGTCCATGCCGGACATGCCCACCAGTTCGCTGGGCAGGTGAAAACCGGTGAGCTGCTCTTCACCGCTGTCACTGATATTGAAGGTTTTCAACGCCCCGGAACGCACCGCGTAGACCGACTCGAAGGTATCCCCCTGACGAAACAGAAACTCGCCTTTCTTCAGCGGGCGGCCGCGTTTGACGATCTGGTCAAGGCAGTCCATGTCTTCGGTATTCAACGAAAGGGGCAGGCACAACGGCGCGAGACTGCAATCCTTGCAATGAGCCTGGGTTTGAGCGCGCGACTTGACTGGCTCGGACATCACTTAATTCCTTGTGGGAAATCACACATAAGCCGTAAGGGTAACTCACCGATGCTTGTCGGGGCCAGCCTGCAAAAGTGTCGGGGTCGTTAAGGTTGCAGGCTGCCTGCCGATAAACCTGTATTCCTTCAGCCACGCCAGGATGCCTTGTCATGTCAACGACACTCCCGTTGATCAACAGCATTACGATACGCACTGCGACCTCGCAGACCACCTACAGTAACGCCGGGCAAAGCACTGCCGAGAAGCCTGCGGGCGAAACAAAGGGCGTACAGGTCAATTTGTCGGCAGAAGGCAAGGCGGCTGCGTCGTCGTCTTCCAGAAACGCTGATATCGAGCAGAGCGGCCTACCTGCTTCCGTGCAAAAGATCCTCAAGGCGATTCGCGAGCTTCAGCGCAGGATCGAGGAAACCATGGAGCAGATCCAGAAGGCGCTGAATGATCCCAGCCTGAGTCCCGAGGAGCGACGGACCAAGGCCGCGGCACTGCAGACCGTGCTCAGCACGTTGCAGGCGCAGGTGAGCAATTCCACGGCCGATCTGTCGTCGCTCATGAACAGCCTGGGCTCCAGTGACGCCGACAAGACCAAGGCGGGAATGCTGGTTCTGGCCAAAATGTAGAGCCTGGACGCAGGTCATATCACTCGGGAGAACTGCTGTCTGTTGTGCCGGGTCAGGTAGGCATCGAAGACCATGCACACTGCGCGTACCAGCAGCCGGCCTGCCGGTCTGACTTCAATGCCCGTCTTGGCCAACGTAATCAGCCCGTCGCTGGCCATGCCGAGCAGTTGCGGCCACGCTTCGCTGAAATAGTCCCTGAAATCGATGCAAAAAGTTTTTTCGATCTGGCCGAAATCCAGGGTGAAGTGGCAGATCAGTTGCTGAATGATCGCGCGCCTGATGCGGTCGTCATCACTGCAGAGCAGCCCGCGTCGGGTTGCTGGCTGGTCGCTGTCCAGCAGCCTCAAGTACTCGTTCAGGTCGCTGCTGTTCTGGCTGTACAGCTCGCCGACCTGGCTGATGGCCGAGACACCCAGGCCGATGAGGTCGCAGTGACCGTGCGTGGTATAGCCCTGAAAGTTGCGCTGCAGGGTCAGGTCTTCCTGAGCGGTGGCCAGCTCGTCGTCGGGCAGGGCGAAATGGTCCATGCCGATGTAGCGATAACCGGCGTTGCCCAGTTGCTCGACGGTGTGTTCCAGCATCAGCAGTTTGCTCGCTGCATCCGGCAGATCCGCCGCGTTGATGCGCCGCTGCGGCATGAAGCGCTCGGGCAGATGCGCATAGTTGAACACCGACAACCGATCGGGCTGCAGATCGATGACCTTGTCCACGGTGTGGCTGAAGGTTTGCGGATTCTGTGCGGGCAGACCGTAGATCAGATCAATATTCACCGAACGAAATTGCAGCGTGCGCGCCGCTTCAACGATTGCGCGGGTTTCTTCCAGGCTTTGCATGCGGTTGATCGCCCGCTGCACCGTCGGGTCGAGGTCTTGTACGCCCAGGCTGACCCGGTTGAAACCCAGCTCGCGCAGCAGCCCCATCGTCGACCAGTCCGCTTCGCGAGGATCGATCTCGATGCCATAGTCGCCGGAGTCGTCGTCCAGCAGGTTGAAATGTGAGCGCAACTGCGCCATCAAGCGGCGCAGTTCATCATGGCTGAGAAAGGTCGGCGTACCGCCGCCCAGGTGCAGTTGCTCCACCACCTGACAGGGCGCCAGGTGACAGGCGAGCATCTGTATCTCGTGCTCGAGCCGTTGCAGGTAGGCCTGAGCGCGTCCGCGATCCTTGGTGATGACTTTGTTGCAGGCGCAGTAGTAGCAAATGTTCGCGCAGAAGGGCAGATGCACGTAGAGCGACAACGGACGTAATGCCTTGCGACTTTCGCGCAGCGCGTGCAGCAGGTCGAAGCCGCCCACTTGGGTATGAAACTGCACCGCAGTCGGATAGGACGTGTAGCGCGGTCCGGCCACATCGTAGCGATGGATCAGGTCTGAATCCCAACGAATGGCGTCAAGCATGCGCGCGTTTCCCGGTCCGGCTGGCGATGTCGCGAGCATACGCAGGAGGCCGGGGGTCGGCGTTGATGTGGATCAAATGGCAAGAGTTGCCGGCCTCAATGCCCCATCAGCCAATGCTGGTGCGGGCCTGGCAAGGTCCAGATACCGAAGACGATCACCAGCAGCCCTCCCGCCATGCGCACACCACGTTTGCGCAGCAAGGCCGTGGTGCGTTCGGCAGCCAGGCCGGTGGCCAGCAGAACGGGCCAGGTGCCCAGCCCGAAGGCCAGCATCAGCAGTGCACTGTCGAGAGGGTTGCCCTGGCTGGCGGCCCACAGCAGGGCGCTGTAGACCAGCCCGCAGGGCAGCCAGCCCCACAGGGCGCCGAGCAACAAGGCGCGCGGCACACTGGACACCGGCAACAGGCGACTGGCCAGGGGTTGCAAATAGCGCCACAGGCCTCGGCCGAGACGCTCTATATAGGTGAGCCCGCTCCACCAGCCGGCCAGGTACAGCCCCATCATGATCAGCAACACGGCGGCGACGATGCGCAAGCCCGTCGCCAGTGGGCTTTGCGCCACAGCCCAGCCGACCAGTCCAGAACACAGGCCAGCTGCGGCGTAACTGAGAATGCGCCCCAGGTTGTAGGCCAGCAGCAAACGAAACCGGCGACTGCGCTGTTCCTTGGGGATGGCCAGCGTCAGGGCGCCCATCAGGCCGCCACACATGCCCAGACAGTGGCCACCGCCCAGCAGCCCGAGAATGAACGCCGAGAACAGCATCGAGGCGAGTTCAAACATCGCGTTTCTCGTCCGGGCCCGACTGCGGAGACTCAGGCGGGACATGCTCCACAGGCGGCGTGTCATCGAACAATATGCTGTGTGCCGGGCCTTCCATGTCGTCGTACTGACCGCTGTCCACTGCCCAGAAGAACACGTAGATCGCCACGCCCACCAGCAGCAGAGCGGCAGGGATCATGATGTAAAGCGCGGGCATGAAACCTCCGGGGCAGATGGGGGGACAAGCGCACGACGCGGCAGGCGGGTCAGGCGCAAGGCGTTGAGCACCACGGTCAGTGAACTGAGCGACATGCCGATCGCCGCCCATACCGGAGTGATCCAGCCCAACGCCGCGAAGGGCAGCATGAGGCCATTGTACAGACCGGCCCAAAGCAGGTTTTCGATAATGACGCTACGCGTGCGCCGGGCCAGATTCAGCGCGTCGATCAGCACCGGCAAGCGGTTGCACAGCAGCACGGCGTCAGCGCTGGTTTTGGCGAGGTCGGTGGCCGAGCCCATCGCCACACTGATGTCGGCTGCTGCCATGACCGGTACGTCGTTCACCCCGTCACCGATCATCAGCACCTTGCGCCCCTGAGCCTGAAGCTGGCGCAGCACCTCCAGCTTATCGTCCGGGCGCATGCCGCCACGCGCTTCGTCGATGCCCAGCGCCTGCGCGACACGGTCGACCATCGGTGAGCTGTCACCGGACAACAGCAGCGTTTTCCAGCCTCGCGCCCGGCATGCCTGTAACAGGGTACCTGCATCCTCGCGCAGCCGGTCGTCCAGCACCAGCCATGCGAGTGGGCCCTGCGTATCGCCCAGCAACAGCCATTGGCCGGATCGCTCGTTTGGCAAGGGCGTTTCAGCGCCGCTCAGCGCACAGACGAAAGCCGCTTCGCCGATGCGCAGCAGATGCCCGTCAACACGACCTTGCAGGCCCAGTCCCGGTGTGCTGAGCACCTCTTCGGCAGCCGTTGGCGCTCGACCGAAGGCGCTGGCGATGGGGTGCTCGGAGCGGTTTTCCACGGCTGCCGCCAGTTCCAGGCAGCGATTGGCGTCCAGCTCGCGTAGTGGGTGGATGCTGCACAGTGTCAGGCGCCCTTCGGTGAGGGTGCCAGTCTTGTCGAAGATGACCGTGTCGATCTGGTTGAGGCCTTCGAGCACATGACCCCGGGTCAGCAGCAGACCGAGTGTGTGCAGCGTGCCGGTCGCCGCAGTCAAGGCGGTCGGTGTCGCCAGCGACAGTGCGCAGGGGCAGGTGGCGACGAGCATGGCCAAAACGATCCAGAACGCGCGCGATGCGTCCAGTTGCCACCAGATCAACCCGATCAGCGCAGCTGCGATCAGCGAAAACAGCAGAAAGGTCTGTGCTGCACGGTCGGCAATCAGCGCGAGTCGGGGCTTTTCTGCCTGCGCGCGTTCGAGCAGTCGGACAATGGCCGAAAGACGGGTTTCGTGGCCCAGCGCCGTCACGGCAACGGTCAGCGGGCTTTCGACATTCAGCGTTCCTGCGGTGACCGCATCGCCCACAGCGCGCATCTGTGGCAGGTATTCGCCGGTCAACAGCGACTCATCGACACTGGAGTGACCCTCAAGGATTTTGCCATCGGCCGGTATCACTGCACCGGGCTGCACCAGCACCCGATCAGCCAGGTGTAGTTCGCTGAGCATGATGCGCTGGCTCTGGCCGTCATCACTTAGGCGCAGGCATGAGGCGGGCAGCACGTTGACCAGTTGGGCTGTGGCCGCCGCGGTGCGCTCGCGAGCCCGGCGTTCCAGGTAACGCCCGGCCAGCAGGAACAGTGCAAACATGCCGACGGCATCGAAATACAGTTCGCCAGCGCCGGTGACGGCGGTCCAGATGCCTGCGGCGTAGGCCGCGCCTATTGCCAGCGACACCGAGACATCCATTGTCAGGTGACGGCTGCGCAGGTCGCGCCACGCACCGCGAAAGAACGGCGCGCAACTGTAGAAGACGATCGGCGTGGTCAGAAACAGCGCCACCCAGCGCAGGATGGTGTGCATCTGCGGGCTGAGGTCGATATTGAACTCGGGCCAGGTGGCCATGGTTGCCATCATTGCCTGAAACCACAGCAGGCCGGCGACGCCCAGTTGTCGCAACGCCAGGCGATTGTCACTCGCCATGCGTTCGGCAGCGCGGTCGGCCTGCCATGGATGGGCGACATAGCCAATTGCGTGCAGCTCGTTCAGCAATTGGCTGAGGGCAAGCTGGTCGGCGTTCCAGCGCACCAGCAGGCGATGAGTGGAAAGGTTCAGCCGCGCTTCGACCAACGCGGGCAATCGCCCCAGGCGTTGCTCGATCAGCCAGCCGCACGCAGCGCAACTGATGCCTTCGATAAGCAGGGTGGCCTCTGAGAGGTCGCCGTCGTGGCGCACGAACGGCGCCTGTACGTCGGGGCGGTCGTAGAGCGCCAGTTCCTCGAGCAATTGGCTGGACAGGCTTTCCGGGTTGGCCGAGGTTTCACTGCGATGGCGGTAATAGTTGTCCAGACCGCTCGCAACGATGGCCTCGGTCACTGCCTGGCAACCGGGGCAGCACAGCTGTCGGGTTGTACCGAGCACCACCGCGTTGAAATGGCTGCCCGCCGGAACCGGCAAACCGCAGTGGTAGCAGTGCAGCGGCGCGGGGGAGGAGGGCCTGGCCACGTTCAGTCTTTCCGGCGTTGCGCGGCTTGCAGGGGCTCGTCACCCAGGGCCACGTCATTGGTGCCAATCTGTTCTTCCTCGAACAGGCGCCAGGTCTGCTCGCCTTCGACACCCAGCAGTTCCACAAAACGCCGACCGTTGACCTTGTCCTGCAACTGACCGATGTAACGGCCTGGTTCGGACGGGCTTCGGGTCAGGAACACCCGGCGATCACTGTCAGGGCGCGTGGGTGAAATAAGGTTGAGTTCCAGACGCGCCGGGTTGCTGTTGCCGCTCAGGCGCAGCCCGACTTCACCGGTCAGCTCATCCATGTGCAGGCGCGCGTGCAGCTTGAGGGTCTGGGCGAGCACTTCGCGATTCAACGAGCGATTGATGCCCTTGCCGGCCTCGTAATAGTTATCGGTGACCAGCGGATCCGGGTGGGTCACGGCGATGAACACCATCGACAGGCTCAAGGTCACCGAGCCGGTCAGGATGGCGATGATGATCCATGGCCAGAGGTGCCGGTACCAAGGGCTTGCAGCAGTCGCAGCGGGCATGACGGGGCTCTTAACGAATAGGTGGGCCGAGGAAGCGGCTTCGGGTCTCGACCTGCGTATCGCTGTCGATGTCCTTGAGGGTAAAGGTTACCTCGTTGCTGTGCGACGGCAGTTTTTCCGGCGCACTGGACAGCTCCACCGGCAGGCTGACGATTTCGCCCGCCGGAACGCTGATTTCACGACGGCCCTGCAGTTTCAGGTCGGGAAGGCCGCTGGCCTGCAGCACATAGGTGTGGTCCACCTGATCCTTGTTCATCACTTTCAGGCTGTAGACGTTTTCGATCCGGCCTTCGGCGTTTTCCCGGAACAGCATGCGGTCCTTGCTGACCTCCAGGCCCACCAGCGTGCGCATCCAGAACGCAGCCGTCAGCAGCGCAATCATCATCAGCAGGACCAGCGCATAACCGATCAGGCGCGGGCGCAGGGTGCGGGTGCGTTGCCCGGACAGGTTGTGCTCGGTGGTGTAGCGAATCAGGCCGCGAGGGTAATCCATCTTGTCCATGACTGTATCGCAGGCATCGACGCACGCCGCACAGCTGATGCACTCCACCTGCAGGCCGTCACGAATATCGATGCCGGTCGGGCAGACCTGCACGCACATCGTGCAGTCGATGCAGTCACCCAGCCCCAGTGCCTGAGGGTCGGCTTCCTTCCTGCGCGGGCCTCGGGCTTCGCCACGATTCTGGTCGTAGGAGATGATCAGCGTGTCCTTGTCGAACATCACGCTCTGGAACCGCGCATAGGGACACATGTAAATGCATACCTGCTCGCGCAGCCAGCCGGCATTAAGGTAAGTGGCCAGGGTAAAGAAACCGACCCAGAAACAGGCCCAGCCATCCGCCTGGCCCGTGAACAGATCCACGCACAGCGCGCGGATGGGCGAGAAATAGCCCACGAAGGTCATGCCGGTGGCAAACCCGATCAGCAGCCACAGGCTGTGTTTGGCGAACTTGCGCAGCAGTTTGCCGGCACTCATCGAGGCGTGGTCGAGCCTGATGCGCTGGTTGCGGTCGCCTTCAGTCACTTTCTCGCACCACATGAAGATCCAGGTCCAGACACTCTGCGGGCAGGTATAGCCACACCAGACCCGCCCGGCATAGACGGTGATGAAGAACAGCCCGAACGCTGCAACGATCAGAATGCCGGACAAGAGGATGAAATCCTGCGGCCAGAACGTTGCGCCGAAGATGTAGAACTTGCGTTCCGGCAGGTTCCACCAGACCGCCTGATGCCCGCTGCGATTCAGCCAGACCGTGCCGAAAAAGATCAGCAGCAACAGGGCGCCGCCGAGCATCCGCACATTTCGAAACAGGCCTTTGAACGCGCGGGTCTGGATCTTCTCGCGCGAAGCATAGAGGTCGGTGAATTCGCCGCCTGTTTCGGATGCCGTGGTGATGTCGTGTACTGGAATCTGCTTGGTCATCGATGAGTCCAGCGGCCTGGCTCCGGCCGACACAGGTCAGGCAGGTTCATATCCGCGTTCAACGTGATGCACGTGAATAAACGGCCGCTTCTTCATTCAACTGGCTGACCCAGGGATTGAGCAACGCGACCCCGCACGACTGAAAGTCCATTGTGTTGCGTGTGACCACGGTCATGCCATGCACCAGCGCAGTGGCGGCGATCAATGCATCGCATTCGCTGCGCGGGTCGGGAACGTGCAGTTGAGCGCAGCGTCTTGCGACCTGGGTGTCGACTGTCAGGATACGCCCGGCGAACGCCTTCAATACATGCTGGTCGAGCCACAGTCGCAATACTGCGCCTTGTGTCGGGTCGCGGCGTTCGATGCGCAGGATACCGGTTTCGAGTTCAAGAATCGTGATGGTCGAGATGAACAGGCTGGAGGCCATTTGTGTTCGCGACCAGCGCAGCACGTTGGCGTCTGCAGTGCGCTTTCTGAGCTCTGAAACCACGTTGGTGTCGAGCAGGAACATCAGGACAGATCAACCTGTCGGGGCGTGATCACGGCGCGCTGAGGCTCGAACTCGATATCGATGTCAGTGGGCATTATCAGCATGTCGGCGATGCTTGCCGCGCTGCCGGTCAGCTTCAGGTAATCCTCGATGCAAAGCAGCACATGGGCCGGGCGGCCGCGGTCGGTAATGAACACCGGGCCTTCATTAGCCGCTTTCTTGGCCCCGCTGGTGTCCTGATTGAATTCACGGCTGGAGAGGGTAGTGGTCATGTGTGCGACTTCCAGAATGAGTAGACAGGGTGTCGTGGTCATCAACCAGTCTAGTCATGTAGAGATGTAACTACAAAGAATTTGTTCTTTCAGAATGCTACAACCCCGGGCTGACCGGCGCCCTGTCATTTGGATTCAGCTGGCTGCTCCTGGCGGGACAGGCTGTAAACATAGGCAGCCAGAATGTGAACCCGGTCATTGCCTTGCAATGCTTGCTGAGCAGGCATCTGGCCCTGGCGGCCATCACGAATGGTCTGCTGCAACTGAGCGAAGCTGGAGCCGTAGATAAACGCGTTGGGGTGGGTCAGGTCCGGCGCGCCGAGAATCGGCATTCCCTTGCCCTCTGGCCCATGACAGGCAACGCACAGGCTGGCGAAGGTCTTTTGTCCGGCCACCGGGTCAGCCTTGGCATCCTGCGGTAGCGGGCGCGCGTCCAGTTGCGTCAGCACGTAGGCCGCCACATCGCGCACCCCTTGTTCGCCAAGCACGCCGCCCAGGGCCGGCATCACACCCATGCGCCCGGCGAGGATAGAGGTCTTGATCGCCTGGGCATCGCCGCCCCAGCGCCAGTCGGCGTCGGTCAGATTGGGAAAGCCATAGGCGCCTTTCGCGTCAGAGCCGTGGCAGACCGAGCAGTTGGACGCGAACAGACGTGCGCCGATTTTCAGCGCCTGCGGGTCTTTGGCCACTTCCTCGACGGGCATGGCGGCGTACCTGGCAAACAGCGGCCCGTAACGGGCCTCGGCGTTTGCGACTTCCCGCTCCCATTCGTGGACACTGGTCCAGCCTTGCTGGCCGTCGGAGAATTGCGTCTGGCTGTCCTGGTCCCGGTATTCATAGCCGGGCAGCAAGCCCTGCCAGTTGCCCAGGCCCGGGTACAGGAGCAGATAGCCCAACGCAAAGACGATGGTCGCTATGAATAGGTAGAACCACCATCTGGGTAGCGGGTTGTCGTACTCCTCGATACCGTCGAATGTATGGCCGACGGTTTCATCCGTGGGTTCGTCGGGCTGACCTTTGCGCGTGGACAGAAGCAGCCACAGCATGGCGATGAGGGTGCCCAGGGTCAGGACCGCGACGTACAGGCTCCAGAACGTACTCATGACCGGCCGTCCCGTTCAGCCCTGGCAGTTTCGACCTTGCCGATGGCCTCGGGGTCATCCGCGAAAGGCAGCAGGGTCGCGTCGTCGAAGTCTGCCTTGCGGGCAGGGCTGAACACCCACAGCATCAGGCCGATGAACGCCACCATCACGACCAGTGTGCCAAGGCCTCGAATCATTCCGATGTCCATCATGATCACCGTTTGCTCTTGATGAGCGTGCCAAGGCCTTGCAGATAGGCCACCAGCGCGTCCATTTCGGTCTTACCCTGCACTGCAGCCGCTGCACCGGCGATATCCGCGTCGGTGTAAGGGGTGCCGAGGGTACGCAGCACCTGCAGCTTTTTTGCAGTCTGCGTGCTGTCGAGTGTCTTCTCGGCCAGAAACGGATAAGCCGGCATGATCGAGGTCGGAACAAGGTCGCGAGGGTTGTTCAGGTGTACCCGGTGCCACTCGTCCGAGTAGCGACCGCCGATCCTTGCCAGGTCCGGCCCGGTGCGTTTGGAGCCCCACAGGAAAGGATGATCCCAGACACTTTCGCCTGCCACCGAGTAATGCCCGTAGCGCTCGGTTTCGGCGCGCAACGGGCGGATCATCTGCGAGTGGCAACCGACGCAGCCGTTGGCGATGAACACATCACGGCCTTCCACCTCAAGCGCGCTGCGTGGCTTCATGCCCTCGATAGGCTGGTTGGTCACGTCCTGAAAGAATAGCGGGACGATCTGCGTCAGCCCACCGATGCTCACGGCAATCACCATGAAGAAGGCCAGCAGGCCGATGTTTTTTTCCAGCGCATCGTGCTTCATCAATGCGCTCCTGCGACTGCAATGCGGGTGGCCGCTGCGGCCGCCTGCGGGTCAGAGGCACGTATCGTACGCACGACGTTGTAGGCCATCAGCAACATGCCGCTGGTGAAAATCGCGCCGCCGATGGCCCGCACGATATAGCCCAGGTGGCTGGCCTGCATGGTTTCGATGAAGGAGTAGGTCAGCGTGCCGTCGTCGTTCACCGCGCGCCACATCAGGCCCTGGGTGATGCCATTGACCCACATCGAGGTGATGTACAGCACGGTGCCGACGGTCGCGAGCCAGAAGTGCGTGTTGATCAGGCTGACGCTGTACATGTGCGGGCGGGCGTAGAGTTTCGGAATCATGTGATAGACCGACCCGATGGTAATCATCGCGACCCAGCCCAGGGCTCCGGCGTGGACATGGCCGATGGTCCAGTCCGTGTAGTGCGAAAGCGAGTTGACGGTCTTGATTGCCATCATCGGACCTTCGAAGGTCGACATGCCATAGAACGCCAGCGAGACCACCAGAAAGCGCAGTATCGAATCGGTCCGCAATTTATGCCACGCGCCCGACAGCGTCATCATGCCGTTGATCATCCCGCCCCAACTGGGGACCAGCAGAATGATCGACATCACCATGCCCAGTGACTGCGCCCAGTCCGGCAGGGCGGTGTAGTGCAGATGGTGAGGACCGGCCCAGATATACAGGGTGATCAATGCCCAGAAATGCACGATGGACAAACGATAGGAGTAGACCGGACGCTCGGCCTGTTTCGGCACGAAGTAATACATCATGCCGAGAAAACCGGTGGTCAGGAAAAAACCGACGGCATTGTGTCCGTACCACCACTGGATCATGGCATCGGTCGCACCGGCATACGCCGAATAGGATTTGAACAGGCTGACCGGCAACGAGATATGGTTGACGATGTGCAGCATGCCGGTCACGACGATGAACGCGCCGTAGAACCAGTTGGCGACGTAGATATGCCGGGTGCGGCGTTTGACGATGGTGCCGAAAAACACCGCCGCGTAGGCGGCCCAGACGATGGCCAGCAGAATCGCCACCGGCCATTCGAGCTCGGCATATTCCTTGGTAGTGGTGTAGCCCATCGGCAGGGTCACGATGGCGCCGACAATCACGGCCTGCCAGCCCCAGAAGGTGAAGGCCGCCAGACCATCGGAAATCAGCCGAGTCTGGCAAGTGCGTTGCACCACGTAATAGGAGGTGGCGAACAGCGCGCAGCCGCCGAAGGCGAAGATCACCAGATTGGTGTGCAGAGGGCGCAGGCGTCCGAAGGTGGTCCATTCGAGCTCCAGGTTCAGCCCAGGCCAGACCAGCTGCGAAGCAATGAACACGCCCAGGCTCATGCCGACCACACCCCAGACCACGGTCATGATGGCAAACTGGCGCACCACGGTGTAGTTGTAGGTTGTCGGACTGATTGTTGTGCTCATTGCAGACTTCCACGATTCAGAGGGTTACCGCAGACGTAATCGGGCCAGCGCGATGCAGTGCTGGAAATGGCATCGAAGCACACCGAAAAGGCAGGGGCAGGAACAGACAGGCACATCAACGAGCGTCAAAGGCTTGCGGCAGACGCGTGTTGGCGAGTTTAGCTTTGAAACAGGGGTGTGGGAAGTCGCAGGCTCTGTACGAAAAGTGGCTGTGTTTGGTGATGCTGCGTTGAGAGCAGGCTCAGAAGGTATTCCGCACCCCGTTGCAGGGTGCGGAGTTCACGCATCGCCGCTGGACTGGAATACAGCGGTGGCGATCTTCGCGTACAGACGAGTTGATCAGGACTCGCGCAAAGACTGTCACGTCTATTCAGTCGGCAGTAACACCTGTCATTGCCCAGCAAGTTGGCCTGAGCAGGCATATGACTCTGGTGACCGACTCAACGGTGTTGTTGCAAGTGCGCGCGGCCAGTGCCGTCAATGAAACCGCCCGGCGGTGTCAGGTTTGGGGCGCTCATCGCCTCGGTACTTTACCTTGTGCACCTTGACAGAGTACCCAGGCAGACCTGAATGGTGGCTGTCCGACCTGGCGGGGCATGTCGATGCGCCGTGCGCTCGCGATTCGTGCAGGATTCGCCACCCGATTCGCCGTTATAGTGACGGGCTACTTTGCGACCCACCTGAATGAGGCAACCATGAGCAACGGCTTGAAGCCCGATATCGGTCAGGATCAATGGCTGCAGCTGGTCAATGAAAGAGGCTGGCTGTGGACGCCCGCGCAACCTGCGGATGCGCTGGACACACCGACCCTGCTGCTGGCGCATGGTGCCGGCGCACCCATGGACAGCGACTTCATGAACCGCATGGCGGCTGATCTGGCGGCGCAAGGTATCAGCACCCTGCGCTTCGAGTTCCCCTACATGGCGCAGCGGCGTCAGGGCGGCAGCAAGCGTCCACCCAATCCACAAGCACAACTGTTGGAATGCTGGAGAGAGGTGTTCACCTGCGCGCGTACGCACATCAACGGGCGTCTGGCGGTCGGCGGCAAATCAATGGGTGGGCGGATGGCCAGCCTGATCGCCGACGAGCTTGAGGTCGATGCGCTGGTGTGCCTGGGGTATCCGTTCTACGCCGTGGGCAAGCCTGAAAAACCACGCGTGGCGCATCTGGCCGAGCTGAAGACACCCACGCTGATCGTTCAGGGCGAACGCGACGCGCTGGGCAATCGCGAAGCCGTAGAGGGTTATGCATTGTCCAGTGCCATCCGGTTGCACTGGTTGCCGACAGCCAATCACGACCTCAAACCCCTGAAGGTCGCGGGTATCAGCCACGAGCAATGCCTGGCTGAATCCGCGAGAGAGATTGCCGGGTTCCTGCGCGGCTGAGTCAGCGGCAATACAGGTCGAAGGCGCCGTCGGTCACATCAAGGTTGATGGATGACATATTGAAACTGAACACGCCCCTTATCTGCAGTGTGCAGGGGTTGGCTTCAAGCAGCACCAGCCGGCCGCCCTGGAAATGCGCCGAGTGGTAGACGATGTTCTTCCGGTGCAGCGTTTCGGTGTAGATCACCTTGATCTGCTCATGATCGATAAGGTCGTGATCGCCGGGCTCCAGATCGCGATCCAGAAACAGGCCGATGGTGGTTCGCCGGTTGCCCACCTTGCCATCGGCGATGACTTGCCATATCCACTGAGCGGGGGCCTGTTCCAGCTCCGATCTCAGCGTCAGTCGACCGGTCAGTGAGGACGTCCTGAAAGGCTGTGTGTTGATGCTCGCGGCAAAGCGGCCTCCATGGACAGCAGGTTGGACGCAGCGTTTGGGTGAGGGAGTCGGTCGGTGCATGGGCTGGCCCTGAGAAGCTCCTGAAAACGGCGACAGGGCGTTACGCCTTTAGCGCAACGCCCTGTCGGATTAACAATGGGTTTCAGCAATCGATCATCTGATGCCTACGCCAAGACTGGAATTGTGACTCTTCAGCTTGAAGTTGCCGCCAGTGACCATGTTTTTCACGTAATACCAGTTCCATCCGCCGATGCCGGGGCTTGAAACAGTCGACGACCAAAAGTTGCCTTTACCCATCGGCCAGCGATTGCCATACAAGGCGTAGATATCCACCAGCTCGTGAATGGTTGGAATCCTCGCGCTGTTGTTGCCCGCGTTTTTGCTGATCTGAGAAAAGCTGCCGCTGCCCAGGCCGATGCAATGGATGACGCCGGTGACGGTCACCGTGTACTGCTTGCTCGCGCCCAGCGCATCGGTCGCAGTAATGATGGCCATGCCTTTGCCTCGAACCGAGGTCAGGCCATTGCTGTCCACTTTCGCGACCAGCGGGTCGCTCGAAGCGTACTGATAGGGTGCCTGTCCGCCACTGGCTTGACGCAGAAGGGTGGTGTCGGCCGGGAAGTTCGGCAACAGGTCCGGCGAGCCCGGAAGCAGATACACCTTGCCAGCCAGCGTGACCGGCGAAGTGTCTAGCTCAAGCTCGGGCTGCGCCGCCAGAATCTGCAAGGCCAGCGTGCCGGATACCTGCACCAGACCGTTGACGCGATTGACGACATAAGAAATCGCCACCGTCTGCCCGGCGTTTGCCGTCACCAGCGCCGCAGCAAACACTACCTCCAGCGTCTTGCCCGCGTCTGCGCCAGTCAGGGTTTTTTCCCGGGTGTCGTTGCCGTTGGGCCCTTGCCACTGTGTGATGACCTGGTCGCCCGCTTGCAGATTGGCGACGGCGTCGATCACCACGGTTGCACCGGATGAAGCGTTGGCCGGGTCGAGCGTGGTACCGATGGCTTCTTTCAGGGTGGGGGTGGGGAGGGGCAGTGCCACCATCTCACGGATAGTAATTGCTAATTTCTCCGACTCAGCAATTCTGTCTCCGTGTTGTACCGTATACCAGACCTGGACCAGCCTGTTTAAATTGGCATCTACGTACCGTTTAGGAATGCGGAATACGGTCTCCCTGTTGACGGTTCCGGAATTAATAACGGTGTAGGTGCCATAGGTACCCTCTGCGTCAACGCCTTCCCAGTGAATGGTGACTTTGTCTCCCTCAGCCATTGCGCGATAAGGCGACACGCGAACAATGGCTTCGAGTGGTACATCGGCCGGGTCGAGAATGCCGTCCGCACTCAGCTTATCTACGACAGGAGCTTCCAGCGGAGTGCTGTTATCCACGTCCACGAGCAACCGTAGTGTGGGCGATTTGAAGAACGCTTTCGCGTAGGTGGTTACGGTGTAGTAAACCTCAAGTGAGCCGCCTGCCAATGCACCAACCTTTTCATCCGGAATCAAATACTCGATGCTCTTGCCGATATCATCGGCATTCAGGTTTTTAACCTCCTGATGCATGACCGTCTCACCGTTAGCAGTTTTGCCAATCCATACCAGGTTGATGTCGTGGCCGTCTGCCATAAAGTAGTAAGGCGGCACCTGAGTGATCACATTGTGACTATCAGGGTTCAGAATTCCATTGGTGACGCCTTGGACTTGTGGCAATGACAGCTGCTGCGGTTGGCCGAGTACTGCGAGTGTCAGACTTTTTGAGCGCAACGCCTCGCCAGTGTCTTTGATCACTGTGTATTTCAGGCGTGCCCGACCCTGTGCGATGGGGTGGAACTGTTCATTGGGGATAAGAAACTCTACGAAGCTGCCAGGTATCTGAACCACTTTTGATGCGGTGAAGGACTCCAGTTGAATGCCTTCTGCAGTATTTCGCTCCATCACAAAGTTTATGATGTCACCGGTGGCGATACTGGCATGTGACAGCACAAGCGCTTGAACATCTGCGCCCGCCAGTTTATCGAGGTCAAGCTCCATGTTGGGCGCCTGCGGGGCGATGGGGGCCTGCAGGCTGGAGTTGCCAGCTTCGACTGTGACATAGGCTGGGAAAGAGAAGCGGGACCAGTTATTGACGACATCCCTGACATCGTAACGGACAACAATATTTTCCGAGTCCCCTGCTTCGATAATGATCTGCTTGTCGATACTCACAGTGACCGGTTTACCAAGCTGGTCTGCTGTCAGAGGAGGATGTTCGACTCTGATGCCGTGCCAATAGATAAAAATCGAATCACCTGTAGCCATATTTTCGTAAGCGTCGAGGGTAACGCTTACCCCCTCAGGTGAGGTGATCACACCAGACGGGTTGACGGTCGGGATGTCGAGCTTTTCATTTTCGTAGGGTGTGGCTGGGTCGGGATCCCGACCACCGGGGATTTCCAGTTTGACGACTATTTTGTTAACAGGCGAATGTTCCTGGATATTGGAGGGGAACGGTGTATAGAGATAGTTGACATCAGTAAGGCCTGACTGGACCCAGCGGGTATCCACATACAATGAAAAAAAGCCATTGGTGTTCGGTGAGTCTGAAGAATGTGTGTAGGTATCAATAACCTCATTGTGTGTGCCCCAGAACAGGTCGATCCGGTCTTTTGGCTTGAGGTTGATAGGGCCGATCAGTATTTCTATCGGCTTGGCCGGATCTGCTACGTCAACATCGCCAATGCCTTGAGGGTTATAGCTCAAGGGCAGTGGGACAGGCAGTGCAGGTAAGGTCTGTAGTGTATTCATGGATGTTCTCTTTTTCGTGTTTAAAGATAAATGGCGACGTTCAGGCGAGGTCAAATTCTGCAGAGTCCACCGACACGCATATCGACGTAGGCGCTGGCGCGTTTCGAATTACCTTGGCCCATACTGCTTCTTACCTGGAAGCTGATCTCGGCATGCCCGTAACAGTGCTGGTTCAATACAGTGCGGGGCACCAGAATATTAACGCCGTTTTGGACCTCTTCCTGAGTGAGGGCCGGTGACGTGACTGACCATTCGAATTTTTTATCATCGCCCACCAGCTCGTTGTAGGCTTCATAGGTGAAGACAATGACTTGTCCTGGGGCCATATTTAAATAGGGTTGGATAAAAATGGGGGCGCCTTGCGCACTGTTTTCAAAGGTGAGCGTGCCGTTGGCAGACAGCGACATAAATTGCGGCGCTTCTGGTCCGTCCGGGCCACCCGGTAATTCATTTTTTGAACGCACGATCAAGCCCTGCTCTGATGACGTGGAGAGATTGGGGTTACCCTCGGTTTTGACGGTGTAATAAACTCTGATGTCGTTTCCTGTGCCCACGGCGGTGAACTTACTGTTCAGCGCAGTGAGCAACAGCGTACGGCCTGCGACGACGTCGCTGTTGGTGAGCGTGTAGGGTTGTTCCAATACCTCTTGGCCACCCCAAAAGACTGTCAAGATCTGATTGGCCTTAAAGAGGGGGTTCCAGTTAATCAATACGGTGGCGTCAAGTTCAAAGTCGTTCTCATCAATAAAGTTGTCTTCATTGCTGGGCGTGCTGCTGCTACCTTTGATCGTCGGTTTGTCGAGAATGCCGGGTACGGGCAGCTCGATGTTGACAAGCACCTCAAGCGGGTCTGAAGTACCGGTAACCTGTCCGTTTCTAATGACGTCATACTTGATATCGCGCAGACCATTCTGAGCCTGTTCAATGATCAGATACGGGACATCAAAAAACAGAATGAAAGGCTCGCCCAAGTCCTCCACGGCAATAGCGGCAGGCCCTAACTCTTCAGAACCCCAGTGCAGGAGAATCTGATCGCCTTCCATCAAAAAGGACGAGAAAGGAATTTTTACCTCGACGCTGGCCATGGCCTCTGCGTAATCAATCACGCCGTCGTTATTATCAATAACCGGAGCAGGCAGGCCGGGCGTCACTTCGGTCAGAAACAGAGGGATGGTAATCTTCTGAGACTCGGCAGACGTGTTGCCGGCTCGGTCTGTCACCGTGTAATAGGTTGCACCTGCAGGGCTGCCGAGAGCAGTAAGAAACTCTTGGGTAAACAGGATTTCGATCGCTTGACTTTCATCTTCCAGACCGTTCAGTTCAAGCTCTGGACCGGGCACGTTTCCCCAATAGGTTTTGATAACGTCGCCGCGATTCAGTCCCGAATATCCGAAAATGCTACCGGTCAATACACCGCCCATGGACTGAAGCTCTTCAAGTGTCAGGCCATCTTTGGCCTCAGCCGGAAAATCCATGTAACCCAGTTGATGGGCGCCCGGAGCGGTGCGGTCGACAACAAGCGTTTTGATTTGGGACGATTGCTTCACACCACTGGGATAACCGATCGTCATGTAGTCAAGTTCGTACGCGCCATCGTCTTTCAGTTCGGTGTCGACGGGGATGGTCAAGCGTAATAGCGTTCCGACCGGTGGAAGAGGTATCAGTTGGCCTGCTAAACCAACTTCATCGCCATTCAATCGCAACTGGTAAGAGTCTTGAAGCCTGGCACCTTCCCAGACTGGAAATTCGACGATGATGTCATTGGCAAGGTCGGCTGTTTTTATAAGTCCGTCCACTTCGTCTGCGACAGGAACAAACGGTGGTATGAGCGTCGGTTCTTGATTGGGGCCGCGTGTGTAAAAAGTATTTTTTTGACGCATGTCGAAACTCCTCTATTTAATTTTTTATTGACGAGCAGGAGTGTCCTGATGTCGTCAGTCGATAACGATAATTCCAGGGGCGCTTGGCCGTCAGAGAGAAGCTCTTGGCTTCATCTGGATTTTTAAGTAATAGACTTTTTGAACGGCTGTCAATGCTCTTTGGATAAATATTTTTATTAATGTAGGCTGGCTGTCCAATCGGATTAGCCTAGTGTTTTGTGGGAAAGGTACTACTAAAGTTTCGGAATTGGACTACTTGTTTGTTAGTGGAAATTAATTGTATCTGCTAGCGGTGCAGCCACAATAAAACTCCTATGAATGTTGAGAGTTTCTTATTGTGGCTGAGTGTTTTATTGGGAAGTGTGGGCTTTACAGGGCAGGGCTGGGCGCTATTGCGTACCTCGCGTCGACTCACGTGATGGCCGACTCTCCGCTTAGGGAGATTGTCAGAGACCGGACAGAGTATGTGGATGCGGCCAGCGCATTTGGTAATTACCTTGTATACGGTACTGGATACCTTCATTCCGATGGGGCTACGATCAAACGTATGTCTTCTTATGGCGGAAGGGTCGAATTAACGGGCAATACCCTGGTCAAGGATGGAATGTTGTCTGACGGTGACGCTCGGGTTTTAGTTAAAGACTCCACCATCCTCAGCGATAGCTCGGTAGCGCTCATCGTGCAGGGCAACTCGAACGTGACACTTGAACACAGTGTCGTTGAGGGAAAAGGGGGCGGCATTACCGTTGTCGAGGACGCCTCGGCCCTGATCAGCAATACACAGGTCAGCTCGCTGCAGGATGAAGTGGGTAGACACACTGGCTGGGGCGTTGGCATTTTTGGCGCTCGCGCTGATATCACTTCCCGGAGCTACATAAAAGGCTTGTCTCACGGGGTATGGTTCACTCATCCAGGCCTCACAGTGGGTGATGGAACGCAGTTCAATCACGGTCAACTGAGCATCGACAACTCTACCGTCGAAGGGCTGACTGGAGCTGCCATAAGGGTGGAAGGGCGTGAGGGTATAAGCCACCTTGCGGATATTGAGATCAAGAACAACACCCTCCTGCTGTCCGGCAATGGCATGCTTCTTGAGGTTCTGAACCAGAGCACCGCCAACTTCAACGTCGACAACAGCACCCTCAATGGCAACCTTGTCGCCGATGACACCAGCACCCTGAACATCACGCTGCAAAACGGCGCGCAATTGAACGGCGACATCGTCAATGGCAACCGTCTGGCGATTACCTCGGGCAGTCACTGGCAGATGCAGGGCGACAATGCCGTCACGTCGCTTTCCCTGCAGGGTGGCAGGGTTTCGTTTGCTGGCGAAGGGTTTCATACCCTTTCGCTGAATGAGTTGTCAGGGGCTGGCACGTTCGGCTTGCGCGTGGATCTGGACAACGGCGTCGGAGACCTCATTGACGTCAACGGCCAGGCCAGTGGGCAGTTCGGCTTGCGGGTGCGCAACACGGGGGAGGAGATTGTGTCTGCCGACATGGCACCGCTCAAGGTGGTGCATACCGAAGGTGGCGACGCGCAATTCAGCCTGCTGGGCGGACGGGTCGACCTGGGCGCCTATTCGTATTTGCTGGAGCAGCAAGGCAATGACTGGTTCATCGTCGGTAAAGACAAGGTCATAAGCCCTTCGACCCAGAGCGCGCTTGCCCTTTACAGCGCGGCACCTGCCATCTGGATGAGTGAGCTCTCTACCTTGCGTTCGCGCATGGGTGAGGTTCGTGCAAGCGGCAGGGCGGGCGGCTGGATGCGTGCCTATGGCAACAGGCTGAATGCCACGACCAGTGACGGTGTTGACTACCGGCAGAAACAAAGTGGCCTGTCGCTGGGTGTCGATGCGCCCGTCGAGGTCAGCAACGGCCAACTGGTAGTGGGTGTGCTGGGAGGGTACAGCACGTCCGGTATCGATTTGAGCCGTGGCACTACGGGTAAAGTCGACAGCTACTATGCAGGCGCCTATGCCACCTGGCTGTTGGACGAAGGCTACTACGTTGACGGCGTGCTCAAACTCAACCGCTTTCGCAACAAGGCAGATGTTGCCATGAGCGATGCAAGCAAGGCCAAGGGTGACTACACCAACAACGGGATAGGGGGCTGGGTAGAGTTCGGCCGCCACATCAAACTGGCGGACGATTACTTTCTCGAACCGTTCGCTCAGTTGTCCAGTGTCGTCGTTCAGGGACAGGAACTGCGCCTGGACAACGGCATGAAAGCGAAGAACGACCAGACCCAATCGGTAGTGGGCAAGGTGGGCACCTCGCTGGGCCGCAGTGTCGCGCTCAAGGATGGCGGGGTATTGCAGCCTTATGTGCGCGTCGCCGTTGCACAGGAGTTTTCGCGCCGCAACGAGGTGAAAGCCAACGATGTGAAATTCGATAACAGCCTGTTCGGTTCGCGCGGCGAACTGGGAGCCGGGGTATCGGTGTCGCTGTCCGAGCGTCTGAAACTGCACGCAGACTTCGATTACATGAAAGGTCGGCATATCGAGCAACCCTGGGGAGCGAATGTAGGGCTACGCCTGGCATTCTGATTCTTAAGGCCAGTGCCTGAGCAACACCAGAGCCCCCGGTGAATGATCACCGGGGGCTTTTCAGTTAATGATCGGTGAACCTGCGTTTGCGTTGTCTCTGTCGGGAGGTGACAGGCACTGCGTAGTTGACGTTCACCCGTAGCACTGGCGATGTGCCGATCAGTCGATGATCACGATAAAGCTCGTAATACAGATCAACCAGACCGTACTGAATATAGGGCGTAAAAGTGTAGGAAATGCACAGCACACGTATCACGCTGTTTTCGCCTACCCGATGAAAAAGCGTTGTCGATGACAGGTTTTTCCCCCAATAAAAACGGATTTCGTCACCCCAGCACATTTTGACTGACCCCGGGATATGAATGGTAATGCCCGCATGTGCCTGTTCGTGACTGATGGAATCAGGATCGATGTCAGGCAGCACAGGTGCTTTCAGCGTATCGGAAATATCGGATGGAAGATGGAGGGGGCTCGCGTGTCGGTAGAGGCTCTTGTGGGGCGGGGCTTCTTGAACAGTGCTCGCGCTGTCGGGATTGTTTTGTTTTTTTTGGGTGCGCGCCGCTACATCCGTGGATTGTTCTTTATCCATCGTAAACTCTTTTATTGACATTAAGTTGAGTTGTTATGTGCGTGCCGGCAGTTGTCGGCAACGGAAATATTACAAGGCACATAAGTGTTCAGGTCAAGTGTCTGCCGATATCAAAGGTAAGCCAAGGTTGTGCGAGGTTATGCAGTTACATTTGGTATCATGTGCATAGTGAGTTATCGCTCGTTAGTGTCGGAGATGCTGTAAATAAAGGGTGTGGCTTGATGTGGGTGTTCTTTCATGGCTTTTTGTGTGTGAAATACCTGTAGGACGTTAACTACAGATAAGTCTTACAAAAGGTAAAAAAGTAAGTTTTGGCTGAATTCCCACTCCTGCGTAGGAATATTCACTCAACTTTATCATTAGGGTCTCGCACGCGTTAGCGTGCGAGGCCGTCAAGGTTATGGGCAGAAATGTAGGCTGCTGTGCTTAAAACTGCATTGAAAGTGCCGGGGTGTCCAGACCGGGCAGGAATGCTTTGTTGAAAACGATCTGTATGTCGACGTAAGGGGTAATAGATAACTACCGCACCACCTGAGTTTCAACTAATCGGAGTATGCGTTCACTGTCAATGGTCAAAAGTACTGCATTGCTGTCGTTAAAGATGTTAAAGAAATATCCTACACGCTCTTCAGATGGCTTCTCAAGTTCTGTCAGATTTGAATAGGGTGCTAACAGTGCACACTATTAATACTCCTAAAAAGCCCCGACCAACCGAAGTTTGTCGAGGCTTGGCAAACAGTATCAGGCTTTAGCGATTAAACCGCTCTACCAGCGAATACTGTGAGTTGGCCGTGTCGGTCAGTTCGCCACTTAATACCGCAGAGCGACGCGCTTCGTCAGAGGTCTGGTCTGCCAGGCCGGCGATGGTGGCGATGTTGCGATTGATTTCCTCGGCCACGGCGCTTTGCTCTTCCGTGGCGGTGGCGATTTGCGTGGTCATGTCGGTGATATTGGCGACAGCCTCGCTGATGCCCACCAGCGCCTGATCTGCCTCCAGCACCCGGGCAACGCCTTCTTCGGCCTGACGGCGACCGGTGTCCATGGTGTGTACCGCGTCGGTTGCGGTCTGCTGCAGTTTGGCGATCAGGCCATGAATCTGCCCGGTGGACTCGGCGGTGCGTTGCGCCAGCTGGCGCACTTCATCTGCCACGACGGCAAAACCGCGACCCATCTCACCGGCGCGCGCCGCTTCGATCGCGGCGTTGAGCGCCAGCAGGTTGGTCTGGTCGGCGATGCCTTTGATCACATCGACCACGCCGCCGATTTCATCGCTGTCCTTGGCCAGGCGGGTCACGGTCAGGCCGGTTTCGCCCACCGAGGTTGACAGACGCTGAATGGCTTCGCGGGTTTCACCGGCGATATCGCGCCCGCGACGCGTCAGTTCGTTGGCCTGCTGGGTGGCGTCAGCGGCACGGTTTACGTGGCTGGCGACTTCCTGGGTGGTGGCGGCCATCTGGTTGATGGCGGCGGCAACCTGCTCGGTTTCCACACGCTGACGCTCCAGCCCGATCGAACTGGCATTGGCCAGCGAGTTGGACTGGCGGGCCTGACTGTTCAGGTGTTCGGCGGTGTCCTGCAAACGCGTCAGGCAGGTTTTCATGCGCGCTTCCTGGCTGAGGATCGACATTTCCAGGCGCGCTTGCGGGCCGCGGCTGTCGGTGTACATCTGCGCGATCAACGGGTCGGAAGTGGTCTGTTCGGCCAGGCGCAACAAGCGTTTGGTGCCACGCTGCTGCCAGGAAAGCCCGAGCAGGCCCAGTGGTACCGACAGTGCCGCAGCCAGGGCAAACCCCCAGTGTGAATTGAGCCACACGCCGATCAGGAAGCTCAGTTGGCTGACCAGAATGAACGGCAGCCAGTCCTGAAGTACCGGCAGCCACTTGTCGCGGCTTGGGACGGCGCTCTTGCCCTTGTTGAGCCGGGTGTAAAGCGCCTCGGCACGGCGGATCTGTTCGGCGGTCGGCTTGATACGTACCGACTCGAAACCCACCACCTGGCGGTTTTCCAGCACCGGCGTCACGTAGGCATTGACCCAATAATGATCGCCGTTCTTGCAGCGGTTCTTGACGATACCCATCCACGGCTGCCCGGACTTGAGCGTGGTCCACATGTGCTCGAATACCGCCGGCGGTACGTCCGGATGACGTACGGTGTTGTGCGCCGCACCCACCAACTCAGCCTCGCTGTAGCCACTGATATCGACGAAGGCATCGTTGCAATAGGTGATGGTGCCGCGGGTGTCGGTGGTGGAAATCAGTCGTTGTTCGGCAGGAAATGTCCGCTCATGTTGAGTGACGGGCTGGTTGTTGCGCATGGGATTTCGATCCTTCGATCCGGAAGACTATGGCGTGGTTATCGGCGGGCACGTCGATAAATTGAGCGGCGTGCGACAAGTGACCGTAGAGTCAGCCCTGGCGGGCCAGCATGGGGTAGGTGAACAGCCCGAAATGCACGAGGTTCAGGCCCAGATGGCTGATGACGGCGGCCTGCAGCCCGCCGAAACGAAATGCGATGCCGTACCCCACGCCAGCCATGCCTGCCAATGCCACCCACTGCGGGCCGGCACCTGCGTGCGCAAGCCCGAACAGGCCGGCAGCGAGGGTGATCGATAATGCCGTCGCATACCTTGAGCTCTTGAACAGGCGCATCAGGCTGCCCTGCAGATAAGCGCGGAAAAACAGCTCTTCGGTCAGGGTCACCAGCAACAGGTTGTTGAGCAGCCATATCAGGCCCTGGGCAGGCCATTTCGGTGTCCAGCCGACGACGTTCAACATGACCGCAGCGGTCATGCAGAACGCCGACGTCACAATCAGCGCCAGAAGCCCGGTTTGCAGTGAATGGGCGACGTCAACCTTGGGCAGAATCCAGGGGCAGGCCAGTATCAGCCAGAAGCCGATCAGCGGCTTGTCCAGATTCAGGTCCATGGAGAACAGCGCGGCATCGGCACTGAATCGCGTTGCTTCGATGACGTTGGCGTTATTGAAGCCGGGCGCCAGGTGAAAGGCCAGCGCCAGACCGGTCACGATGAACAATCCGTGGCCACACAGGCGAATGGAGGAATAAGAGGATCGCGCCACGCAGAACCAGGCAATGAACAATGCGCCAAAGCTCAGCGCTGCCGAAGGGTCAAGGCTGCCGTGAAACAACGCCAGCGCGTAGCCGCTGCTCAGGAGGCAGAAAGTCAGCCAGTGCCTTGTGGTCATGAGTAAGTCCTGCCTTGAGAGCGGGGAATTCTATCCGGCGTTCAGCAGGGCAGGGGCGAGATTATAGAAATTTTCATGCTGGGGCCTGACCCTTAAACAGGGTGCAGGCCCCATTCAGGGGTATCAGGACGCGATCAGCTGGCGCAGTACGTAATGCAGAATGCCGCCTGACTTGAAGTATTCCACTTCGTTAAGCGTATCGATGCGGCACAGCACGTCGACGGTTTCCTTGCTGCCGTCTTCGCGTTCGATATGCAGGGTCAGGCTCATGCCCGGCTGCACGTCTGCGTTGGTCAGCCCGGTGATCTTCAACGTCTCCTTGCCGGTCAGGCCAAGGGTCTTGCGCGTCTGGCCGTTTTTGAACTGCAATGGCAGCACGCCCATGCCCACCAGGTTCGAGCGGTGAATCCGTTCGAAGCTTTCGGCGATGACCGCCTTGACGCCCAGCAGGTTGGTACCCTTGGCAGCCCAGTCACGGCTAGAGCCCGTGCCGTATTCCAGACCGGCAATGATCACCAGCGGCGTGCCTTCTGTCTGATAACGCATGGCCGCGTCGTAGATCGCCAGCTTCTCGCCGGAGGGCACATGCACCGTGTTGCCACCTTCTTCGCCGCCGAGCATTTCGTTGCGGATACGGATATTGGCAAAGGTCCCGCGCATCATCACTTCATGGTTGCCACGGCGCGAGCCGTAAGAGTTGAAGTCCTGATACTTGACGCCTTTCTCCTGAAGGTAGCGCCCGGCTGGGCTGTCGGCCTTGATATTACCGGCAGGGGAGATGTGGTCGGTGGTCACCGAGTCGCCCAGCAGCGCCAGGATGCGTGCGTTTTCCACGTCTTCGATAACCGGCAGCGGACCGTCGATGCCGTCGAAGAACGGCGGGTGCTGAATGTAGGTGGAATCGTCCTGCCAGACGTAGGTGGCAGCCTGCGGCACCTCGATGGCTTGCCATTGTTCGTCGCCGGCAAAGACTTCGGCGTATTCCTTGTGGAACATGCCGGTGTTGACGCTGGCCACAGCGTCGGCGATTTCCTGCTGACTCGGCCAGATATCACGCAGGTAAACCGGCTTGCCGTCTGCACCTTCGCCCAGCGGTTCGCTGCTGATGTCGATGCGCACCGAGCCTGCCAGTGCATAGGCAACTACCAGGGGTGGCGATGCCAGCCAGTTGGTCTTGACCAGCGGATGGACGCGGCCCTCGAAGTTTCGGTTGCCCGACAGCACCGACGCAACGGTCAGGTCGGACTGCTGAATGGCTTTCTCGATAGGCTCCAGCAGCGGACCGGAGTTGCCGATGCAGGTGGTGCAGCCGTAGCCGACCAGATCGAAGCCCAAGGCGTCGAGGTATTGGGTCAGACCCGCTGCGTTGTAATAATCGGTCACCACTTTGGAACCGGGTGCCAGCGAGCTTTTCACCCACGGCTTGCGTTTCAGGCCTTTCTCGACGGCTTTTTTCGCGACCAGCCCGGCTGCCATCATGACGCTGGGGTTGGAAGTGTTGGTGCAGGACGTGATCGCCGCGATCACCACGGCGCCGTCTTTCAGGTGATAAGTCTGGCCGTCGTATTCATATTGGGTTTCGCCACTGACCTGGGCCTCGTTGCCAACCGCGACACCGCCGCCGCCTTCGCTCTCCAGCCGACCTTCATCGACCTTGGCAGGCTTGACCTGCAGACCGAGGAAATCGCTGAACGCCTTGGACACATTCGGCAGTGCTACACGATCCTGAGGGCGCTTGGGGCCGGCAAGGCTGGCTTCGACCGTGCTCATGTCCAGTTCCAGGCTGTCGGTGAACACCGGTTCCTGGCCCGCCAGACGCCATAGACCCTGAGCCTTGCAATACGCTTCGACCAGCTTGACGGTTTCGTCGGGGCGACCTGACAGACGCAGGTAGTCCAGTGTCACGTCATCGACCGGGAAGAAACCGCAGGTCGCGCCATATTCAGGCGCCATGTTGGCAATGGTCGCGCGGTCGGCCAGCGGCAGATCGGCCAGGCCGTCGCCGAAGAACTCGACAAACTTGCCGACCACACCTTTCTTGCGCAGCATCTGGGTGACGGTGAGCACCAGGTCGGTAGCTGTAATACCTTCCTTCAGTTTGCCGGTCAGCCGGAAACCGATCACTTCGGGAATCAGCATCGACACCGGCTGGCCGAGCATCGCCGCTTCGGCTTCGATACCGCCCACGCCCCAGCCCAGCACGCCCAGGCCGTTGATCATCGTGGTGTGCGAGTCGGTACCGACCAGGGTGTCGGGGAACGCGTAAGTGCGGCCGTCCTCTTCCTTGGTCCATACCGTGCGGCCCAGGTATTCGAGGTTCACCTGATGGCAAATGCCGGTGCCGGGCGGCACCACGCTGAAATTATCGAAAGCGCTCTGGCCCCAGCGCAGGAACGCGTAGCGCTCGCCGTTGCGCTGCATCTCGATATCGACGTTCTCGCCGAAGGCTTCGGCGTTGCCAAACTTGTCGACCATCACCGAGTGGTCGATCACCAGGTCCACCGGGGAAAGGGGGTTGATTCGCTGCGGATCGCCGCCGGCCTTGGCCACGGCCGCGCGCATGGCGGCCAGATCGACCACCGCCGGTACGCCGGTGAAGTCCTGCATCAGGACGCGGGCAGGGCGGTATTGAATTTCCCGGTCCGAACGACGCTCGGTCAACCAGTCGGCGAGGGCCTTGAGGTCGTTGCCGGTTACCGTCTTGTTGTCTTCCCAGCGCAGCAGGTTTTCCAGCAGCACCTTGAGTGACATGGGCAGCTTGTCCAGATCGCCCAGCGATCGGGCGGCTTCCGGCAGGCTGAAGTAGTGGTAGGTCTTGTTATCGATTTCGAGGGTTTTAAGGCTCTTCAGGCTATCGAGGGAGGGCATGAATGTCTCCTTTGAGGAATGTTCTCCGAACATCGGTTCACGGGCTCCATGTGCATCAGGTCGGGAGCGCCGCATCAGGCTTCAAGTTGTGTGGACTGTTCGGCCGCACCAGTGGTTCCTGGATTGGGCTATCATGCGCGGCTTTCAAGTCTGCGGGGTTACGCCCGAGTGCCCACTGCCCAGGAGTAACCCATGAATACACTGTTTATGCACTGCCGACCCGGTTTTGAGGGCGAAGTCTGCTCGGAAATAGCCGATCACGCCGCGCGCCTGGACGTGGCCGGGTATGCCAAGGCCCGTCCCGACACGGCCTGCGCCGAATTCATCTGCACCGAGGCGGATGGCGCCGAACGGTTGATGAACGGTCAGCGCTTCGACAAGCTGATCTTTCCCCGGCAGTGGGCGCGGGGGCTGTTTCTCGAGTTGCCGGAAACCGATCGCATCAGTGTGATTCTCGCGCAGCTGGCGGCGTTCCCTACCTGCGGCAGTCTGTGGCTGGAGGTCGTGGATACCAACGACGGCAAGGAACTGTCGAATTTCTGCAAGAAGTTCGAAGCGCCGCTGCGCAAGGCCCTGACTCAGGCAGGCAAACTGGTGGATGACCCGCGCAAGCCGCGTCTGCTGCTGACCTTCAAGAGTGGTCGCGAGGTGTTTCTCGGTCTGGCCGATGCGGACAACTCCGCCATGTGGCCCATGGGTATCCCGCGCCTCAAGTTTCCCCGCGAGGCGCCAAGCCGTTCGACCTTGAAGCTTGAAGAGGCTTGGCACCATTTCATTCCCAGAGACCAGTGGGACGAGCGCCTTTCCGGCGACATGACCGGCGTGGACCTGGGTGCCGCGCCGGGCGGCTGGACGTATCAACTGGTGCGCCGCGGCATGCTGGTGACCGCCATCGATAACGGGCCGATGGCGGAAAGCCTGATGGACACCGGGCTGGTGCAGCATCTGATGGCGGACGGTTTTACCTACAAGCCTCGGCACCCCGTGGACTGGATGGTCTGCGACATCGTCGAAAAGCCTGCGCGCAATGCAGCCCTGCTGGAAACCTGGCTGGGTGAAGGCCTGTGCCGCGAAGCGGTGGTCAACCTCAAGTTGCCGATGAAACAGCGCTACGCTGAAGTACGCCGACTGCTCGACCGCATCGAAGAAGGCTTTCAGACGCGAGGGGTACGCGTGTCCATCGGCTGCAAACAGCTCTACCACGACCGCGAAGAAGTCACCTGCCACCTGCGCAGGCTGGACGTGGCCAAAGCCGTGAGAAAGTGATTTCTCACTCTCGTTTCGCACGCTCCAGTGATTATCGTGCCAATGCTCCGTGCAGGCATGGAGTTCTTGGTGCTCCGCGTCACAAATCGTCGATGCGAAACAATGTTATGCCTTAAACGCAGTCGCTGCCACCGCAGTGCTTTTCAACCGCGATGGCACTGACGACGCAGAGTGCGACGTTAGTGACGGCTGAGTCCTGGCGCTGATCCGGCGACCCCCGGATCAGTGACAGGGCGAAGGAACCCGACGAAGTCGGGCCGGAAACAGGAGCGAAGGACTTTGCTCACTTTGGTCCCTCAAAGTGAGTCGCCGAGGGGCGAAAAGGTGACCTGAGTTGAACCTCAATCCACCTGATATCGCAGAACCGCTGTGTGACGCGGAGCGTCACGAACTGCATTCCCACGCGGAGTGGGGTGACCCCCGAAGGTTGGATGCAACCTTTGGAGGCGTCATGGGTAAATATACAGAG
>NZ_JAHPJG010000024.1:0-112689 GCF_020515755.1 Pseudomonas sp. B20
TACTTGTGTCTAACCATGAGCGCGGAGCATTCATTCGCCCGGCAAGTGCTTTTGGCCGGACATAAAAAAACCCGCATTTCTGCGGGTTTCTTCAATGCTCAGTCAACTCAGTTGACCTTGGCATCCAGTTCGCCACGCGCGTAGCGTTCGAACATGGCGTCCAGGGAGATCGGCTTGATCTTCGAGGCGTTGCCAGCGGTGCCGAATGCTTCGTAACGGGCGATACAGACGTCGCGCATGGCCGAAACAGTCTTGGCCAGGTACTTGCGCGGGTCGAACTCGCTCGGGTTTTTGGCCATGAACTCGCGGATGGCACCGGTCGACGCCAGACGCAGGTCGGTGTCGATGTTGACCTTGCGCACGCCGTGCTTGATGCCTTCAACGATTTCTTCGACCGGCACACCGTAGGTTTCTTTGATGTCGCCGCCGAACTCGTTGATGATCTTCAGCCATTCCTGTGGAACGGACGAAGAACCATGCATCACCAGGTGAGTGTTGGGGATGCGCTTGTGGATCTCTTTGATACGCTCGATCGCCAGGATGTCGCCGGTAGGCGGCTTGGTGAACTTGTAAGCGCCGTGGCTGGTGCCGATGGCGATGGCCAGGGCATCGACCTGAGTACGCTTGACGAAGTCGGCGGCTTCTTCCGGGTCGGTCAGCATCTGGCTGTGATCCAGAACGCCTTCCGCGCCAACCCCGTCTTCTTCACCGGCCATGCCGGTTTCCAGCGAACCCAGCACGCCCAGCTCGCCTTCCACCGAAACGCCGCAGGCGTGAGCGAAGGACACAACACGGCGGGTAACGTCGACGTTGTAGTCGTAATCGGCCGGGGACTTGCCGTCTTCACGCAGCGAGCCGTCCATCATCACCGAGCTGAAGCCCAGCTGGATCGAGCGCTGGCAGATGTCAGGGCTGGTGCCGTGGTCCTGGTGCATGACCACCGGGATGTGTGGAAACTCTTCGATCGCGGCGAGGATCAGGTGACGCAGAAACGGCGCACCGGCGTACTTGCGGGCACCGGCAGAAGCCTGGACGATCACCGGGGAGTCGGTCTTGTCGGCCGCTTCCATAATGGCGCGCATCTGTTCCAGGTTGTTTACGTTGAAAGCTGGAACGCCGTAGCCGAATTCGGCTGCGTGGTCCAACATCTGGCGCATGCTGATAAGTGCCATTGTCTGTGTCTCTCCCGGTAGGGTCGTTAGTCGAGCAAGCCTGCCGTAGTGGCGGCTGCCATTCAAGTTATAAGCTCAGCCGCGAGGCCGTGCGTGTGTGCCCGAGATCCGACTTATCTGGCCTTGCAGCCGCGACCGATCAGATCGTTGGTAGCGTCCCAGTAGATCAGGCCCTCGCTACCCTTGTTGACGAATGCCAACACATTGTTGCTGTACAGCGTACCGCTGGCAGCGCCGGGTTCGGCCTTGAGCCTGAACACCTGATCGCTCTGATTCAGACGCACATCGACTTCCTTCCTGGCCGAGTCGATGTAGCGCCAGTTGACCTCTGCATTGCTGTCGCATACCCAGCGATTCCAGGGGTCATTCTGCTGCGGTGAACTCATGCTCGAACAACCGCCAAGCACTGCCAAAACCCCAAGGGCAATCACGCCTTTCATTACGTCTCCTGGCTGCCCTGCGAAACGCGGCACGTGCCGGTCGTTTCAACTGTCAGGGGCAGTTCTGTTGCTGATTTCGGTCATCGGCCGGCTCACCGGTGACATGTGCCTCGACCCGTTGACTGTTTTCAGTCGTCGGCACATTCACGGCAGCCGGGCTGAATATCTGACAGGTCTTGGCACGCGAGCCAGAACCGGTACAACCAGCCAGTACAATGCAACTCATCAGAGCCAGGGCAGCGATCTTCATGGCGAAACTCCTTTCGCGGAAAAATATCCACCCTTTAAAGACCGCTGAAGCCCGTCAATGTTGCCAACGGGTTTCAGACCTGGCTCACAGACAGCCTACATTGCCGGTCCGCGGCATGAATTCATAACGATCCCACACCTCCGGACCGCCGCGTTTGTAGACCACCGGCACCGTTTCTGCCTGCCAGCCCGCCTGATAGCAGCTTAGCTGGAGCGGTTGGGTCGGGGAGTCGCTCTCCACCTCTTCAGCCGCAGGCTTGCCCGCGCAACCGGCCAACAAACCTGCGATGAGAAACCACGGTAACGCCCTGACCATTGACCACTCCTTGTCCAAAGCTTTCACTCAAGCCTTGGCGCGTTGTTCGAGCATTTCCACCGCTGGCAGAACCTTGCCTTCCACGAACTCGAGGAACGCACCGCCACCGGTCGAAATATAGGAAATCTGTTGCGCAACACCGTACTTGTCGATGGCTGCCAGCGTATCGCCGCCGCCCGCGATGGAGAACGCCGGGCTTTCAGCGATGGCCTTGGCCAGCGTCTTGGTGCCTTCACCGAACTGATCGAACTCAAACACGCCGACCGGACCGTTCCACAGGATAGTCCCTGAAGATTTCAGTAATTCGGCGAAATGCGCAGCAGTTTGCGGGCCAATATCAAGAATCATGTCGTCATCGGCGACGTCGGCGATCAGCTTGACGGTAGCGGCAGCGCTCTCGGCGAACTCCTTGGCAACCACCACGTCAGTCGGCAACGGCACGCTGACTTTGGCGGCGATGGCGCGCGCAGTGTCGAGCAGATCAGGTTCGTACAGCGATTTACCGACCTTGTGACCGGCCGCAGCCAGGAAGGTGTTGGCAATGCCGCCGCCGACGATCAACTGATTGCAGATGCCGCTCAGGCTGTTGAGCACGTCCAGCTTGGTGGAAACCTTGGAGCCGGCAACGATGGCGGTCATCGGCTGGGCCGGAGCACCCAGGGCCTTGCCTAGCGCTTCGAGCTCGGCAGCCAGCAACGGACCTGCAGCGGCCACCTTGGCGAATTTGGCCACGCCGTGAGTAGAACCCTCGGCACGGTGCGCGGTGCCAAAGGCATCCATCACGAACACGTCGCACAGCGCTGCGTATTGCTGCGCCAGCTCGTCAGTGTTCTTTTTCTCGCCCTTGTTGAAGCGAACGTTCTCGAACAGGACGACATCACCGGCCTTAACGTCGACGCCGTCCAGGTAATCGGCAACCAGCGGAACGTCACGACCCAGCGCCTTGCTCAGGTAGTCGGCAACCGGCTTGAGGCTGTTCTCGGCAGAAAACTCACCTTCTGTCGGGCGGCCAAGGTGCGAGCAGACCATGACGGCCGCGCCCTTCTCCAACGCCAGCCTGATGGTCGGCAGCGAAGCGAGGATACGTGCATCACTGCTGACCACGCCGTCCTTTACCGGGACGTTGAGGTCTTCGCGGATCAGTACACGTTTACCTTGCAGATCGAGGTCGGTCATCTTCAAGACGGTCATGAGCATTCCTGTTTTTTTACTGTTATTGGTCAGCGACGCGCAGAAAGTGATCGGCGACGTCGAGCATTCGATTGGCAAAGCCCCACTCGTTGTCGAACCAGGCCAGCAGATTGACCAGCCGGGGTCCGGAAACGCGGGTCTGACTCGCATCGACAATGGCCGAATGCGGGTCATGGTTGAAATCGCAACTGGCGTGCGGCAGTTCCGTGTAAGCCAGCAGCCCCTTGAGCGGGCCGCTGGTGGCGGCCTCACGCAGGATACGGTTGATCTCCACGGCATCGGTGTCTCGCGACATCTGCAAGGTAATGTCCAGACAGGACACATTCACCGTCGGCACGCGAACAGCTTTGGCCTGAATTCGGCCGGCAAGTTCCGGAAGCAGCCGCTCGATTCCTCGCGCCAGACCGGTGGACACCGGAATGATCGACTGGAAGGCCGAGCGGGTACGGCGCAGATCCTCGTGATGATAAGCGTCGATCACCGGTTGATCGTTCATCGCCGAGTGGATGGTGGTAATGGTCATGTATTCCAGGCCGATGGCCTGATCCAGCAAGCGCAGCAGCGGCACACTGCAGTTGGTGGTGCACGACGCGGCCGAGACCAGCAGCTCGCGGCCAGTCAGCTTGTGCTGGTTGATGCCGAACACCACGGTGGCATCGACATCCCGTTCGCTGGCCATCGGCTGGGAAAACAGCACCCGCGGCGCACCGGCCTCCAGAAAACGCTGGCCGTCCTCGCGAGTGTTGTAGACGCCGGAGCACTCAAGCACCAGATCGACTTCCAGACCGGCCCAGTCGATGCCTTCCGGCGTCGCACTGCGCAGCACCTTGATCCGGTGGTCATTGATGTGCAGGTATTGCCCTTCAACCCGCACTTCGCCGGGAAACCGGCCGTGTGTGGAGTCAAAGCGCGTGAGGTATTCGAGACTGGCCATGTCGGCCAGATCGTTGATGGCAACCACTTCAAACCCGGCCTTGGCCCCTCGCTCGCACAGCGCGCGAACGACACAACGACCAATACGGCCGTAACCGTTCAGAGCAACTTTGTAGGGGCGGGGCTGGGGCATGAAATTTTCGCCAGGGAATAACAATCATGTGGGAGCGAAGCGTCGCCCGGTCCGCTCCCACAACATCAACATCACATAGCTGATCAGTCTTCCAGCAGCTCTTCAGCAATGCTCAGGACGTTTTCCAGCGTGAAGCCGAACTCTTCGAACAGCAGCGGCGCAGGCGCCGACTCGCCGAAGGTGGTCATGCCGATCACGCGACCTTCCAGGCCCACGTATTTGTACCAGTAGTCAGCATGGGCCGCTTCGATGGCGATACGTGCGCTGACCTGAAGCGGCAGAACGTCTTGCTTGTAGTCTGCGCCCTGAGCTTCGAACACACTGGTGCATGGCATGGACACCACACGCACGTTGCGACCCTGAGCGGTCAGCTTTTCGTAGGCTTCAACGGCCAGACCGACTTCCGAACCGGTCGCGATCAGGATCAGCTCGGGTTCTGCAGCGCAGTCGCGCAATACATAACCACCACGAGCGATGGCATCTATTTGCTGCTGTTCACGCGCTTGGTGAGTCAGGTTCTGACGAGAGAAGATCAGCGCGGACGGGCCGTCGTTACGCTCCAGCGAGTATTTCCAGGCCACAGCCGATTCAACGGCATCTGCCGGACGCCAGGTGTCCAGGTTCGGCGTGGTACGCAGGCTGGTCAATTGCTCGATCGGCTGGTGAGTCGGGCCGTCTTCGCCCAGACCGATGGAGTCGTGGGTGAATACGTAGATCACGCGCTTCTTCATCAACGAGGCCATACGCACCGCGTTGCGCGCATATTCCATGAAGATCAGGAAGGTTGCGCCGTAAGGCACGAAGCCACCGTGCAGAGCGATACCGTTCATCATGGCGGCCATGCCGAATTCGCGAACGCCGTAATGCAGGTAGTTGCCGTTAGGGTCTTCGCCGGTGATGCTCTTGCAGCCTTTCCAGATGGTCAGGTTGGACCCGGCAAGGTCAGCCGAACCGCCGAGAATTTCCGGCAGCAACGGGCCCAGTGCGCTCAGCGCGTTCTGACTGGCCTTGCGGCTGGCAATGGTTTCGCCCTTGGCGTTGACTTCGGCGACATAAGCCGCTGATTTTTCGGCGAAATCAGCAGGCAATTGCCCACTCATGCGACGAATGAAGTCGTTGGCCAGCTCCGGGAAGGCGGCGGAATAATCAGCAAAACGCTGATCCCACTCGGCTTCGGCAGCCAGGCCTTTTTCCTTCCCGTTCCACTCGGCATAGATGTCAGCCGGGATTTCGAAAGGACCGTAGTTCCACTTCAGTGCAGCACGGGTCAGGGCGATTTCGTCAGCACCCAGCGGCGCACCGTGGGACTCTTCCTTGCCCTGCTTGTTCGGCGAACCGAAACCGATGGTGGTCTTGCAGCAGATCAGCGTTGGCTGATCGCTCTTGCGAGCGGTTTCGATGGCCGTCTTGATTTCTTCAGGGTCGTGACCGTCGACATTGCGGATCACCAACCAGCCGTAGGACTCGAAACGCTTCGGCGTATCGTCGGTGAACCAGCCTTCCACTTCGCCATCGATGGAGATGCCGTTGTCGTCGTAGAACGCGATCAGCTTGTTCAGTTGCAACGTACCGGCCAGCGAGGCCGCTTCGTGGGAAATACCTTCCATCATGCAGCCATCGCCCATGAACACGTAGGTATGGTGATCGACGATGGAGTGGCCTGGACGGTTGAACTGCGCGGCAAGCGTTTTCTCGGCAGCAGCGAAACCGACGGCGTTGGCAAAGCCCTGACCCAGCGGACCGGTGGTGGTCTCGACGCCAGGCGTGTAACCGTATTCCGGGTGGCCGGGAGTACGGCTGTGCAATTGACGGAAGTTTTTCAGGTCGTCGATGGACAGGTCGTAGCCGGTCAGGTGCAGCAGCGAATAGACCAGCATCGAGCCGTGGCCGTTGGACATGATGAAACGGTCACGGTCGGCGAACGAAGGGTTTGCCGGGTTGTGTTTCATATAATCGCGCCAAAGAACCTCGGCGATATCCGCCATGCCCATGGGGGCACCCGGATGGCCGCTGTTGGCTTTTTGCACGGCATCCATGCTGAGGGCACGAATAGCGTTGGCACGCTCACGACGGCTTGGCATCGCTGATCTCCTGGGAATTAAGAAATAGGATTGAGAAAAAGAAGGCTATTTTCCCTCACGGACAGGCCGGGGGCAATCACAGATAGACGACCATAGGCTTTTTTCCGGGGTTGCGGACATTATTTGGTACGCAAAGACTGGATCACCCGTCTGCACGACAAGTTCACAACGCCTGACCGGCGCCACCCATCCAGCAATATCAAAACTTTTTGATATTGCCCTTGCGACACTCCGGATCGCTCTCTAGACTGCGCAGCTATGAACCTGCGTGTACCTGCCATTCGACACGATGCATGCGACGACCTCTCTGCATTGTGCAAGGCCGGCGGCGATCCCTTGCGGCTGAACGTGCTGCGTGTGCTGACCAACGACTCGTTCGGCGTCCTGGAACTGGCGCAGATTTTCGCCATCGGCCAGTCCGGCATGAGCCACCACCTCAAGGTGCTGGCGCAGGCTGACCTGGTAGCGACACGGCGTGAAGGCAACGCGATTTTCTACCGGCGCGCCCTGCCCCACACCGACTTGCCGGGTGGCAGGCTGCATGCGGCGCTGCTCGATGAAGTGGACACGCTGGACTTGCCGGACGACGTACAGAGCCGTATCGGCCTGGTGCATCGGCAACGGGCATTGGCCAGCCAGGATTTTTTCGCCCGTACCGCAGAAAAGTTTCGTGCCCAGCAGGACCTGATCGCCGGTTTGGCGCAGTACAGCGAAAGCCTGCTGACCTTGCTCGACAAACTGAGCTTCGGCGCCCAGGCAACCGCTCTGGAAGTAGGCCCCGGTGACGGCGGCTTCCTCCCTGAGCTGGCGCGACGCTTCGGTCAGGTCATTGCGATGGACAACAGCCCGGTCATGCTCGATCTGGCGCGTGGCGTCTGCGAGCGCAAGGCACTGGCTAACGTTGAGCTGAGGCTGGCCGATGCACTGACCGACGCTAAAGTCAGCGCCGATTGCGTCGTCCTCAACATGGTGCTGCATCATTTCGCGGTACCGGCCGAAGCCTTGAAGCAACTGGCCGAACATGTAAAACCCGGCGGTAGCCTGCTGGTAACAGAATTGTGTAGTCATGACCAGAGTTGGGCCAGGGAGGCCTGTGGCGATCTCTGGTTAGGTTTCGAGCAGGAAGACCTGGCCCGTTGGGCCATCGCTGCGGGGCTAGTTCCCGGGGAAAGCCTCTATGTAGGCTTACGTAATGGTTTCCAGATCCAGGTTCGCCATTTTCAGCGACCGGCTGGCGACACTCACCATCGGTAAAATGAAGGAAACCCGTAGAGATGAGCGAATACTCACTTTTCACCTCCGAGTCCGTGTCCGAAGGGCATCCGGACAAGATCGCCGACCAGATTTCCGACGCGGTTCTGGACGCCATCATCGCTGAAGACAAATACGCCCGTGTAGCGTGCGAAACACTGGTCAAGACCGGTGTGGCGATCATCGCTGGCGAAGTGTCGACTTCGGCCTGGGTCGATCTGGAAGACATCGTGCGTAACGTCATCCTCGACATCGGCTACAACAGCTCCGACGTCGGTTTCGACGGCGCCACCTGCGGCGTGATGAACATCATCGGCAAGCAGTCGGTAGACATCGCCCAGGGCGTTGACCGCAGCAAACCTGAAGATCAGGGTGCTGGCGACCAGGGCCTGATGTTCGGCTATGCCAGCAACGAGACCGACGTGCTGATGCCCGCGCCGATCACCTTCTCCCACCAGCTGGTGCAGCGTCAGGCCGAAGCGCGTAAATCAGGCCTGCTGCCGTGGCTGCGCCCGGATGCCAAATCCCAGGTTACCTGCCGTTACGAAAACGGCAAGGTGGTCGGCGTCGACGCCATCGTCCTGTCGACCCAGCACAACCCGGATGTGTCGTACAAGGACCTGCGCGAAGGCGTGATGGAGCTGATCGTCAAGCACGTCATCCCTGCGCACCTGCTGCACAAGGACACCCAGTTCCACATCAACCCGACCGGCAACTTCATCATCGGTGGCCCGGTAGGCGACTGCGGTCTGACCGGCCGCAAGATCATCGTCGACACCTACGGCGGCATGGCCCGTCACGGTGGTGGTGCATTCTCCGGCAAGGACCCATCGAAGGTTGACCGTTCGGCCGCCTACGCCGGTCGTTACGTCGCCAAGAACATCGTCGCTGCCGGCCTGGCCGAGCGTTGCGAGATCCAGGTGTCCTACGCCATCGGCGTCGCTCAACCGACTTCGATCTCGCTGAACACGTTCGGCACCGGCAAGCTGTCCGATGACAAGATCATCAAGCTGGTCCGCGACAACTTCGACCTGCGTCCTTACGCAATCACCACCATGCTCGACCTGCTGCACCCGATGTACCAGGCCACTGCAGCCTACGGCCACTTCGGCCGTATCCCGGTCGAAATGACCGTTGGCGATGACACCTTCACCGCCTTCACCTGGGAAAAAACCGACCGCGCCGACGCCCTGCGCGCAGCTGCCGGCCTGTAAAACCCCAGAAAAAAGCCCCGGACGACCTGGTCGTTTCGGGGCTTTTTTTCGTCTGCGCGGCAGTCATTCCGCGGTCACACTTCAAGCCCGCCGCGACACCAGCAGTACCGATGCAGCGCCCGCCAACAACCCCGCGCATATCCTGTTGAACAACCGCTTGCCACTGGGTTTGGCCAACAGGCGACGAGCATGGATCCCCATCGCGGCGTACAACGCGATCGCTACGCACTCCAGCACCAGAAACAGACCGCCCAGCACCGCGAACTGACCTGACACCTCACTTTGCTGATCCACAAACTGCGGAAGAAAAGCCGTAAACAGCAGGATCGCTTTCGGATTACCAATAGCCACCAGAAACTCTTGACGCGCAAGGCTGCCAGCGTTGGCTGGTGCAACCTCTGCTTGGTTCTGTATAGCCGGGTCGGCGCGCCATAGCTGCACCGCGAGATAAAGCAGATACGCCGCGCCGACGACCTTGATCACATGAAACAACCACTCTGACGTGTGCAACACAGCAGTCAGTCCTGCGCCAGCCAAGGCGATCATGATGACAAACGCCAGCAAGCGCCCCGCTCCGCCGACGCACGAGCTGGCGAAGCCATAGCGTGTAGCGTTACTGATCGACAGAAGATTGTTCGGACCGGGCGCCATGTTCAGCGCAAAGCAGGCCGGAATGAATACAGCAAGAGTCGAGATGTCCATTGGCTCCAGTCCCTGAGTTGAATCAGCTACTCAGTCTGGCTTTTTTTAATGAATGGTCAAGACACAGCTGCGCCGTGAAATGCGGCCGGGCTGTGTTGGCAAGAGTCATGCGTACCTAGTCTTTGTGAGCTTGCTCACGAAGGGGCAGGTGGAGTCACTGAGCACTCTGCGTGGACATGCCTACCTGCGCAATGGCAAAACCCGGTAACCAAGCCCTACCCCTTCACCACGCGACAACGACTAGCCTCATCGGGTCCATTCCTAAAGCAAGGATGCTTCGATGCTGCCCACCGTTCGACTGATGACGTGTGCTCTTCTGTTCCTTCTGCCCGGCCTCGGCCATGCCAGCCAATGCCCTGACTGGCCTGCAGCCAAGGCGCACAGCGAGGTTACGGCCTTGCAACAGCGGATTGCTGAGTGGGACGACAGCTACCACCGGCAGGGCATTTCGCAAATCCCGGACGAGCTCTACGATCAGGCGCGGCAGAAGCTGAGCCTGTGGCGCTCGTGCTTTGCCGTTTCCACCCCCGAGTCCGATCCGCTAAAGACAGCCGTTGGCCCGTTACCTCATCCCGTTCCGCACACGGGCGTCAACAAGCTGGCCGACGAAGGCAGCGTCAAGGACTGGCTCAAGGGCCGCAACGATCTGTGGATTCAACCCAAGGTCGATGGCGTAGCCGTCACGCTGGTCTATGAACAAGGCCAGCTTGTGCAGGCGATCAGTCGTGGTGACGGGCGCAAGGGGCAGGACTGGACCTCGCAGGCGCGACTGATCAAGGCCATTCCGCAAAAATTGCCCCAGGCTGAATCCCCAATCCTGCAAGGCGAGCTGTACTGGCGGCTGGACGACCACATTCAGGCCGCGTCCGGCAGCGTCAACGCGCGCAGCAAGGTCGCAGGATTACTGGCGCGGCAGACGATCAGCCCGCAGCAGGCCGACGCCATCGGGCTGTTCGTCTGGGACTGGCCTAACGGGCCTGCCGCTATGGCGCAACGTCTCGCAGGCCTGCAAGCCATGGGCTTTGAGGACAGCGCGGCCTATACGCATCCACTGGAAAACTACGCCCAGGCCGCACGCTGGCGCGAGCATTGGTATCGCAATCCCCTGCCGTTCGCCACGGATGGCGTGATCATGCGCCAGGGTCAACGCCCACCCGCGCAGCGCTGGCAAGCCAGTGCGCCTTACTGGATTGCCGCCTGGAAACATCCCTACGCCCAGGCGCTGGCCGAGGTGCGCAAGGTCAACTTCAAGATCGGCCGCAGTGGCAGGATTACGCCGGTGCTGGAGCTGACCCCGGTACGCCTTGACGACCGTACCGTCAGCCGCATCAGCACAGGCTCGCTGCAGCGCTGGCAAACACTGGATATCAGGCCTGGCGATCAGATCGCCGTGAGCCTGGCCGGGCTGACGATTCCACGACTCGATGGCGTGGTGTCCCGTGCTGCCGAACGAGCCGACATGATCATTCCACGAGCCGACGACTTTCATGAACTCAGCTGCTGGCAAGCCACACCGGGCTGTGAAAGCCAGTTCCGCGCCAGACTGGCATGGCTCAGCAGCAAGAAAGGCTTGGCACTGCCCGGCGTTGGTCCGGGGACCTGGAACACGCTTATCGAGAGCGGCCAAGTCATGGGCTTACTCGATTGGATGACCCTGAATCATGCTGAGCTTGTTAACATTCCCGGCTTCGCTGAACGCAGTAGCGCTAAACTGCTCGACAGCCTGCAAACCGCACGCGAACGGCCGTTTCAGACATGGCTCAAGGCCATCGGGCTGCCGCCCACGGGAGGCGCCAGACTGCCCGACAACTGGCACGAACTGGCTGACCGCAGCGTTGAGCAATGGCAAGCAGAGCCAGGCATTGGTCCTGGTCGTGCGGCCAGACTCAGGGCTTTTTTTCAGGACCCACAGGTACAGGCACTGAGCCAGCAATTGCAGGCACAGAGCATTTCAGGTTTTAAGTAGCGGACGTTCATTTTTCTGTCCGTATTCAAACGGAGTTCATATGCAGTTTTTATCGCCACTGATTCTTTTCACCAGCTGCACGCTGCTCGCTACAACCGTGTTCGCAGACGCACAGGCGCCCTCCCCCATGCCGTCCGAATGCCAGATCAAAAGCCAGGAAATCAGCAGCAAGATTCAGGATGCCAAGACCGAGGGTGACAAGGCGGAACAGGCCGGCCTTGAAAAGGCACTCGCCGAGGTCAATGCCAACTGCACCGAAACGTCATTGATCAAACAGCGCAAGCAGAAGGTGCTCGACGCCAAGCAGGAAGTCAGCCGCCGTCAGACCGACCTGAACAAGGCCATGGAAAAGGGCGATCCGGAGAAGATCAACAAGCGCAAGGACAAGCTCGCCGATTCGCGCAAGGAATTGCAGCAAGCCCAGACCGAACTCGAGAAAGTCCAGTCAGACGATTGATCAGGTCGCGACGCTGCCCATGATCGGCAGCGTCGCGAACAGACTGTCAGGACACGGCCGGGAAAGCCGATACCCCGAACAGCGCGATGATCAGGCCCATGCCCACCAGCCAGACAAGCGAGCGCAGTGCGGCCAGATCGGCCAGGTAGAAAATGATGTAGAGCAGGCGGCTGGTGATAAACAACACCGCCAGCACATCAATCGTCACCAACTGCGCGTTGCCGGCAATGTGCGCAATGATCACCGCTGCGGCAAACGCCGGGGTCACTTCAAAGCTGTTCAGCTGGGCAGCGTGCGCGCGGCGCGGGAACCCCTCCAGCTTGTCGAGAAAGGCCCGCGGGTCATGATTATGCCCGCTGCCAAATTTGCCGCTGCCGAACTTGGCGATACCGGCACAGATAATCGGCAGCAGGATCGCGACCAGCACGCACCAGAAAGCAACTGTCATACGTCCATCCTTATAGGTTCAGCTTCATCGGAAGCATCCGGGCAATACCCGCTCACACACTATGAGCGGGGGGTCAGCGAAAGGTTCTTGAAGAACGACCACCAACCTGACGCATTACACCAGTTTAGGAAAGATCAGGCTGAACGTGGTGAATTGGCCTGGCTCGCTCTGCACCGTAACCTGCCCCTCGTGCAGGCTCATGATGGAACGCACAATCGCCAGCCCAAGCCCGGTCCCGCCCTGCTGTCGCGCGCGGCTGACATGCACCCGATAGAAACGATCGAACAGGCGCGGCAGGTGCTCGGCATCGATGCCATCCCCCGCATTGCGCACCGCCAGTGACACTTCATCCTCATGTGTGGCAAGCGTGAGGGTAATCACGCTGCCCGACAGACCGTGACGAATGGCGTTGGACAGCAGATTGGAAATCGCTCGCTGAATCATCAGCCGGTCCCCGGTCGCCTTGGCATGCCCCTGAACCTGCAAGGTGATGTCGCGATCCTCCGCCGAGGAGGAAAACAGTTCGGCGACCTTGTCTGCCTCCTCACGAAGGTCGATGACCTCGACCGGCAACGGCGCTGCGGGCTGGCTGACGCTGGCCAGAAACAGCATCTGACTGATCATGCGCGACATGCGCTCCAGCTCTTCGGTGCAGGATTCCAGTGCCTGCTTGTACTCCTCCGACGGGCGCGGTCTGGACAGCGTGACCTGCGCCCTGCCCATCAGATTGTTCATTGGTGAGCGCAGCTCATGCGCGAGGTCGTCCGAGAACTGCGCCAGTTGCTGCACATCACCGTCCAGCCTGTGCAGCATGAAGTTGACGGCATGTGCCAGGTCGCGCAACTCGTCAGGCAGGCCCTTCACTTTCATGCGATGAGACAGGTCGCGGGCCGAGATCAGCGCGGTGACTTTCCTGAACGCCCCCAGCGGCCTGAGCCCGCGACGCACCACCCACCAGACGCCAAAGCCGACCAGCAGCAGAATCACCGGCAAGGCCAAACAGGTCGATCTGACGTAAGCGTGCAGCAGCACGGTGTCGCTTTCCCTGTCCATGGACAGCCTGACCAGCACGTCCTGGCCGGTCTTGAGGCGTACGGTCCTGTAACCCAGCAGAATCTTGTGGCCCTGGGCGGATTTCAGTTCCTGAAAGCCTTGCGGCAACGAGTCGGTATCGGGAACCGGCAGACTTCGTCCCTCCTGGTTACCGACGCTCATCAATTCTTGCCGAGGGTTGCCCACGTCGAGAATGGTCAGCGAGAAGCTGTCATGCCCGACGATCTGGTCACGCAGCGTGTGCGGGTACTGGACGATGTCGACAACGCCCAGGAACCCCTCGCTCATGCTGTGTTCGATCTGCCTGAACTTCTCGTTCAAACCGTCTTCGGCACGTATATCGAGCTGACGGGAAATGGCTGCGTAGGCGAGCATTTCCATGACCAGCACCAGACACCCGATAAGTGCCGCGACCGTCAATCCGAGACGTGTCGAGAGACGGGTCAGCTTCATTCACGCACTTCCAGTACGTAACCGACGCCACGCAGCGTATGAATCAGCTTGGTCTCGAACGGATCGTCGATCTTCGCGCGCAGACGGCGGATCGACACCTCCACCACATTGGTGTCGCAATCGAAGTTCATGTCCCAGACCAGAGAGATGATCTGGGTGCGCGACATGACTTCGCCGCTGTGCCGCATCAACAGGTGCAGCAGGGCGAATTCCTTGGTCGTCAGGTCGATGCGCTGGCTGCCGCGGAATGCCCTGTGGCGCCCCTGATCCAGCTCCAGATCGCCGACCTGCAACACCTTGGAAGTGCTGGTCTGCTCGCTGCGGCGCATCAGCGTGCGGACCCGTGCCAGCAACTCCGGAAACTCGAATGGCTTGACCAGATAATCATCGGCGCCCATTTCCAAGCCCTTGACCTTCTCTTCGAGACGCCCGCGTGCAGTGACCATCATGATGCGGGTACTGACGGTCTTCCTCAGGCGGCTCAACACCTCCCAGCCGTCCATCTCCGGCAGGTTCACGTCCAGTATCACCACATCGTAAGCCTGATGCTGCGCGAGATAGAGCCCATCGAGGCCGGTTGCCGCGATATCGACGATATAGCCGCTTTCGGTCAGCCCCTGATGCATGTATTCGGCAGTTTTCGGCTCGTCCTCGACGACAAGGATTCGCATAACCAGGCTTCCTGTTTGATGAACGGTGGATGACGATGCCGTGCAGTGTACTGAAAAGAAACGCCCATCCCGCTGGATAACAAAATCGTAATTTTGCAGCAATCCCTCTGATAACTCCGGTTGCATACAGTCCCCTCAGCCAACTTCAGCGCCCTGGTGCCTGTTTGTTTTTTGCTTTCGATGGGGTGAGTCATGCGACTGGAGAATAACGTGCGCGCTCAGCGTACAGATCGATTGGCAGGGAGTGCGCTATGAGAGTCGCCGCACTTTGCCTGGTGTTGTTACCGCTTGTTGCCCCTGGCATTGCCGCAGCTCAAGGCATCAGCCTGGCTCAGGCCCTGGAGGCAGCCTTCGCCCGTAACCCGGAACTGGCCGCAGCCCAGTGGGAGATCGGCGTCGCCGAAGGCGATCGACAGCAGGCCGGACTGATCCCCAACCCGACGGTGTCATGGGAAGTGGAAGACACCCGCCGCGAGACCAGCACCACCACCGTGATGCTCAGCCAGGCCCTGGAACTGGGCGGCAAACGCGGGGCGCGGATCGAGGCCGCCAGCAAGGGTCAGGACGCTGCGCGTCTGGAGCTGGAGCGTCGCGGCAACGAGCTGCGTGCCGAGGTGGTTCAGGCGTTCTACGCAGCGGCGCGGGCACAGGCAGGTCTGGAGCTGGCCCGTCAATCCAGGACACTGGCCGAGCGCGGCCTTGAGGTTGCCGAAGGGCGAGTCCGGGCGGGCAAGGTATCGCCGGTGGAAGCCACACGCGCCCAGGTGCAGTTGGCCGAAACCGACCTGCTGGTCCGCCGCGCCGAGACCCTGAAAATCAACAGCAACCGCGAGCTGGCGCGCACCACCGGTTCGCCGGTCGCCTCTTTCGAACGTCTGGACTACAACGACCTGTCGCCGGGCAAGCTGCCACCGGGCGCAAAGCTACTGACCGCCCTCAATCAGTCCGCCGAGCTGCGCCTGGCCCAGACCCAGATCGAGCAGCGCGAAGCCGCGCTGGGGTCGGAGCGCGCCAAGCGCATCCCGGACCTGACTGTCAGCGTCGGCAGCCAGTACAGCCGTGAAGAGCGCGAGCGGGTCAACGTCGTGGGCCTGTCGATGCCACTGCCGCTGTTCGATCGAAACCAAGGCAACGTGCTTGCGGCATCACGCCGTGCCGACCAGTCGCGTGACCTGCGCAACGCCGTGGAACTGAAGCTGCGCACCCAGACGCAGTCCGCCCTCGATCAATGGAACACCGCCGCGCAGGAAGTCGAGTCCTTCGACCGCGTGATCCTGCCCGCCGCGCAACGTGCCGTCGACACGGCGACGCGCGGTTTCGAGATGGGCAAGTTCGGTTTTCTAGAAGTGCTGGACGCGCAACGGACGCTGATTTCGGCGCGCAGCCAGTACCTCGAATCGCTGGCCACCGCCACCGAGGCCAGAGTCGCCATCGAGCGAATCCACGGTGACCTCAACCGCTTCAGCCTCACCCCCTGACTTTCCTTTTCCGCCTGTATCGAGCGTATCCAAAAGTGCTGCACGCACCTGATCGCCGGGAGCCTTCATGAACAACAAACGAAGCATTGCCATCGCGCTGGCGGTGGTGGTCATCATTGGTCTGGGCAGTCTGACCCTGAACCCGCAGAGGCTGCCGTTCGCAGCCGGACCAGAACCGTCAGCCGATGAGCACGCGCATGAATCCGGGCAGGGCCATGCTGAAGAGCCAAGCCACGCCGACGAGGCGAAAAAACCGGACGCCGCAGCCTCGGAAGCTTCTCACGAAGAGGAAGAAGGACACATCGAGCTGACTGCCGAGCAGATCAAGGCGGCAGGCATCGAGCTGGCCAGCGCAGAACCCCGGCAGATGAGCACGACCGTGACCTTCCCCGGTGAAATCCGCTTCGATGAAGACCGCACTGCGCATGTCGTACCTCGGGTCAGCGGCGTGGTCGAAGCCGTGAAGGTCGATCTGGGTCAATCGGTGAAAAAGGGCCAGGTGCTGGCGGTGATTGCCAGCCAGCAGATTTCCGATCAACGCAGCGAATTGAACGCTGCACAACGACGTCAGGAACTGGCGCGTCTGACCTTGCAACGCGAAAAGAAACTCTGGGAAGACAAAATCTCGGCCGAGCAGGATTACTTGCAGGCGCGTCAGGACTTCCAGGAGGCCGACATCAACCTCGCCAATGCACGGCAGAAGATCAGCGCCATCGGTGCCAGCACCCACCCTTCAGCGGGAAGCCGCTACGAGCTGATCGCACCGTTTGACGCCGTGGTCGTGGAAAAGCACCTGGGCATCGGCGAGATGGTCAGCGAGGCGAGCAACGCCTTCACCCTTTCCGACCTGTCGCGTGTCTGGGCCACCTTCGGCGTGGCGCCCAGGGATCTGGACAAGGTGGTGGTCGGTCGTCCGGTCATCGTCAGTGCGCCCGACCTGAATGCCCGGGTCGAAGGACGGGTCGGCTACGTCGGCAGCCTGCTGGGCGAGCAGACCCGCGCTGCGGCCGTGCGCGTGACGCTGGCCAACCCGCAGGGCGCATGGCGTCCCGGCCTGTTCGTTTCGGTGGAAGTCGCCGCCGAGCAGTCCAGTGTGGCGGTCAGTCTTCCCGAATCGGCGATCCAGTCGGTCGAGGACAAGCCCTCGGTCTTCGTGCGCAACGATGAAGGGTTTCAACTGACGCCGGTGACACTTGGCCGCCGCGATGGTGGCTACGTGGAAATCGTCAAGGGCCTGGCGGCCGGCGCACAAGTGGCCACCGCCGGCAGTTTCATCCTCAAGTCGGAGCTGGGCAAAGGCTCCGCCGAGCACGCCCATTGATCTGCGTCCCACGAGTACACCCACATGTTTGAACGGTTGATTCAATTCGCGATTGAACAGCGCATCGTCGTGATGCTTGCTGTGCTGCTCATGGCTGGGCTGGGCATCGCCAGTTACCAGAAACTGCCCATCGATGCGGTCCCCGACATCACCAACGTACAGGTGCAGATCAACACGTCCGCACCCGGCTTCTCGCCGCTGGAAACCGAGCAGCGCATCACCTTCGCCATCGAGACCAACATGGCGGGGCTGCCCGGTTTGCAGCAGACGCGCTCGCTGTCGCGCTCGGGCCTGTCGCAGGTCACGGTGATTTTCGAGGACGGCACCGACCTGTTCTTCGCCCGCCAACTGGTAAACGAGCGCCTGCAGATCGCCAAGGACCAGCTGCCGGAAGGCGTCGATGCGGTGATGGGGCCGATCTCCACCGGTCTCGGCGAGATATTCCTGTGGACAGTCGAGGCACGCGAGGGCGCGCTGAAAGAAGACGGCACGCCGTACACGCCGACCGACCTGCGGGTAATTCAGGACTGGATCATCAAGCCGCAACTGCGCAACGTGCCGGGCGTGGCCGAGATCAACACCATCGGCGGTTTCGCCAGGCAGTACCAGATTGCGCCTGATCCGAAAAAACTGGCCGCCTACAAGCTGACGCTCAACGATCTGGTGGCAGCGCTGGAGCGCAACAACGCCAACGTCGGCGCAGGCTATATAGAACGCGGCGGCGAGCAGTTACTGATTCGCGCACCGGGTCAGCTGGGCACCGTGGACGACATCGCCAACATTGTCATCGCCAATGTGCAGGGCACGCCGATCAGAATCAGCAGCGTGGCCGAGGTCGGCATCGGCAAGGAAATGCGCTCCGGCGCAGCCACCGAAAATGGCCGTGAAGTGGTGCTCGGCACGGTGTTCATGCTGATCGGTGAAAACAGCCGGACCGTCTCGCAGGCGGTGGCCGCCAAACTCGCCGAGATCAACCGAACATTGCCGCAGGGTGTGGAAGCTGTAACGGTTTATGACCGCACCACACTAGTGGAAAAAGCCATCGCGACGGTCAAGAAGAACCTGATCGAAGGCGCGATTCTGGTCATCGTGATTCTGTTTCTGTTCCTCGGCAACATCCGTGCTGCGCTGATCACCGCCATGGTGATTCCGCTGGCCATGCTGTTCACCTTCACCGGCATGTTCACCAACAAGGTCAGCGCCAACCTTATGAGCCTGGGCGCGCTGGACTTCGGCATCATTGTCGATGGCGCGGTGGTGATCGTCGAAAACGCCATTCGCAGGCTGGCGCATGCCCAGCAAAAGCACGGCCGCATGCTGACCCGCAGCGAGCGTTTCCATGAGGTCTTCGCCGCCGCCAGAGAAGCCCGTCGGCCGCTGATTTTCGGTCAGCTGATCATCATGGTCGTGTACCTGCCGATCTTCGCCCTCACCGGTGTGGAAGGCAAAATGTTCCACCCGATGGCCTTCACCGTGGTCATCGCCCTGCTCGGCGCCATGATTCTTTCGGTGACCTTCGTGCCTGCCGCCATCGCCATGTTCGTGACCGGCAAGGTCAAGGAAGAAGAAGGCTTTGTGATGCGCACCGCCCGCCAGCGCTACGCGCCGATCCTGAGCTGGGTACTGGGGCATCGCTCGATAGCGTTCGGCATGGCCTTGGTGCTGATCGTGCTGTCGGGGTTCACCGCCAGCCGCATGGGCAGCGAGTTCATCCCCAGCCTGAGCGAAGGCGACTTCGCCCTGCAGGCGCTGCGGGTGCCGGGCACCAGCCTGACCCAGTCGGTGGACATGCAGCAGCGTCTGGAAAAAGCCATCATCGACAAGGTCCCGGAAGTGCAGCGCGTGTTCGCCCGCACCGGCACCGCCGAGATCGCCGCCGACCCGATGCCGCCCAACATCTCCGACAGCTACGTGATGCTCAAACCGCAAAGCGAATGGCCTGACCCGGACAAGTCCCGTGAAACGCTGATCGCCGACCTGCAAAAGGCCGCCGCCAGTGTGCCGGGCAGCAATTACGAACTGTCCCAGCCGATCCAGTTGCGCTTCAACGAACTGGTTTCCGGCGTGCGCAGCGATGTCGCGGTAAAGGTCTTCGGCGACGACATGAACGTGCTGAACCAGACCGCCGCAAAAATCGCCGCCACCCTGCAAAAAGTGCCGGGTGCTTCGGAGGTCAAAGTCGAGCAGACCACCGGGCTGCCGGTGCTGACCATCAACATCGACCGCGACAAGGCCGCGCGTTACGGCCTCAACGTGGCCGACGTGCAGGACGCCATCGCCATTGCGCTGGGCGGTCGTCAGGCGGGCACGCTGTATGAGGGCGACCGCCGCTTCGACATGGTGGTGCGCCTCTCCGAGCAACTGCGAACCGACGTGGACGGGCTCTCCAGCCTGCTCATTCCGGTGCCTGCAAGCGCTGGCAATCAGCAGATCAGCTTTATCTCGCTGTCCCAGGTCGCCAGCCTCGACCTGGTACTCGGGCCGAACCAGATCAGCCGCGAGAACGGCAAACGTGTGGTCATCGTCAGCGCCAACGTGCGCGGTCGGGATCTCGGCTCGTTTGTCGAAGAAGCGGGCACCACCATCGACAACGGCGTGCAGATCCCGGCCGGCTACTGGACCAGTTGGGGCGGGCAATTCGAACAATTGCAATCGGCCGCCAAACGTCTGCAGATCGTTGTGCCGGTGGCGCTGCTGCTGGTACTGGCGCTGCTGTTCATGATGTTCAACAACCTCAAGGACGGCCTGCTGGTCTTCACCGGCATCCCGTTCGCCCTGACCGGCGGCGTCATGGCCCTGTGGCTGCGCGACATTCCGCTGTCGATCTCCGCAGGCGTGGGCTTCATCGCCCTGTCGGGTGTGGCGGTGCTGAACGGCCTGGTGATGATCGCCTTCATCCGCAGCCTGCGCGAACAAGGCCACTCGCTGCACAACGCCATCAACGAAGGCGCCCTCACCCGCCTGCGCCCGGTGCTGATGACCGCGCTGGTCGCCTCCCTGGGCTTCATCCCCATGGCCCTCGCCACCGGGACTGGCGCGGAAGTGCAGCGACCGCTGGCGACGGTGGTGATCGGCGGGATTCTGTCGTCGACAGCGCTGACGTTGCTGGTGTTGCCAGCGTTGTATCAGTGGGCGCATCGGCGGGAGGATGAGGAGGCGGTTGAGGCGTTGAAATAGGCTTCAAAGCAACCGTTCAAGCTCCAGAACGCTCGGTAAAGAGCCTTCTGGAGCTTTGCCCTGCCCGCACTGAACTTTCATTTGAGAAAAGGTCAAACGATTCAGCCTTCGACAGTAGACTGTGTCCGTAGCCTTCTTCCCACGGTGTTTTCAGACATTTCCAGGCAAGCAGGTAACCGCAGGGCATACAAACCACCCGCGCAAGTGCTTATCGTCAACTTGCAAATGGCAGTCATTGGGGCCGCCGTGCATAAGGACATGTAGATGTTGACGAACAAGGTTCCGGCCAGATGACGCGCACCAGTATTTACGACCGCATCTCCGAGCGCCGACTGGCTGACGAAGCCTTGGCGCGTGAGGCAGCCGAACGTGCTGCCGCGCAGCAGGCACTTGAACGTGTCGAAGCGCTCATTCCTGTTCCAAAGCCGTTGCTCAACGCGCCCTGCAGTTTCAATTTCGGCGGGTTCCACTTCTGCTTTCCGGAAGGTTTCCAGTGCAACGCGATTGAAGCCACCGTTCAAGTGGGTGGAGAGCCTGTCGTCGTCTCCATACAGCGTCGTGATGTACCTGAAGAGGCCACGCTTGCCGAAGCATTCGCCGAAGCCGTCAAGGCGCTGCAGCCACTGCATGGCGAAGTCCAGATCATTCGCCACTATGAAACGCTGTTAGCGGGTAATGCAGCGCTGGCACTGGACTTTCATTTTCGTGCAGGCCTCGAAGAACGGCATGGACGCCTTATCGGTGCCATCGTGCCGTGTGCCGATCAAAACGAACGCCAATGGCTGAGCGTGGGCTGCGTGATTGACTCCGAAAAGCCCGCGCTGAAAACCTGGTTGCTGGATTTCGACAGCATGCTTGAAGGCCTGACCGCCCCCTGAACTCTATTTCATCGCTGACAGGACACGCTTTAATGGACTATTCGTTGCAGAACATCAGCGTCACGCCAGGTGATCGCACCTCCACTACTCGCAGCCCGCAGGAGTAACGGCGATGTTCGAGGCAGCGCGGTTACTGGATGATATCGAACACACCGGGGCAATGGCGGGCTTTGTGCTCGGAGCGATTGTGGGCATCGCGGCAGTGGCGTATGTCTCGCTCACCGTCGCCACGTGCGGGTTCGGCGGTTTTTTACTGGCCATGGCAGTCGGCCTGGCCGGTAATGCTATCGCCAGTATCGGGGAGAGTATCGGCAGCGCCTTTAGCTCTCCCGCGGGGCAGATCGAATCTGCCTCGCCCAACGTGTTCATCAATGGCCGTCCTGCTGCCTTTGCCATCGAAAGCACCGCCGTGTGTGACAAGCACTCGCCGATCGTCAAGGTGGCCGAAGGCTCCAGCAACGTCTTCATCAACGGCCAGCCCGCTGCGCGCAAGGGCGACAAGCTGACCTGCGGCGCGAAGATCGGCACCGGCTCGCCCAACGTCTTCATCGGCGGCGGTACCCAACGCTACCTGCCGGTGGACGACGAAGTCTCAGCGATGGCCCGCTACACCGTGGACATTCTGTTGGTCGTGGCCGGCGGCGCCAAGGCCGTGCTCAGCATTGCCAAACTGGGCATGCAGGCCGGTCTGAAAGCGGCAGGCCCTTGCGCGCTGCAGTTCATGGGCGGTGTCTTTCTCGGGGACGCCATTTTTCGCTTCGGCGTCGCCCCCGTGGCCGAAAAAGTGCTGGGCGGCCTGCACGGCAACCCGGTCGACACCACCACCGGACGCAAACTGCTGATCGACGAGTCCGATTTCAGCCTGCCCGGCCTGATGCCGATCGAGTGGACACGCTTCTACGCCAGCGACCTTGATGTCGACAGCGCGCTGGGCAAAGGCTGGGTGTTGCCCTGGGAGCAAAGCCTGCGGCGCAAGGGCAGCTTTCTGTACCTCAGCGACAATCAGGGCCGCAGCGTGCCATTCGTGACACTGGACTACAACCAGCGCATCTACAACGCACAGGAACAGCTGTACCTGGTGCGTACCGAGGGTGGTCATTACCTGCTGCAAACACTGGATAACGTCTTTTACTACTTCGGTGAAGTGCCCGACGACAACCAGCCTGTTCCCCTGCAACGCGTCGAAAACGCCCTCGGTCATTTTCTGCATTTTGTACGCAGCGAAGACGGCGTTCTGACCGACATTTGCTCCACCGGCGGGCATCGCGTGCACCTGCACTACGACGAGGTGACCAACCGTCTGAGCACCGTCAAGCGGATCGTCGGCGACCAGGCCGTCGAGACGCTGGTGCGCTATGGCTACGACAACAATGGCCAGTTGAACAGTGTGTACAACCGCAATGGCGACTCGGTGCGCAACTTCAGCTACACCGATGGCCTGATGACCCGCCACGCCAATGCGCTGGGGCTCAGTTGCGAATACCGTTGGGAGGTTCTCGACGGCAAGCCGCGCGTGGTCGAGCACTGGACCAGCGACGGCGAGCACTTTCATTTCGATTATGATTTCGAGGCGCGCCAGACGCGCGTAACCGATGTGTTGGGGCGTCGTGCCGAGGTGACCTACAACAAGGACCGTCGCGTCATCGCCAGCACTGATTTCGGCGGTGAGCAGTACCGTATCGCGCTGGACAACACCGGCAATATCACCGGCCTGACGCTGCCTGACGGCAATCAGCTGGGCTTCGAGTACGACGATCTGTCACGCCTGACCGCAGAAACCGACCCGCTGGGCCGAACCACGCGCTATCAGCATCACTACAAGACCACACTGGTCAAACAGATCACCTACCCCGACGGCAGCATCTGGAAGGCCCGCTACGATTCGAAAGGCAATCTGGTTGCCGAGATCGATGCGCTGGGTCAAAAGACCGAATACCTCAACAGCGAAGATGGCCTGCCGCACACCATCATCGATGCGACCTATAAATCCAAATACCTGTGGTGGAACAACCTGGCGCAGGTCGAGCGCTTCCAGGACTGCTCGGGCAAGAGCACCTGGTACCGTTACGACGAGCGCGATCAACTGGTCGCCGTCACTGATGCCCTGAACAACACCACCACACTGGAACGCAAACCCGGCGGCGAAGTGCTGAGCATCAACCATCCGGACGGCACCCGCGAGAGCTTCACCTACAACGCCCACGGCCAGGTGCTGACGCACACCAACGGCAAAGACCAGACCACCCATCTGGCACGCAACGCCCGTGGCCTGCCGATCAGACGCCAGGACCCCAAGGGTTTGATCGTGGGCTTCCAGTACGACAAAGCCCTGCGCCTTGACGCGCTGACTAATGAAAACGACGCCACCTACACCTTCGCCTACGACGACTCCGACCGGCTGATCGAAGAAAAGCGCATCGACCAACTGACCCGCCGTTTCAGCTACAACCTCGGCGGACATCTGACTCAGGTCGAGGAAATCGGCTACAGCGAGAAAGGTGAGCGACCACAGCGCAGCACGCATTTCGAGCGCGACCCGATTGGCCGCTTGCTGGCCAGACTCAACGACGACGCTCGTCAGGATTTCACCTACGACGACAGCGATCGCCTGCTGTCCATTCAGCGCACGCCCACTGACGGCGGCAGAAAACTCGGTGTCACGGCTGAAAAACTGGAATTCGCCTACGACATTCTGGGCCGCCTGACGCAGGAATCGTCGCCTCAGGGCACGCTGGCCTACGACTACGATCCACTCAGCAACCTGACCACACTGACCCTTCCCACCGGCCAGCACCTGAATCACCTGTACTACGGCAGCGGTCACCTGCATCAACTGAACCTCGATGGCCAACTGATCAGCGACATGGAGCGCGACGACCTGCACCGCGAGATCTATCGCACGCAGGGCAAACTCACCAGTTGCTTCGGCTATGACGCTCTTGGGCGCAAGACCTGGCAGTACGCAACCACCCTGCCCGCGGAAAAACTCTCGCAGATCCAGAACCCGCTTATAAAGCCAGAACGCTACGTCGAGCACGCCTACAACCCGCTCCACCGCCGCTACGAATACGACCCGGCCGGCGAACTGAGCCGCACCCTCGACAAACTGCGTGGCGAAGTCACCTACGAATACGAAGCCAACGGCCGCCTGCTCGAACACAACCCCGAAAAACGCTTCGACGGCGAAGAGTTCCGCTACGACGCTGCCGGCAACCGCCTGAACTTCAACACAGGCCGCTTCGACCGCGTCAAAGACAACCGTCTCAAAAAGTGGAGCAACCACGAATACAAGTACGACGCGTGGGGCAACCTGGTCGAGAAAATCGTCGGCATCGTCCGCTGGCAGACCTTCACCTACGACAGCGAAAACCGCCTGGTCAAAACCGAGACCATGGCCAACAGTCAGGTGGAAAGCACCAGCAGCTACCAGTACGACAGCCTGGGTAGGCGTGTTGGCAAACAGTGGGAGATCAAGGGGCGGACCGGCCATCGACTATTTCTCTGGCAAGGCCTTCGCTTGCTGCGTGAAGAAAGCCCGGAACAAAGCAGCTTGTATCTGTACGAGCCCGGCAGTTATGCGCCGCTGGCCCGTGTTGATGAGAACGAGGGCGAGGCAGAGAACAAGGTCTACTACTTCCACACCGACCAGATCGGTACGCCGCTGGAGATGACCGACGCCGAGGGGCAGATCGTCTGGCAAGCCAAATATCGGCCGTGGGGGGCGATTGAGAAGCTGGTGGTGAACGAGGTCGAGCAGAACCTGAGGTTTCAGGGTCAGTATTTCGATGTCGAGACGGGGCTTCACTACAACACGTTTCGGTATTACGATCCGGGGATTGGACGGTTTATCACGCAGGATCCGATTGGGTTGAGTGGTGGGGATAACCTGTATCAATATGCGCCGAATCCTAATGGGTGGGTTGATCCTTGGGGTCTGTGTAAGAGCTCTTCGGGTGGTGCTAGCAGCGCAGGTGATGTTGCCTCTATAGGAGGAAAGACCTGTGTTTATAACTGTACCGTTAACGGTGTGACTCGCTACGTTGGAATAACCGATAACATTGTTAACCGTGGTCGAGCTCATCTGAGAGAAAAAGGTATTACAATTGATAGGATAGAGGGGTTGCAGAACCTTTCACGTGCTGATGCTCGAGCAGTTGAACAAACTCTGATTAATTTTCATGGACTTGGCAAAGATGGAGGAACATTAATCAATAAAATAAACTCTATATCGTCTATCAAAAACCCGACCAAGTATGAAAAGGGTTTGATACGCGGCGCCGATCTATTGAAGAAAGCTGGATATGAAGGATTTTAAATGGCTAAGAAAGTAAAGCTGGGCGACATTTTGCAAGTATTAACATCGCAAGGTGTCGCATATGCGCAGGTTACTCACAAACATCCGGAGTTCGGGTTTTTAATTCGCGTTTTCCCTGGATTTCACAAGGAACAGCCAAAAGATTTCTCGAAGATGCTTGAGAAAGAGCCACAGTTTTCTGCATTTTTTGTTGTTCAAAGTGCGGTAAACCAAGGCCTACTATCTGTAGTAGGAAATCTCCCGATCTCTGAAAACTTACAAGAATTTCCTACATTTCGCTCCAGGAACGGCGGAGAAGGAGGCTCTATTTGGCTGTGGAATGGAGGCGAAGCAGTTCGATTGGCAAGAGAGATTAGCTCAGAGGAACTGAAATATTCTACAAGAGGCATTATTAGTGCACCATTGCTTGTTGAGCGTATTGAAAATAATTATAGAGCCGAGACTCATGAAGCCTGGTAATTTTTAGAACTTTCAACTTATCTGACACTAAAGCTCGAGGCCGAGGGTGTCAGAAATTTTGTGTTCGGGCATAACATGAGTAAGAGGTACATGTATGCCAACCAAAAAGAAACCTGCGTTACGCGATCTACCGAAAATCCTAACGGAGCTGCTTGATCAATTCGGCGGCGGTCCGATGACTGCTGAAGCCATTGAGGAAGCCTCTGCGGCGTTCAAGAAGGCTTTGATCGAGCGAGGCCTGCTCAGGACGTAAATGGTAATTACCACGTTTTTGAGGTCAAACACCGCTCGGGCGGCCTGAAAAAAAACCAAAAAGCTACTGGCGTGTATCAAAACACAGCATCTAGGCGGAGGAACTATTACGCCGTTCAAAGGAACTACAGGTACCTTTCGGGTTGATACCAAAGGTGAACCGGGACAAATACTGGGAGGGAAAGGAACTATACACGATGCAACTTTCCACATACTAAAATATCGGTGTTTTATGAAAAAAGAAGACCTTATCTATTTTGAGAGCGAATTACAAAAAGAGCTTAAAACTATAAAATGCGAGGAGCTTGCCGTCACGGCCGTCAAAAGATGCTTAAGGTTTCGTATAGATAAAGAAATAGTCTCCACGCTCAACTTCCAACATCTGGTTAAATCGCACGAATTCATGCTAAGTGGACGGGTTTTTGGCGGGCCAATTTTTAATTGTATGTCTAAAATGGACATGCCTTATAAAAGCAATCTAGGCAGCAATTCATGCTTTTCATTTATAACTGACGGCCGACAAGACAAGAAGTTCAGCCCCAGCATTTACGGCACTATAGTGGTGCCTAGCCCTGATCATGCAAGTGAAGTTTGCAAGCATATTCGGCGTGCATTTGAAGAGTATTATATCCCTTTGGTCGTCGGTTGCATACTGCCTAGCGAACGAACTATTGATGACGTCACCTACTCGCCAAGAGACTACTCATACCCTGCCGCATTTATTAATTGTGCCGTAAGCTGCAATCCGTTGATTGTAAAAAACGACATGCTTGAAAAAATAAAATCTAATAAGCACATCATCAAAAACAAGATTTTTGACCTTAAACTTTTAGACGCCTGCCTCTCATGAGCCGATCCGTCACATGTCAATGATTCCATGCGTGCCGAAATGCGTCAGCCGAACATTTTCATTAAAAAAGCACAACATGCGGGGCTTTACGAATAGCTTTTTAATTTTAACCTGCAAGATTTTTTGCGCTATTTCCAGTTCAAAAACTAGAGAAAACTCTTAAACTTATTAGTCGATTTTTTTGGAGTGAGGGTTTGCTCAGATTCTGCTCGGAGCTCTTTAAAAACTAATCTAGAAGAGAGGCCGCCAACATTGATTGAGCCTCCTTCTTGTTGCACAAACATAATGGCGATTCCATCCCCCGCCCCCACCTAAACCGACGGTGTGATGACCCGTCACAGCAACCCACTGGGCACAAGACCGAATACCTCAACAGCGAAGATGGCCTGCCGCACACCATCATCAATGCGACCTACAAATCCAAATACCTGTGGTGGAACAACCTGGCGCAGGTCGAGCGCTTCCAGGACTGCTCGGGCAAGAGCACCTGGTACCGTTACGACGAACGCGATCAACTGGTCGCCGTCACTGACGCCCTGAACAACACCACCACACTGGAACGCAAACCCGGCGGCGAACTGCTGAGCATCAACCATCCGGACGGCACCCGCGAGAGCTTCACCTACAACGCCCACGGCCAGGTTCTGACGCACACCAACGGCAAGGACCAGACCACGCACCTGGCGCGCAACGCCCGTGGCCTGCCGATCAGGCGTCAGGACCCCAAGGGTTTTATCGTGGGCTATCAGTACGACAAAGCCCTGCGCCTTGCCGCGCTGACTAATGAAAACGACGCCACCTACACGTTCGCCTACGACGACTCCGACCGGTTGATCGAAGAAAAGCGCATCGACCAACTGACCCGCCGTTTCAGCTACAACCTCGGCGGACATCTGACTCAGGTCGAGGAAATCGGCTACAGCGAGAAAGGTGAGCGACCACAACGCAGCACGCATTTCGAGCGCGACCCGATTGGCCGCTTGCTGGCCAGACTCAACGACGACGCCCGTCAGGATTTCACCTACGACGACAGCGACCGCCTGCTGTCCATTCAGCGCACACCCACTGACGGCGGCAGAAAACTCGGTGTCACGGCTGAAAAACTGGAATTCGCCTACGACATTCTGGGCCGCCTGACGCAGGAGACTTCGCCCCAGGGCGCCCTGACCTACGACTACGATCCACTCAGCAACCTGACCACGCTGACCCTTCCCACCGGTCAGCACCTCAACCATTTGTATTACGGCAGCGGTCACCTGCACCAGTTGAACCTCGATGGCCAGTTGATCAGCGACATGGAGCGCGACGACCTGCACCGCGAGATCTATCGCACGCAGGGCAAACTCACCAGTTGCTTCGGCTATGACGCTCTGGGGCGCAAGACCTGGCAGTACGCAACCACCCTGCCCGCTGAAAAACTGTCACAGATACAGAACCCGCTCATAAAGCCAGAACGCTACGTCGAGCACGCCTACAACCCGCTCCACCGCCGCTACGAATACGACCCGGCCGGCGAGCTGAGCCGCACCCTCGACAAACTGCGTGGCGAAGTCACCTACGAATACGAAGCCAACGGCCGCCTGCTTGAACACAACCCCGAAAAACGCTTCGACGGCGAAGAGTTCCGCTACGACGCTGCCGGCAACCGCCTCAACTTCAACACCAGCCGCTTCGACCGCGTCAAAGACAACCGCCTCAAAAAATGGAGCAACCACGAATACAAATACGACGCGTGGGGCAACCTGGTCGAGAAAATCGTCGGCATCGTGCGTTGGCAAACCTTCACCTACGACAGCGAAAACCGCCTGGTCAAAACCGAGACCATGGTCAACAGTCAGGTGGAAAGCACCAGCAGCTACCAGTACGACAGCCTGGGGAGACGCGTTGCCAAACAGTGGGAGATCAAGGGGCAGACCGGCCAGAAACGCTTTCTCTGGCAGGGATTGCGGATGTTGCGTGAAGAAAGTCCTGAGCAGAGCAGCCTGTACCTCTACGAACCCGGCAGCTATGCGCCGCTCGCACGTGTTGATGAGAAAGAGGGCGAGGCAGAGAACAAGGTCTACTACTTCCACACCGACCAGATCGGTACGCCGCTGGAGATGACCGACGCCAAAGGGCAGATCGTCTGGCAGGCCAAATATCGGCCGTGGGGTGCGATTGAGAAGCTGGTGGTGAACGAGGTCGAACAGAACCTGAGGTTTCAGGGTCAGTATTTCGATGTCGAGACGGGGCGTCACTACAACACGTTTCGGTATTACGATCCGGAGATTGGACGGTTTATCACGCAGGATCCGATTGGGTTGAGTGGTGGGGATAATCTGTATCAATATGCGCCTAATCCTTATGGGTGGGTTGATCCGTTAGGTCTATGCAAAAGCTCTTCGGGTGGTGCAAAAGAAATTGGAACGATTACTACCAGAACCACAAAGAACACCACTCGACTGGGTGGTAAGGCTGGTGAGCCGGGAGTAAAAATAACCTATAAAGATGGCACGGAATTCGATATGACTAGTACCCGAGTTAAAGAAACGGAAGCCAACCCTTATGTACCTGGAGCAACACGCCCAATTAGATATGAAGACGCTCTAGATACTAAAGGCATCAAACGAGCTCCTAATCAGCAGGAGCTGGACTGGTTTAACAGCATTAAGTGGTAGGTAGGCTATGATTGATTCAAAAGTCGGAGAGAGAGTGTTAGTGTCTATTCATTCGGAATATGGGCCTTACATTAGAATCTCAACATATGATGATGCAGGCGCATTAGAGGATTTGTTGGACGAAAAATATTACGTGCTGTATTGGAAGTCGACACCCCCTGAACTGCTCGGTGATGGAGGGAACGAATATTATTTTGGGAATGCTGCGGACCCTGTGAAACTACAGTTTATTTTGGACTCAATTGTTTTCTAATTGAACTGCTATTCCAAAAGTACGACGACGGCGACCGCCTGCTGTCCATCCAGCGCACGCCAACCGACGGCGGCAGAAAACTCGGTGTCACGGCTGAAAAACTGGAATTTGCCTACGACATTCTGGGCCGCCTGACGCAGGAATCGTCGCCTCAGGGCGCGCTGACCTACGACTACGATCCACTCAGCAACCTGACCACGCTGACCCTTCCCACCGGCCAGCACCTGAACCATTTGTATTACGGCAGCGGTCACCTGCATCAACTGAACCTCGATGGCCAGTTGATCAGCGACATGGAGCGCGACGACCTGCACCGCGAGATCTATCGCACCCAAGGCAAGCTCACCAGTTGCTTCGGCTATGACGCTCTGGGGCGCAAGACCTGGCAGTACGCAACCACCCTGCCCGCTGAAAAACTGTCACAGATCCAGAACCCGCTCATAAAGCCAGAGCGCTAGGTCGAGCACGCCTACAACCCGCTCCATCGCCGCTACGAATACGACCCGGCCGGCGAACTGAGCCGCACCCTCGACAAATTACGTGGCGAAGTCACGTACGAGTACGAAGCCAACGGCCGCCTGCTTGAACACAACCCCGAAAAACGCTTCGACGGCGAAGAGTTTCGCTACGACGCTGCCGGCAACCGCCTCAACTTCAACACCAGCCGCTTCGACCGCGTCAAAGACAACCGCCTCAAAAAGTGGAGCAACCACGAATACAAATACGACGCGTGGGGCAACCTGGTCGAGAAAATCGTCGGCATCGTGCGTTGGCAGACCTTCACCTACGACTGCGAAAACCGCCTGGTCAAAACCGAGACCATGGCCAACAGTCAGGTGGAAAGCACCAGCAGCTATCAGTACGACAGCCTGGGCAGGCGCGTTGGCAAACAGTCCGACATTAAGGGCAAGGCCGACCATCGACTATTTCTCTGGCAAGGCCTTCGATTGCTGCGTGAAGAAAGCCCGGGACAGAGCAGCTTGTATCTGTACGAGCCCGGCAGTTATGCGCCTTTGGCCCGTGTTGATCAGCGCGAAGGTGAGGTGGAGAACAGGATTTATTACTTCCACACCGACCAGATCGGTACGCCGCTGGAGATGACCGACGCCGAAGGGCAGATCGTCTGGCAGGCCAAGTATCGGCCGTGGGGGGCGGTTGAGAAGCTGGTGGTGAACGAGGTCGAGCAGAACCTCAGGTTTCAGGGGCAGTATTTCGATGTGGAGACAGGGCTTCACTACAACACGTTTCGGTATTACGATCCGGAGATTGGACGGTTTATTACGCAGGATCCGATTGGGTTGTCGGGTGGGGATAATCTCTATCAATATGCGCCTAATCCTTATGGGTGGGTTGATCCGTTCGGTTTATGCAAAAGCTCTGCAAGTGGTGCAAAGGGAATTGATGAGATTTTTGATGCAGGGCGAATGCCTAAAGCAAGTGAACTAAAAAAGTATGCAGAAGCTCAGGGTTGGAAACCTTCTAAAACCGACGGAGGACCTCTCAAATATATTGATGAAAATGGTATTCCTCGTGTAACAATAAAACAAGGTAGCTCACGAGCTCCAGGAAGTGCCGATCCGCATGTTGAATTTAAAAACGCAACGGGCCAAAGAACAGATGCTTTTGGCAATCCTGTAACTAGAAAAAGCCCAAATAATCACACCCCGATTGACTTTGATATATAAGGAACTGTATGAATTACCACGAAATTCCGGAGCTTTCGAATTTTTACTTCGAGGATAGCTACGTCTTAGCAATTGAAGAAGGTATTCGATCATTGACCTTCAAATTGGAAGCCGTTGTTTTAGAAAGTCACCCGATGTATGAAAAGCCTGTAACTAGCGAGCAGTATTGCTACCGAAAGATTTCGCTATGCTTTCTAAATGTAGACTCTTTTGAATGGATCGACAGAAGGTTCATAGCGTTCTCAGATTCTTCTGGTGAAACTGATTATGGGAATATAGACAGTTTTTCGAGCAGCGACGACGGCTACACCCTATCAGGTGACTGGGGAAAAGTTATAGTTAATGGTAAGGCAATAAAAATGGCCGTCACTTATTAGCATGTAAAAATGCGCCACCTCAACTGCATGCTAAACTGTAGCAACTTCCAACGAGGCAACATCAATTGAGCCTATGCTGATTGTTGATATTGAAAGTTTAAATATTGATCCCTAATACTAAAAGTCAGTTCTTTAAAAACAAACTACACATCACCACGCTGGAATGCAAAACCGGCGGCAATTGCTTAGCATCAATCATCCGGATGATTTTTACTACGGCAGCGGTCACTTGCACCAACTGAACCTCGATAGCCAGTTGATCAGCGATCATGAGACGCAAGACCTGGCGGTATGCAACCACCCTGCCCGCTGAAAAACTGTCGCAGATTCAGAACCCGCTCATAAAGCCAGAGCGCTACGTCGAGCACGCCTACAACCCGCTCCATCGCCGCTACGAATACGACCCGGCCGGCGAACTGAGCCGCACCCTCGACAAACTGCGTGGCGAAGTCACCTACGAATACGAAGCCAACGGCCGCCTGCTCGAACACAACCCCGAAAAACGTTTCGACGGTGAAGAGTTCCGCTACGACGCCGCTGGCAACCGCCTGAACTTCAACACCAGCCGCTTCGACCGCGTCAAAGACAACCGCCTCAAGCAATGGAGCAACCACGAATACAAGTACGACGCGTGGGGCAACCTGGTTGAGAAAATCGTCGGCATCGTCCGCTGGCAGACCTTCACCTACGACTGCGAAAACCGCCTGGTCAAAACCGAGACCATGGCCAACAGTCAGGTGGAAAGCACCAGCAGCTATCAATACGACAGCCTGGGCAGGCGTGTTGCCAAACAGTGGGAGATCAAGGGTAAGACCGACCATCGACTATTTCTCTGGCAAGGCCTTCGCTTGCTGCGTGAAGAAAGCCCGGGGCAGAGCAGCTTGTATCTGTACGAACCCGGCAGCTATGCGCCTTTGGCCCGTGTTGATGAGAAAGAGGGCGAGGTAGAGAACAAGGTCTACTACTTCCACACCGACCAGATTGGTACGCCACTGGAGATGACCGACGCCGAAGGGCAGATCGTCTGGCAGGCCAAGTATCGGCCGTGGGGGGCGATTGAGAAGCTGGTGGTGAACGAGGTCGAGCAGAACCTCAGGTTTCAGGGGCAGTATTTCGATGTCGAGACGGGGCTTCACTACAACACGTTTCGGTATTACGATCCGGAGATTGGACGGTTTATTACGCAGGATCCGATTGGGTTGAGTGGGGGTCTGAATCTTTATAGCTATGCCCCAAGCTCTACCAGCTGGGTCGATCCCTTTGGTTTGAGCTGTGAAAGTCTCAAAGGAAAATACTCTTCAGTCGAAAAGGCAAATTTGCCTAGCTGGGTTGCAGAATCGTTTACAAATGGTAAATATAAGACTGTAGTCACCACACAAGATATCTATGTGTACCGTGTATTTGGTGGAAATGCAAAAGCAAGCGGAGGCTTTGTTTCCACATCTCCGGCATCAAGCCGAATACAGGCAAAGCTGGACGCTGCGTTATTACCAGAATGGAAAAATACGCGACAGTTCGAGGCAAAAATACTGATACCTAAAGGCACAATTTTAAATATCGGCTCAGTAGCGCCGCAAGTAACTAAGTCAGGTACGATATTTAAAGGTGGGGCTGATCAAATTCTGATGCCACAAAACTGGCCAGAATCTTGGATCGTGGGTATTAAAACAATTAGAACTCCCTAGGAGGGAAGAAATGAGCAAGAACGAGCTAGAGCTATTAATAAAAAGCATATTGGTCGACTTGAGAAATGTCGAACTGATGCGCGGAGAATCTTATCTGCACGCAATAATAAGAAGCTATGAGAACACTCTAAGAGATCTATTAAAAGATTGCTTAACAGAAAACCTAATTAAAAGCTCACCAAGAGAATACCTAGAAATCTACAGCGATTATGAAAACCCTCTAGTTGAGCAAATGGACTTTGCTCAAAAACAACTACAAAAATATATCAACTATCACATTTAATTTTTCCAGCTTGAATAACGCTATTATCTGTAATCACCTACAAGAGAAATGCTGACCACCAACTTATCAATGCGGTACTGCCTGAGGCAGGTAAGGAAAGGTACAGGTGAACGAGGTCGAGCAGAGCCTGAGGTTTAAGGCGTAGTATTTCGACAAGGATTGTCTAGTCGGCCTGGCTCTAGGCACGCGTACAGGCTAGCCTAAGCCAGGAGATAACTGGCATTGGAGCTATCTCCAGACGACTAGGGTGAATCAGAGCTATTGCTTAAAGGAGTCCGGTCTAAAGCAGAGCGAATGCCCTTGCCATCGGTCGTCCCCTCGCCTGCCCTTCTAATTGTGAAGCGCCCCAAAGGACGCCTCACTCAATCATCCCCCTCAAAGCACACTCAACGGATACTCCACAATCACCCTCACCTCATCCAGATCCGATTCGAACGCCGTGGCCCGGGTCGTTGCCTGGCGTACGCGCAGCGACAGGTCTTTGAGCGATCCGGTCTGCACAATGTATTTCGCTTCGATATCGCGCTCCCAGCGTTTTTGATCGGTCAGCGGGTTGCCTTGTGCGTCGCGGCGCATGTAGGTGCTGTTGGCGTTGGAGTAGTCGGCGTCGGTGCCTTTGCCGTAGCGGGTCATGAACGACAGGCCGGGGACGCCGAAGGTGGACATGTCGAGGTTGTAGGTGACCATCCACGAGCGCTCCTTGGGTGAGTTGAAGTCGCTGTACTGGATGGAGTTGGCCAGGTAGATGGAGTCGGACTGCCTGAGGTAGTCGAAATCATCATCACCTTCGTTGCGCTGGTGCGAAAGCGACAGGGTGTGTGCGCCGTATTGCAGGGCGAGTTTTGCGCTCCAGATGTCGTTGTCGAATTCGCCGAGCAGCTTTTTGCCTTCGTCGGTGGCGTTGTAATAGTTCAGGCTACCGGTCAGTGCGAGGTCATCGGAAAGTGGCAGCACATAAGACGCCGAGGCGTATTTCTGATCCCAGACATCTTTGAGTCGGCTGGTGTACAGGCCAAGGCTCAGCGCGTCGGTGGCCTGGTAGTCGCCGCCGAAGTAGGCGACCCATGGTGCGTCGACCGCGCCGCCGTAGAAGGTGGCGAAACCGTCGCGCAGGTTGCTGGAGACGGGCTGGCTCATGGAGTGCAGGCGACCGCCTTGCAGGGTCAGGCCGCTGATGCTGTTGTTGACGGCGGTAACGCCGCGGAAGCTCTCCGGCAGCAGGCGGGAGTCGCCGAAGGCAACCACCGGCGTCGACGGGAACACATCGCCGACGTTCACGACGGTGTCGAAAGCCCTGGCCTTCAGCGAGCCGCCGACTTTGGTGTACTCGTCCCGGGCGTTGCCTTGCTCATCGACCGGCAGTACATCAAAAGCGCTGCGCCCACCGTTTCTGCCATCCCCCGTGTCGAGCTTGATGCCGATCATGGCAAATGCATCGACGCCGACGCCGAATGTGCCTTGAGTGAAACCTGACTGGAATCGCCCGATGATGCCCTGCGCCCATGCTTCGGAATAGCCATTGCCGGTCGGGCTGGACTCGCCATTGCGATGGTCGCGGTTCATGTAGAAGTTACGATTGAGCACCGTCAGCGTGCTGCCTTCGATGAAGCCTTCTTTCTGTTCTTCGGCGAGTGCTGTAATCGGCGTTACACCTGCCAGTGTCGAGCACAGGGCAAGGGACAATGTTCTGAGTTGGGTCATATATGCTCCGATGGATCGGCAGATTGTTTTAAACGTGTCGACCTGGCTCTTTTTATAAGTACGAGAGCTGCCAGCGGGGCACCATCTTGAAGTGGCGAAGATAACGTCGAGGTGACGGCGGGATTACAAATATGAAAGGAAGTGCGCTGCAGCGTGTGTCTATTCAATAAAAATGACTCACGCTTTGACCAACACAAGCCAACATTCAAGATAGGGCGCAGAGCGTCCAAAACTGCATTCCCTGGTTCAAGCGCCCTGCTTCTCGCGGCTGTACCGGCCTCTTCGCGAGCAAGCTCGCTCCCACGGGACTTATGTATAACGCTGAGCGCTAGAGCACGGGCGTGATAACGATTTGTGTGGATACGGGAATAAAAAAAGCGCCCCGAAGGACGCTTAAAGATTCGCCCCGACCAAAGGAGCAGGGAGCTGCTACAAAGGGCGAATGGGGGTGCAGCGGGTCGGGTAGCAAAGGCATCAGCCTTCGGACTTGGTCGACCGTTCAGCCTCGGCTTTCTCGTCGGCATTGACGTACCGCTCGGCTTTGCTGCTGTTCTGTTCCTTGAAACGCATCTCTTGCGCCAGGCGCATCTTGTCGGCAGCGGGGCTTGCGTACTCGTTACCGTCATCGGCAAAGGCTGCAGTGGCGGACAAGGCAGCTAAGGCGAAGACCATCGATTTGACCAGTTTCATCATCATTACCTTTCTCGGTTGAATGTCGGACCTGCGCAGCGCTCGGCGCTCGTCAGGGATGAAACAAGCTTACGGAGGGGGAGCTAACAGGAAGGTGAGCGAACAATGACAATACTGTTAGGAAGCTGACATCTTCGAGATGACCGATTTGTAATGTTTCAGCAACCTTCCGGTTAGTGCGCACTGGTTAGGGTTAAGCCACATTCAAACGGAGACAAAAGAAAATGCGCACAGCCAAATCGTTGTTACTTGCTCTGGTTATCCTTTCGCCAGTCAGTGCTTTCGCCTATACCTCTGACGAGGTCAAGGCCACTACGGTGATCAAGGAACACCAGGCCAGCGTGCAGAAGTATGCCGCCCTCCATAACAAGCCGATGCCGGAGATCAAGGAGTACACCTACGGCATGAAGCTGGACATTGCCAAGCTGGTCCGCAAATCCCCGGATCTGCAAACCTGTAGCGTGATGCCAAAGCTGATGACGTACGAAGACTCCAAAGGCAAGCTGAATACGGTTCAGTACCAGGTCCTCAGCGGATGCAGAAACAGCCAATGATTCTAACCCTGCCAGGAAGGCCACTCAGCGTTACATCCCCCGTCAGCCCGGATCGTCATTCGGGCTGACTTTTTTGCGTCTGCAATGCCCTCCCTCCCCCATCTCAAATCCAGCTTCGTTTGGTGATTCCGGCATTTTTTGCAACATCACCGTCTTTGCGTGGTCAACGCAAACCCCACTGTGGCGTGTCGAGATGTGTCTGGACGTAGATCCGTTCCATCAAACACAGGCTCGGTTACGGTGATCGAGACACTGCACTTACGGATTCTGGAATGACCGATGCTTGAACTCGCTGCTGGTTTTATCTGCCTCACTGCGCTGCTGACCTACGTGAACTACCGTTTTATCGGTCTGCCGCCCACCATTGGCGTGATGGTCACCGCGCTGATGTTCTCTTTGCTGCTGCAGGGTCTGAGCTTTCTGGGCTATCCCGGCCTGGAAGATCGCGTTCAACAATTGATCGGCCAGATCGACTTCGGCGACCTGCTGATGAACTGGATGCTGTCCTTTCTGCTGTTCGCCGGGGCGCTGCACGTCAACCTTGGCGATTTGAGGAGCTACCGCTGGCCCATCGGCCTGTTGGCGACTTTCGGGGTGCTGATTGCAACCACCGTGATCGGCGCACTGGCCTACTGGATCTTTGCCCTGTTCGGCTGGCACGTCAGCCCGTTGTACTGCCTGCTGTTTGGTGCGCTGATCTCGCCCACTGACCCGATTGCGGTGCTCGGTGTGTTGCGTACGGCCAACGCCTCGAAACCGCTGAAGACCACGATCGTCGGCGAAAGCCTGTTCAACGACGGCACCGCGGTGGTGGTGTTCACCGTGCTGCTGGGCATCGCGCAGCTGGGTGAAACGCCGACAGTAGGCGAAACCGCTCTGCTGTTCGTCCACGAAGCGGTGGGCGGTGTGCTGTTCGGCGGCCTGATCGGTTACGCCGTGTACCTGATGATCAAGAGCATCGAGCAGTATCAGATCGAGGTCATGCTCACGCTGGCGCTGGTGATCGGCGGCTCGGCGATGGCGTCTGAACTGCATGTGTCCGGCCCTATCGCGATGGTCGTGGCCGGGCTGATCATTGGCAACCTGGGACGTAATCTGGCGATGAACGACATGACCCGTCGTTACATGGACGGTTTCTGGGAATTGCTGGATGACATGCTCAACGCGCTGCTGTTCGCGCTGATCGGCATGGAGCTGTTGCTGTTGCCGTTCTCGTGGCAGCACCTGATTGCGGCCAGCCTGCTGGCGGTGGCGATTCTGCTGTCGCGCTTCGTCACCGTCGCCCCTGCCATCCTGCTCCTGCGTCGCTGGCGCAAGGTGCCGCACGGCACGATCCGCATCCTCACCTGGGGTGGTTTGCGCGGCGGTGTCTCGGTTGCCTTGGCGCTGGCCCTGCCGACCGGGCCGGAACGCGATCTGCTGCTGAGCATCACCTACATCGTGGTGTTGCTGTCGATCCTTCTGCAGGGCCTGACCATCGGCAAGCTGGTGAATGCCGTTACCCGCGCCCCGCAGGCGAAAGAGCCGGCAGAGCATTGATCAGACCGATGCGGCGGCGCGCCGGTATTCACTGGGCGTCTGCTGCATCTCCACGCGGAAGTGCCGGTTGAAGTTGGACAGGTTGGCATAGCCGACTTCAAAGCAGATGTCCGACACCGACATCTCGCTGTGCAGCAGCAGCCGGCAAGCCCGCTGGACCCGCAGTTTGCGCATCAGATCGATAAAACAATGGCCCGTGGTGCGCTTGAAGAAGCGTGAAAACCCCGGATCGCTCATGTCCAGTCGCTGCGCGATAACGGACAGGCGAATATCGCTGGTCAATTCGGTCAGCAGATAGTCGAACGCCTTGTTGATCCGTTCGGAGCTGCGCGCATCCAGGGTCGGTGCATACCAGGTGCTGGCCAGCAGGCGAACCTCATGCGCAGGCGCTTTCATCAGCGTGTTGACCAGTTGCAGGAACAGAATCAGCCGCTCCAGCCCCTGAGCCGGGCCAATCTCTTCAAGCAAGCGTGCAGCCTGCACCGCTGTCGCACCGGTGAACTCCAGGCCGCGTCGCGCCTGCTCGAACAGCCGCTGCAAGTCACCCATTTCCGGCAGCGTGCCGCGCAAGGCGAGCAACGCTGCACCGTCGAACTGCAGCACCACGTCCCGCCCGGGCAAATGCTCACCGGGGGCCAGATCGCCGATCCAGTCATGCGGCAGATCCGGACCGATCAGGGCCACATGCCCCGCCGTGAACTCACCGATGTAATCCCCGGCCACCAGCTTGCCGCTGCCCTGGCGGATCAGATGAATTTCGAATTCCGGATGATGGTTCCAGCGCGCCAGTGCGTAGGGATAGTCGTGCTCGTACCAGCGAAAGCAGTGGTCGGGCTGCGGGAGAATAACCTCAAGCTCGGCAGGGCGCTGCTCGAGCAAGGCGGCTCGGCTGTCAGGCACGGGATGCCCCTTTTTATCGTTATGAATGCGCTGTGGACGCTTGAACATACGCCCTCGCGCCTGGCCAAGGCTAGCTCGCGATCAAACCGGCACTGATACTTTTTTGCTTTCGGACAGCCGGAGCATGCTCGGTTAAAAAAGTATCAGTCGATGATCCGCGCTGCGTTTGTTCAGCCTCCTGAGGGCTGCTGTAATCGAGCCGTCCACCAGGGTGACTCAACCGTGGCCAACAACAAAAACAATGACTCCCGCCAGACAAGGCGCGGGGTGGAGAGCACTACGATGAACATTCGGAAAAAGCTTTTCCTGTCCGCAGGCGTGTCCGCCGCCCTTTTCAACCTGACTGTCCAGGCCGCCGAAATCGTGACCATCGCCACGGTGAACAACGGCGACATGATCCGCATGCAGCGCCTGTCGAAAACCTTTGAGCAGCAGCATCCCGACATCAAACTCAACTGGGTAGTGCTCGAAGAAAACGTCCTGCGTCAGCGCCTGACCACCGATATCGCCACGCAGGGTGGCCAGTTCGACGTGTTGACCATCGGCACCTACGAGACCCCGCTATGGGGCGCCAAACAGTGGCTGGAGCCAATCACCGGCCTTGCGCCTGACTACGATCTGGAGGACATCTTTCCCTCGGTGCGCCAAGGCTTGTCAGTCAAGGACACGCTCTATGCCCTGCCCTTTTACGGCGAAAGCACCATCACTTATTACCGCACCGACTTGTTCAAGCAAGCAGGCTTGAGCATGCCCGAACACCCGACCTGGACGCAGCTGGGCGAATTCGCCGCGAAGCTGCATCAGCCCGACAAGGGCGTTTACGGCATGTGCCTGCGCGGCAAGGCCGGTTGGGGCGAGAACATCGCCCTGCTCAGCACCATGGCCAACGCATTCGGCGCGCGCTGGTTCGATGAGCAATGGAAACCGCAATTGACCAGCCCGGAATGGAGCAAGGCTGCGAACTTCTACGTCAACACCCTGAAAAACTATGGCCCGCCGGGCGTATCGAGCAACGGTTTCAACGAAACCCTCGCGCTGTTCAACAGCGGCAAATGCGCATTGTGGGTGGATGCCAGCGTGGCCGGCTCGTTCACCACCGACAAGGCGCAGAGCAAGGTCGTCGACAGCGTCGGCTTTGCACCTGCGCCGGTTGAAGTGACTGACAAGGGCTCGTCATGGCTCTACGCCTGGTCGCTGGCGATACCGACCACCTCGAAGCACAAGGATGCGGCCAAGGCGTTCATTGCCTGGGCGACGTCCAAGGCGTATATCCAACTGGTCGCCGAGACAGACGGCATCAGCAACGTACCGCCTGGCACCCGCACCTCCACCTACAGCGAGGCTTACCTGAAAGCTGCGCCGTTCGCCAAAGTAACGTTGCAGATGATGCAACACGCCGACCCCGCGCACCCGTCGGCCAAACCCGTGCCCTACGTTGGTATCCAGTACGTGACCATTCCCGAGTTTCAGGCCATCGGCACCTCGGTCGGCAAGCTGTTCTCTGCTGCGGTGACCGGGCAAACCACCACTGAACAGGCGCTCACAGCCGCGCAGGCGGTGACCGAGCGCGAGATGAAACGTGCCGGCTACCCGAAGTAGAGCGCCAGCCCTCAACTGTATTGAACGGACGATGAACCCATGAAACGACTTGAAGGTAAAAGCGCGCTGATCACCGGATCGGCGCGAGGCATCGGCCGGGCGTTTGCGCAGGCGTACATTCACGAAGGCGCTCGTGTGGCGATTGCCGATATCGACCTGCAACGCGCACAGGCCACAGCGACCGAACTGGGACCCAACGCGTATGCGGTGCGGATGGACGTCACGGATCAGTCGTCCATCAACCAGGCCATCGCCGCAGTAGTCGCCCAGGTCGGCAAGCTGGATATCCTGATCAACAACGCCGCGCTGTTCGACCTGGCGCCGATCGTCGACATCACCCGCGACAGCTACGAGCGGCTGTTTTCGATCAATGTCGGCGGCACGCTGTTCACCTTGCAGGCAGCAGCCAGGCAAATGATCGACCAGGGACACGGCGGCAAGATCATCAACATGGCCAGCCAGGCCGGGCGCCGGGGCGAGGCGCTGGTGGCGGTGTATTGCGCGACCAAGGCTGCGGTGATCAGCCTGACCCAATCGGCCGGGCTGGACCTCATCAGGCACGGCATCAATGTCAACGCCATCGCGCCGGGTGTGGTCGATGGCGAACACTGGGACGGCGTCGATGCGTTGTTCGCCCGCCACGAAAACCGGCCGCTGGGCGAGAAGAAAAAGCTGGTGGGCGAACAAGTGCCTTTCGGGCGCATGGGCACGGCGGACGATTTGACCGGCATGGCCATTTTCCTGGCTTCAGCGGACAGCGAGTACGTGGTCGCCCAGACCTATAACGTCGACGGTGGCAACTGGATGAGTTGACGTGCGACGGCGGTAAAGATGAGCCGAACCGCGCAAAAAAGCCTGCAACCGCTTCCATTGCCGAAGCGATTGGCTAAGATGCGCGGACCGTCTGCTGCCTGAGGCGGCTCATTGATGTACAGGAGTACGAATGTCCACTGAAGAGGAGATCGCCATTTCCGGCGGTACACCTATGATCCCTGATCAGCGCCGGGAGCTGATGCTGCGTCAGTTACGCAAGCATCAGGTGCTCAGCGTGCATCAGTTGATGGAGATGTTCGATTGCTCGCACATGACCATCCGCCGCGACATCGCCCTGCTGGAGCAGGAAGGTCGTGCCTACTCGGTCACCGGAGGCGTGCGTATCGCCAGCCAGGTCCACAGCGAACCCAGCCACCAGTCCAAGGCGGTGGTAGAGTTGCCGCACAAGCAGGGCATGGCGCGGCTCGCAGCGGGGTTGTTGCACCCGGACATGACGATCTATCTGGACGCAGGCACCAGCACACTCGAAATCGTCCCGCACATCATCGCGCTGTCGGGCATGACCGTGGTCACCAATGATTTCGGCGTGGTCAACGCGCTGGCCGATGCTGCGCATGTGGATGTGATTCACACCGGTGGGCTGCTCGATCATCCGAACCGCTCCAGCGTCGGCGGCCTGGCAGCGGCAACCTTGCGTCAGCTGGCGACCGATGTGGCCTTCATGTCCACCAGCTCGTGGGACCTGCAACGCGGCACCACCACACCGTCAGCGCTGAAGGTCGAGGTCAAGCAGGCCGCCATGCAATCCGCCTCGCAAACCGTGCTGATCGCCACCAGCTCCAAATACGGCACCTTCGGCATGTACAAGGTCGCCGGGCTCGAGCAGTTCGACACCATCATCACCGACGCGGCCTTGGCCGAAGCGGCTGCCGACGGGATTCGCAAGCAGCGTATCGAGTTGCTGCTGGCGCCAGTGGGCGGCCGTTCGAAGTAGGTTGCCTCAAGGCTGGCTGATACCAGAGGCAAATAGCGGGCATAAAAAAACCCGGTCTCGCGACCGGGTTTTTTTGTGTCTAGCCGACTAACTGATTAATCAGTTGCCCGACTTCTTGGCAGCACGAGTACGCTCGCTTTCGCCAAGGATTTTCTTACGCAGGCGGATCGACTTTGGAGTCACTTCGCAGAGTTCGTCTTCTTGTACGAATTCCAGCGCTTGTTCCAGAGTGAAACGGATTGGCGGAACCAGAGCGATGGTTTCGTCTTTACCGGAAGCACGCATGTTGTCGAGCTTCTTGCCTTTGGTTGGGTTTACACCCAGGTCGTTGTCGCGGCTGTTGATACCGACGATCTGACCTTCGTACACGTCTTCGCCATGACCCAGGAACAGCTTGCCACGGGCTTGCAGTGTTTCCAGGGAGTAGGTCAGCGCCTTGCCGGTAGCAACCGAAACCAGAACGCCGTTCTGACGGCCGGACATGTCGCCAGACTTCATCACGTCGTAACGGTCGAAGATGCTGGTCAGGATGCCTGCGCCGGAAGTCAGGGTCAGGAACTCGTTACGGAAACCGATCAGGCCACGTGCCGGGATGTTGTACTCGAGGCGCACACGGCCCTTGCCATCCGGAACCATGTTGGTCAGGTCGCCTTTACGGTTACCCATTTGCTCCATGATCGCGCCCTGCGCTTCTTCAGGCAGGTCGATGGTCACGTTTTCGTACGGTTCGTGCTTGACGCCGTCAACCATGCGGATGATCACTTCAGGACGACCAACACCCATTTCGAAGCCTTCGCGACGCATGGTTTCGATCAGTACCGAGAGGTGCAGCTCACCACGGCCGGAGACCTTGAACTTGTCGGCGGTGTCGCCTTCTTCAACGCGCAGGGCAACGTTGTACAGCAGTTCCTTGTCCAGACGTTCCTTGATGTTACGGCTGGTGACGAACTTGCCTTCCTTACCGCAGAACGGCGAATCGTTAACCTGGAAGGTCATCGAAACGGTAGGTTCGTCGACGGTCAGCGGCTTCATCGCTTCGACGTTCAGTGGGTCGCACAGAGTGTCGGAGATGAACAGCTGGTCGAAGCCGCTGATGCAGACGATGTCGCCGGCAGCTGCCTCTTCAACGTCGATGCGGTGCAGACCGTGGTGACCCATCAGTTTCAGGATACGGCCGTTACGCTTCTTGCCGTTGACGTCGATGGCAACCACCGGAGTGTTCGGCTTGACGCGACCACGAGCGATACGGCCAACACCGATGACGCCCAGGAAGCTGTTGTAGTCCAGTGCGGAAATCTGCATCTGGAACGGACCGTCACGGTCAACCTTTGGCGCAGGGACGTGATCGACAATCGCCTGGTACAGCGGGGTCATGTCTTCAGCCATATCGGTGTGTTCCAGACCGGCAATGCCGTTCAGGGCCGAGGCGTAGACGACTTTGAAGTCCAGCTGCTCTTCGGTAGCACCCAGGTTGTCGAACAGGTCGAAGATCTGGTCCAGAACCCAGTCCGGACGCGCGCCTGGACGGTCAACCTTGTTGATGACCACGATTGGACGCAGGCCGGCTTCGAAAGCCTTCTTGGTCACGAAACGGGTTTGCGGCATAGGGCCGTCCTGGGCATCGACCAGCAGCAGTACGGAGTCGACCATCGACATCACGCGCTCTACTTCACCACCGAAGTCGGCGTGGCCCGGGGTGTCCACGATGTTGATGTGGTAGCCATTCCAGTTGATCGCGGTGTTCTTCGCGAGAATGGTAATACCGCGCTCTTTTTCCTGGTCGTTGGAGTCCATCACGCGCTCATCGTTGAGCTCGCCGCGCTCCAGAGTGCCGGATTGACGCAGGAGTTTGTCTACCAGGGTGGTCTTACCATGGTCAACGTGAGCAATGATGGCGATGTTACGTAGATTTTCGATCACTTGTGTATCTCGATCAGAGGATTCGGTCTGCTGACTGGTTAAGGACAGCGATTACTATTTTGAGTCGGCAAAAGCCGTAACGGCATGACGACAGGTGTCGGGGGGCCGGTGAAGCAAGCCACAGGCAAACAGCCCCGGGCACTTAGCTCGGTCGATATACGCGCACATTGGCATGTCCCTCACTGAGCAAATGGTGGGCATGCAGGCGACTCATGACGCCTTTGTCGCAATACAGCAGGTACTGGCGCGTGTCATCCAGTGCCTTGAAACGGCTGTTCAATGCGTAGAACGGCAACGTCTGTATCTCCACGCCAGGGACTTGCAGCGGCTGGTCTTCCTGGGCATCCGGGTGACGGATGTCGAGGATCACCTGACCGGCCAGCGCCTGGCTGACTTCTTCTATATCGACATTGCGGCTCAGATCGTCGATGACCCGATCGATCGAAACCAGCTTCGCGCGTTCGAGCGCCTGCTCGAGAATCGCCATGTCGAACTGTTTTTCTTCGTACTCAACGCGATTTCGCTTGGCGTTGGTCTTCGGGTTGACCGAAATCACCCCGCAATACTCTGGCATGTGCCGGGCAAAATCAGCGGTGCCGATTTCAGTCGCCAGGTCCACGATGTCCTGCTTATGGGTGGCAACCAGCGGCCGCAGGACCAGCTTGTCGGTCGCCGCGTCAATCAGCGACAGGTTGGGCAGCGTCTGGCTGGCAACCTGTGAAATCGCTTCGCCGGTGACCAGCACATCGATTTCAAGACGATCAGCCACGGCGGATGCAGCGCGTAACATCATACGCTTCAAAACTACACCCATATGACTGTTATCGACTTTCTGCAGAATTTCTCCGAGAACTTCCTCGAACGGTACGCTGACGAACAGCACGCGCTGTGAACTGCCGTACTTCTTCCAGATGAAGTGCGCGACTTCCATCACGCCCAGTTCATGGGCTCGTCCGCCCAGATTGAAGAAGCAGAAGTGCGCCATCAGCCCGCGGCGCATGATCTGGTAGGCCGCAACGGTCGAATCGAACCCGCCGGACATCAATACCAGGGTCTGCTCCAGCGCACCCAGTGGGTAACCACCCATGCCCTGATGCTGGTCATGAACCACAAACAACCGTTGGTCGCGAATTTCCATGCGCACGACCAGATCGGGCTTTTTCAGCTCGATTCCGGCCGCGCCGCACTGCATGCGCAGCTTGCTGCCGACGTATTTCTCGACGTCCATGGAGCTGAAGTCGTGTCGACCGGCGCGTTTGCAACGCACTGAAAACATCTTGCCAGGCAACAGGTCGGCGTAGTGCAGTTTGCACTTGGCAACCACGTCGTCCAGATCGCCCAGCGGGTACTCGGCGACCTGCAGAAAGTTGGCGATGCCCGGCATGCAGCTCAGCCGTTCCCTGATGCCCTGCAGCACTTTGGCGTCGGTCAGCCGGGTTTCGACCTCAAGGTTGTCCCATACGCCACCCACGACAATGTCCGCGTCCAGTTCACGGAGCACGGTACGAATGTTCTTGCCCAGTTGCCGGATGAACTTCTTGCGCACCGGCGGGCTTTTAATGGTGATTTCTGGGAAAACTTTAACGATTAGTTTCATGGAAACGGAGCGTGAGGTGCCGACCAAAAAAGGGGGGCGCGGATTATAGCGGAAATTGCTCAAGGTTTAACCAGTTATCGTACACGCAATCAACGACGCACCAAAAAGAGTCGGCGCACCAAATTGCAGCGCCATAAAGGTGCGTGTTTTTCCCGCGCGGTGCGTTTTCGCCCCCTGAAAACCTGCGTTTGAGGCAAAAAACCCAACACGGGGCACTGGCATGCAAATTGCTCCCTTGTGAGGCAGGTTGCCTTGGCAGAGTATCTGCGCCGGCATCACCCAAATTCAAGGGACCATAACTCTATCAAGTCGGTCTCTAGCCACCCGGAGGACACCATGTCGAAGTCGGTTCAACTCATCAAAGATCATGACGTTAAATGGATTGATCTGCGCTTCACAGACACCAAGGGCAAGCAGCAGCACGTCACCATGCCTGCGCGCGATGCACTGGAAGACGATTTCTTCGAAGTCGGCAAAATGTTCGACGGTTCCTCCATCGCCGGCTGGAAAGGCATCGAAGCGTCCGACATGATTCTTCTGCCGGATGACGAAACCGCCCTGCTCGACCCGTTCACCGAAGAGCCGACCCTGGTTCTGGTGTGCGACGTGATCGAACCTTCGACCATGCAAGGCTACGACCGCGACCCGCGCGCCATTGCCCACCGCGCCGAGGAATACCTGAAGTCGACCGGTATCGGCGACACCGTATTCGTAGGTCCGGAGCCAGAGTTCTTCATCTTCGACGAAGTGAAGTTCAAGTCCGACATCTCCGGCTCCATGTTCAAGATCTTCTCCGAACAGGCTTCCTGGATGACCGACGGCGACGTCGATGGCGGCAACAAAGGCCACCGTCCGGGCGTCAAAGGGGGTTACTTCCCGCTGCCACCGGTCGACCACGACCACGAAATCCGTACCGCCATGTGCAACGCTCTGGAAGAAATGGGCCAGACCGTTGAAGTTCACCACCACGAAGTGGCGACTGCCGGCCAGAACGAAATCGGCGTGAAATTCAACACGCTGGTCAAGAAGGCTGACGAAGTTCAGACCCTCAAGTACTGCGTACACAACGTTGCCGACGCTTACGGCCGTACCGCTACTTTCATGCCCAAGCCACTGTACGGTGACAACGGCTCGGGTATGCACGTACACATGTCCATCTCCAAGGATGGCAAGAACACCTTCGCAGGCGAAGGCTATGCCGGTCTGTCCGATACCGCCCTGTACTTCATCGGCGGCATCATCAAGCACGGCAAGGCTCTGAACGGCTTCACCAACCCGTCGACCAACTCCTACAAGCGTCTGGTCCCGGGTTTCGAAGCTCCGGTCATGCTGGCCTACTCGGCGCGTAACCGCTCCGCATCGATCCGTATTCCTTACGTCAACAGCCCACGCGGCCGTCGTATCGAAGCACGCTTCCCGGATCCGGCAGCCAACCCGTACCTGGCATTCGCTGCTCTGTTGATGGCTGGCCTGGACGGCATCCAGAACAAGATCCACCCTGGCGACGCAGCTGACAAAAACCTGTATGACCTGCCGCCTGAAGAGGCCAAAGAGATCCCGCAAGTTTGCGGCAGCCTGAAAGAAGCCCTGGAAGAACTGGACAAGGGCCGCGCGTTCCTGACCAAGGGCGGCGTCTTCAGCGACGACTTCATCGATGCCTACATCGAGCTGAAAAGCGAAGAAGAAATCAAGGTTCGCACCTTCGTACACCCACTGGAATACGAGCTGTACTACAGCTGCTGATCCAGCCACGCCAGCATTGTTGGCGTAACAGGAGACCTCCTTCGGGAGGTCTTTTTTTTTGCCCGGATTTTACCGCGTGAACATTTGTTCACCCCGCAACGCTGGCTCTGCCCGGTCGCCTGGAGTTAAATCTGCATCTCCCAACCGAACTGAGATGGAACTGCCATGCGCCTTATTCTGGCCACTTCCCTGCTGACAATGACGTTCATGTCTACCTGCTTCGCCTTCACTGCCGAGCAGAAGCCTTCTGCACTTGAACCTCTGCTGCAAGCGATCAGCGAGCGCCTGACCATCGCCGATCAGGTTGCCCTGAGCAAGTGGGACAGCGGCAAGGCCGTCGAGGACCCGCCGCGCGAGCTGCAAGTGATCAGCGCCGCCCAGGCCCGTGCTGCCGAGTTCAAGCTCAACCCCGATGACGTTCAACGCCTGTTCCGCGCCCAGATCGAAGCCAATAAACAGGTGCAGAACGCCCTGCTCGCCCAATGGCATGCGGCAGGCAAGGCGCCCGACACGGTCAGGCTCAGCCTGGTCGATGACATCCGTCCGAAACTGGATCGCCTGCAGACCCAGTTGCTCCAGGCCTACGCGGACTTCCAGCCACTGCGCAAGGCGGAAACCTGCCAGATGCAACTGGATGCGGCGCTGAAGCGTTATCAGACCGACCCGATTCACGATCAGGCGCTGGTACTGGCCACAGCCGACCTTTGCCCTGCGAAACTCTGACACATCAGGCAGATAGCGCAGCATAGGACGATGTGTTCTATGCTGACGGCCAATCTTGCCCTGCTGTCGAGAGTCTCATGCGTCAAAGTCTGATTTGCCTGCTGCTGTTGATCAGCCTGCCCGCGCTGGCGCAGATCTATAAGTACACCGATGCGAACGGTAATACCGCGTTCAGCAACCAGCCGCCCAACGGGACCAAGACCGAAGTGGTCGAGCTTCCCCCCCTCAACAGCATCGAAACGCAGACGCCTTCCAGGCCAGCCCTCAACCGCGAGCCGCAACCAGCCCCTGTCGCGCCACAATCGCAGCCACAAACGGCCTATGACGTACTGGAACTCACCGACCTGCCCACCGACGAAGCGTTACGCGCCAACAATGGCACGTTCATCATCGGCGTGAAGATCCAGCCACGCCTGCAGCCGACTCACAGCCTGCAACTGCTGCTGGACGGCAACCTGTACGGGCAACCCTCCAACCTGCCGCGCTTTCAGGTGGTCAACGTAGATCGCGGTGAACACAGTTTCGCGGTGGTCGTGAAAGACGGCGAGCGGATCATTCAACAGAGCGAAACCATCACCCTGACCGTACAGCGCGTACACTTCGGCAAGCCATGAGCAGATACACGATGCGCGGTCTGCTGACCTGCCTGTTGCTGCTCTTGACGCTGCCCGCAGTGGCCGACGTCTACACCTATATCGACGCGCAGGGTAATCGGGTGTTTACCGACCAGCCGCGCAAGAACGCCACCCGCGTCGACATCGCGCCCAGCAACAACATGACCGGCACACCGCCGACCCGCACCTTGAAAGCCCACCCTGCCAAACCTGCAGTACAACCGATGTTTCATTACCAGTTGCTGAGAATCCTGGTGCCCGAACCGGACGCTACCCTGGTCAATCCCAGTGGCGACCTGATCGTTACCGTCACCAGCGAACCGGTGTTACAAGCGGGGCACAGCTACCGGCTGATGCTGGATAACGTTGCCGTCGGCCAGGCCGGCCGCAGCCCGGTGTTCCCGTTGAGCAACGTGGATCGCGGCACGCATCAACTGTCGGTAGAGATTTTCGACGAGCTCGGCCGTGTTCTGGAAAAAACCCCGAACCAGCCGTTTCACGTACAGCGCATTTCCCTGGCGCAAAAGCGCGTGACTCATCCCTGCAAGGATGATGACTACGGTGTGCGGCCGGAGTGTCCGCTCAAGGACAAGCCCGAACCAAAAAGCAGCATCCTGCCCTTCTTCTGACCTCGCCAAATCGTCAGCACCTTTTTGGTGCGCTCAATGTCTGCCTGCGCAACAATACAGCCCAATCTGGTTCAGGAAGCCTGGCCGGGTAGCGCCGTATGCGGGCACTCTTTACAAAAACGGCCCGATTTTGCAGATAAAGCGCTTCTTTTCGGAGCCTTGGTTTGTTTTTTGCAACTTCACTGACATAGCACCGTATTGGTGGCCTTGCTCCTGCTGGTGCAGACCAACCAGCACCCGCATTGCGCGACTGCAATGTGCCAAAAGAGGTCAACACGATTCATGACTATCAGCGATGCGCTGCACAGACTGTTACTGGATAACCTGACCACTGCCACCATTCTGCTCAACGCTGACCTGCGACTTGAGTACATGAACCCGGCGGCGGAAATGCTGCTGGCCATCAGCGGGCAGCGCAGCCATGGGCAATTCATCAGCGAGCTGTTCACCGAGTCGGCCGAAGCATTGAGTTCGCTGCGTCAGGCTGTCGAACAGGCTCATCCTTTTACCAAACGCGAAGCGATGCTCACCGCACTGACCGGTCAGACCCTGACTGTCGACTATGCGGTGACGCCTATCCTCAGCAAGGGCGATACCCTGCTGTTGCTTGAAGTACACCCGCGTGACCGGCTGTTGCGCATCACCAAGGAAGAGGCCCAGCTGTCCAAGCAGGAAACCACCAAGATGCTGGTGCGTGGCCTGGCTCACGAAATCAAGAATCCGCTGGGCGGCATTCGCGGGGCCGCACAACTGCTGGCCCGCGAGCTGCCTGAAGAAAGCCTCAAGGACTACACCAACGTCATCATCGAAGAGGCCGACCGCCTGCGTAATCTGGTCGACCGCATGCTCGGCTCCAACAAGCTGCCATCGCTGGCGATGACCAACGTGCACGAAGTGCTCGAGCGCGTGTGCAGCCTGGTTGAGGCCGAAAGCCAGGGCTGCATCACCTTGGTGCGCGACTACGACCCAAGCATCCCCGACGTGTTGATCGACCGCGAGCAAATGATCCAGGCCGTGCTCAATATCGTGCGCAATGCCATGCAGGCCATCAGCGGCCAGAACGAATTGCGCCTTGGCCGGATCACCCTGCGTACCCGCGCCATGCGCCAGTTCACCATCGGCCACGTTCGCCATCGACTGGTGAGCAAGATCGAAATCATCGACAACGGCCCCGGTATTCCGGCCGAGCTTCAGGAAACCATTTTCTACCCCATGGTCAGTGGCCGCCCGGACGGTACGGGATTAGGTCTTGCCATTACCCAGAACATCATCAGCCAGCACCAGGGTCTGATCGAGTGTGACAGCCATCCCGGCCACACCACGTTCTCGATCTTCCTGCCGCTGGAACAAGGAGCAGCTTCGACATGAGCCGTAGTGAAACTGTCTGGATCGTAGACGACGATCGTTCTATCCGCTGGGTATTGGAAAAAGCCTTGCAACAGGAAGGCATGACCACGCAAAGCTTCGACAGCGCCGACGGGGTGATGAGCCGTCTGGCCCGTCAGCAACCGGACGTGATCATTTCCGACATCCGCATGCCGGGTGCCAGCGGTCTGGACCTGCTGGCGCGGATTCGCGAGCAGCATCCGCGTCTGCCGGTGATCATCATGACCGCCCACTCGGACCTGGACAGCGCCGTGGCGTCCTATCAGGGCGGCGCGTTCGAGTACCTGCCAAAGCCGTTCGACGTCGATGAAGCCGTGTCGCTGGTCAAGCGCGCCAATCAGCACGCTCAGGAGCAACAGGGCCTGGACGTTGCACCGACGCTGACCCGCACCCCTGAAATCATTGGCGAAGCGCCAGCGATGCAGGAAGTGTTTCGCGCCATCGGCCGTCTGAGTCACTCCAACATCACGGTGTTGATCAACGGTGAGTCGGGTACCGGTAAGGAACTGGTCGCTCACGCACTGCATCGCCACAGCCCGCGTTCGGCCTCGCCATTCATTGCGCTGAACATGGCGGCGATCCCCAAGGACCTGATGGAGTCCGAGCTGTTCGGGCATGAGAAAGGCGCCTTCACCGGCGCGGCCAACCTGCGTCGTGGGCGCTTCGAACAGGCCGACGGCGGCACGCTGTTTCTCGATGAAATCGGTGACATGCCCGCCGACACCCAGACCCGTCTGTTGCGTGTCCTGGCGGATGGCGAATTCTACCGGGTCGGCGGTCACACGCCGGTCAAGGTCGATGTGCGCATCATTGCTGCCACCCACCAGAATCTGGAAACCCTGGTACAGGCCGGCAAGTTCCGCGAGGACTTGTTTCACCGCCTGAACGTGATCCGCATCCACATTCCGCGCATGTCAGACCGTCGCGAAGATATCCCGACCCTGGCCAAGCACTTCCTCAGCCGCGCGGCTCAGGAACTGGCGGTCGAGCCCAAGTTGCTCAAGGCAGAGACCGAAGAGTACCTCAAGCATCTGCCGTGGCCTGGCAACGTGCGTCAGCTGGAAAACACCTGCCGCTGGATCACGGTCATGGCGTCGGGTCGTGAAGTGCACATCAGCGACCTGCCGCCGGAACTGCTGAGCCTGCCGCAGGACGCCGCGCCGGTCACCAACTGGGAACAGGCGCTGCGCCAGTGGGCCGATCAGGCCTTGTCTCGCGGTCAGTCCAGCCTGCTGGACAGCGCCGTGCCGACCTTCGAGCGGATCATGATCGAAACCGCCCTCAAGCACACCGCCGGCCGCCGCCGCGATGCCGCCGTGCTGCTGGGCTGGGGCCGCAATACCCTGACCCGCAAGATCAAGGAACTGGGCATGAAGATCGATGGCGGGGATGACGACGAGGCTGACGAAGGCTGAGCCGTCCTCAAGACGTTCACTGCCATTTCTGACAGTTACCCGCAACGCCCGTTAATGATTAGCTTCTTTTGACTCCACTCAAGGAGTCATAAGGAGCTGATCAATATGGAAAGTGCATTACTCGGCGAACCTGATGCCCGACAGCACGCCAACAATTTACGTTTGCTTGCGGCACTGCCGCGTGGTGCAGGCATTGAACGACGCGAGCGGATTGTTGACTACGACATCGTCGAACTCGCCGCACTGCTGCGCGAAGGCAACCCGCAAAGACTGACCGCCGAACAGGTGCTAGTCGAATACTGGAGCCGCATCACCCGGTTCAACGGCCCGCAAGAAACCTACGGCGATAACGGTAAATACAACGCTTTTGTGCGGCTGGAAGATTTCTCGACACTGTTGGAGCAGGCAAGACTCGCCGATCAATGGCTGACGACTCCAGACGATCAACGCGGCCCGGCGCCTCCGTTGTGCGGAATTCCCTTCGGTATAAAAGACTCTTTCGCCATTCAGGGCCTTGAAAGCAAAAACGGCACTCAGGCCTTTTCCGGCAACCTGGCATTGCGTGATGCGACATGCGTAGCCCGGCTGAGGGATCAGGGCGCTCTTATTATCGGTCATACCATCTGCTCCGAACTCTCGACCCACACGGTCGGCCAGTTTGCCGGGAACGCGTGGGACCCGACACGTACGCCGGGCGGGTCCAGTCAGGGCTCGGGGGTCGCCCCGATTGCACGGCTGTGCGCCGCAGCGCTGGGCGAAGAGACGGCCGGCTCGATTATCATTCCTGCGGCTGCGAATGGCGCCAGCGCAATAAAACCATCGCTGGGATTGGTGTCTGGCGCCGGCGTAATGCCCCTGCGAAGCGGCTGGGATGTGGTCGGCCCCATGGCCCGTTCGATCCGCGATGCGTCGCTGATACTGTCCATAATCGCCGGTCCTGATGGAGAAAACGACCCGCAAAGCCTGTCGGCCCCATCGGTAGGCGAGCAGCTTTCCATTACACCGACCCCCGGTTCTCTTCCTCTGCAAGGGCTGACCATAGGCATTCCGCAGACGGACTGGATGTCGTCGTCCGGTCAACCCCCTGCGCAGTCTTACGACGAGGACTACAGCGCAGCGTTTATCAGGTTCAAGGATCAGCTTGAGACGCTGGGTGCACGGGTCATCGACTTTCCTTGGCTGGATGCTGAAATTCTTGAAAACATTCCTTACTCCTCGCCAGAACCCATTCATGACGTGCTGGACAGTGATGGCAGCATTCTGATGAGAGTCAACGCCCAAGCCGTGACCAGTTACGCCAACCAACTGGAAACCCGGCACTGGTCGGCCGTACGTGACTTTGCAGACGTGTTGGAGAATCAAGACGACAGAGACTATTTGCTACGAAGATACCCGGAGTTATTCGATCAGGTTGCCTCACTGATTCCAGTGGGGATCAGACTCGAAGCAGAGAACAGACGCCGTCTACAGCAGGGGCATTTTGAAAAGGCCCTGAATGACTATCAGATTGACTTCATGATGGTGCTGCCGCTCGGTGCTCACGTCGGCGAGCGGGCAGGCGCACTGGTGAAGACACTACCGGTACAGCGCATGTACTTCGATATGCCCAACGCGCTGGCCTGGCCAATGCTGACACTGCCCATCGGCCATGGCGCGAACGGCGTCCCAAAGCAATTACCCGTTACGGCGGCGTTCTGGGGCAGGCGCTTCAGTGAACCACTGCTCGTGCAAGCCGCCATCGACTTTCAGACGCACTATTGCGAGTATCACACCAAAGCGCCGCCAGACCCGGATTTTGCCCCGCCCGCAGCGTTTCATCTCTGGACACTGGACGAGATTCCTTGGCAATACTCAGCCGATCCGCTGATCATTGCCGAGGGCAGAAGGAAAAAATCATGAGCCAGACCTCCTTCTTTGTTATCCAGTGGAAGCCACTGAACAACCCGGCGTTGCTGCCCGCGCAGGCGAGTGAGCCGCCAGACGCATTTTTCAACGTCCGATGGCGGCCCACGCAAGGTCTGAGTTATTACCCGGAAACGGCTGTGCTTACTCAGCCAGCGACGGCTTTTCCCACAGGTTGATCCCGCCTTCCACCGCAAAGCTGTCGATCTCGGTCAGTTCTTCACTGCTGAACGCGAGGTTCTTCAGCGCGCCGACGTTTTCGATGATCTGCTCGGGACGGCTCGCACCGATCAACGCTGAGGTCACGCGCGGATCGCGCAACGTCCAGGCCAGGGCCATTTGTGCCAGGCTCTGACCGCGACGCTGGGCGATTTCGTTGAGCGCACGCACGTGGGCGATGTTCTGCTCGGACAGGTGCGAAGCCTGCAGCGAGCCGCCCCCCGGACGATTGACCCGCGCATCCTTGGGCACGCCGTTCAGATATTTGTCCGACAGCAGCCCTTGGGCCAACGCAGTAAACGCGATCACGCCAGCGCCCAGCTCTTCGGTAGCGTCGAGCAAGTCTTTCTCGACCCAGCGGTTAAGCAGGTTGTAGGCCGGCTGGTGAATCAGCAACGGCACTTTCCACTCTTTGAGCAACGCGGCTATTTCGCGGGTCTTGGCCCCGGAGTACGACGAGATCCCGATATACAGCGCCTTGCCCTGCTGAACCGCGGTGGCCAGGGCGCTGGCGGTTTCCTCCAGCGGAGTGTCCGGGTCGAAACGGTGGGAATAGAAGATGTCGACGTAATCGAGGCCCATGCGTTGCAGGCTCTGGTCGAGGCTGGCGAGCACGTATTTACGTGAACCACCGCCCTGCCCGTACGGCCCTGGCCACATGTCCCAGCCAGCCTTGCTGGAGATGATCAATTCATCACGGTAGTGCTTGAAGTCTTCGCGCAGCAGACGGCCGAAGTTGATCTCGGCGCTGCCGTACGGCGGGCCATAGTTGTTGGCCAGGTCGAAATGATTGATGCCCAGATCGAACGCCGTGCGCAGCATGGCGCGCTGGGTGTCGATCGGCGTGCTGTCACCGAAGTTGTGCCACAAGCCCAAAGACAGCGCCGGAAGCACCAGCCCGCTGCGGCCGGTACGGCGATAAGGCATGTCTTCGTAACGATTTTCGGCAGCGATGTAGGTCATTGAATCCTCTCTTGTCTGGGGGATATTCGAGGCGTCTTGATTGCGTTTGCGAACAGGCGACGCCTGTTCGCAACGCCGGAATCATGGCTTTTGCCAGACAACCTGCTGAATGTCGACCCGCTTGGGTATCAAGTGGTTGTCGTAAAACAGATCAGCGGTCGCCTGCTGCGCGCGTACGATCTCCGGCGTGATCGGCAGGCTGGGTGATACAGGCCGATGGTCAAGATACTGAGTCATGACCGCTTCGGACAAGCCCATGCTGCGCGCCAGTATCTGAATACTCTCGGCACGCTGCGAGCGCGACAGCCCGTCGGCCACCGTCAGTTCGTCGAGCACCTGCTGCACGAGCGCTGCATTTTCCTCGGCAAACGCTCGCCGTGCGGTATAGAACGGCCCGGACAATCCAAGCCCCTCGCCGTTGGCCAGCAGACGAGTGTGGCCTTCGCTCATGGCGATGGAGTAGTAAGGGTCCCAGATCGCCCAGGCATCGACACTGCCGTTTTCAAAGGCCGCGCGGGCATCGGCAGGGGTCAGGTAGATTGGCTGAATATCCTTGAAGGTCAGGCCTGCTTTGTTGAGCAAACGCAGCACCACGTTATGCGAGCTGGAGCCTTTCTGCAGAGCGACCTTGCGGCCTTTCAATTCTGCGACGCTGTGCACCGGGCTTTCGTTGCGCACCAACAGGGTTTCCACCTGCGGCTTGGGTGGCTCGGCACCGATGTAGACCAGGTCGGCACCTGCGACCTGGGCGAAAATCGGCGGAATGTCGCCGGTGGAGGCAATGTCCAGACTGCCAATGTTCAGCGCCTCCAGCATCTGCGGCCCGGCCGGAAACTCAACCCATTTGATTTTCTTCTGGGGAAAACGCTTTTCCAGCAAGCCGTGTTCCTTGGCCAGCACCAGCGTGATCAGAACCCTTCTGATAGCCGATACGAAGGGTGTCGGGCTCGTCGGCAGCAGCTGTACCGAACAGGCCGCTAAAGGCCAGAATGGCGGCGATAAACGTGAATGGTTTCATGGGTAATCCTTTAATTCAGTGGTCTATGTCCGAAAATCACAGCCGTACACAAATCTGTCTTTGATTCTGGCCGAAGCCCGCTTGCTGCGCTCATCAGGACTTGCATGCGGCAACGATCAAAATCTGTAAGCAGGCCGTTGCAAGCCCAGGTTTTCGCGCAAGGTCGTGCCTTCATACTCGGTGCGAAACAGCCCGCGCCGCTGCAGCTCCGGCACCAGCAGCTGCGCGACATCTTCGAGACCGCCCGGCAGGTGCGGCACCAGCACATTGAAGCCATCCGCCGCGCCTTGCTCGAACCAGCGTTGCAACTCATCGGCAACCTGCTCTGGCGTGCCGATCAGGCTGTAGTGCCCTCGCCCACCGGCAATCCGTCGCCCCAGTTGCGCCAGGGTCAGGTTTTCCTGATCGGCCAGTTCGGTGAGCAGTTTCTGCCGGCTGCGCTGGCCGCTGTCGGTCAATGGCAATTCCGGCAGCGGGCCGTCCAGCGGATAGCCCGACAGGTCGAAATTGCCCAGCATGCGGCCCAGCAGAGCGACCCCGACCTGAGGCTCGACCAGCTCCTGAAACGACTCGAATTTAGCGTTCGCCAAGGCTTCGGTTTCGGCCACGACGATGAACACGCCGGGCATGATTTTCAGAGAATCGACGGCCCGCCCGTAAGTACTCAGACGGCCCTTGAGGTCGGCGTAGAAAGCTTGCGCACTGGCCAGCGAGGTCTGCGCGGTGAACACTACTTCCGCCGTCTGCGCCGCCAGATCACGTCCGACTTCCGAGGAACCGGCCTGCACCACCACCGGCTGACCCTGCGGCGAACGCGCCACGTTCAGCGGACCCTTGACGCGGAAATGCTCGCCCTCATGATTAAGCACATGCAGCCTGGCCGGGTCGTAATACTCGCCACTGGCCTTGTCGCGAGTGAAAGCGTCGTCTGCCCAACTGTCCCACAGGCCGGTCACCACCTGATGAAACTCTCGTGCGCGGCTATAGCGCTCGGCATGCCCCACATGCTCGGCGCGACCGAAGTTCTGCGCTTCGGCGGCGGCATCCGACGTCACCAGATTCCAGCCCGCTCGCCCACCGGAGAGATGATCCAGCGAGGCGAACTTGCGGGCTACGTGGTACGGCTCGTTGTAGGTGGTGGTCGCTGTCGCGATCAGACCAATATGCTCGGTCACCGCGCTGAGTGCCGAGAGCAGAGTCAGTGGTTCGAAATGATCGGAGCGCGCCATGCGGCTGGCGATATCACCGGTCGCGGCAGCCACGCTGTCGGCGACGAACAGCACATCGAATTTTGCCGCCTCCGCGACCCTGGCCACGTGCCGGTAATGCTTGAAATCCAGCCCTGCATCCGCAGGCACCTCCGGGTGCCGCCAGGCAGCAACATGGTGCCCGGTGGCCATCAGGAAAGCGCCCAGTTTCATCTGTCGAGCAGTCGTGCTCATACCTCACTCCTTACGTGTTGCCTGGGGCCTTGGCTCAAAAATCCTTGCGTAACTGCACGCCGAAATAACGCTCGTCATCACGCGGCACGGATCGGTAAACGTAATTCCCGCCGGTGGCGAGCATTGGCGAATAGGACTTGTCGGCCAGGTTCTTGCCCAGCAGTGCAACGCGCCAGCCGCTGTTGTAATCCGCCAGTGCCACGCTGGCGTTCCAGATGCCGTAAGCGCCCTGTTTGGTGTCCGGGTTCTGGCTGATGTCGTACTGCACTTCGCTCTGCCAGCTGTAATCGGTGCCCAGTTCGATATCCAGGCCATTGTCCAGCGGGATGGTGTAGTCGGCGCGAACGTAGCTTTTCCAGTCCGGGCTGTATGGCAGGGTCTTGCCGTCGACGTTGCAGGACGCCGCCGCACCGGCCGGGCAGGCAAAGCTGTCGATGCGTGCTCTGGTGTAGGACAGCGCACCGGAGAATTTCAGGTTTCGGGTGGCTTGCAGAGCGTAATCCAGCTCGACCCCTTCGGTGCTGACACTGCCTGCGTTGATCAGGCGCGTCACGACCTGTCCGGCAACGCTGTCGAAGAAATTCGCCTGATAGTTGTCGTACTCGCTGTGGAACACCGCCAGGTTGGTGGTCAGGCGATTGTTCCAGGTGGTGGCCTTAAGGCCGACCTCCCAGGTGTTCGAGGTTTCCGGCTTGAGCGCCTCGGTGTCACGCGGCTGCATGTTGAAGAACACGTTGTAGGCCGGGCCTTTGTAGCCGCGCGAGTAGGTAATGTAAGTCATCACACTGTCGCTCAGGTCGTACTGCAAACCGAGACGTCCGGACTTGCCGTCTTCATCCACCGAGCCGGAACTGCTGGTCGCTGGCTGAATGCCGCTGACGGTCGTAGCCGATGTCGATACGCGGCGATGATCGTATTCCAGATCGTCATGAGTCCAGCGTGCCCCAACAATCGCTCGCAAGTCCGGTGTGAAGTTGAACGTGGTTTCGCCGAACACCGAATAGCTGTCGGTGGTGGTGCTGTAGTCGGCGATGCCGCGATCCTGAGTCGTCGGTGTGATCAGCGTGCGCTGATAGGTCTCGTCGCTCTTGCCGTGCATGTAAAACAGCCCGCCGACGTATTCGACAAACTGGCCTTTCGGCGACGCCAGACGCAGCTCCTGGGAATACTGGTTGAACTCAAGATCGCCCTTGTCTTCGGTGCCGGGGAACGCTGCGGTGACAGTGCCAAGCCGGTCGCCGTCCTGATACTGCGTGTTGTCCCAACCGCGCCAGGCAGTGATGGAGGTCAGGGTGTAGTCGCCCAGTTGCCAGTCGAGCTGGCCGGACAGGCCTTTGTTGACGTCCTCGACATGGCTGCGGTAATCGCTGACGACATTGCGGTTATCGCTGTCGGCACGTACCGGCGCCAGGGCACTGGCGAAGGACGGGGTCAGCGCTTTGCTCACCACACCGTTGGGCGCGTCGTCATGGGACTGCATGTAGTCCGCTGCGAGGGTGAAGGTGATGTCGTCATTGGGCGTGAATTGCAGCTTGCCGCGGGCGCCCTTGCGGTTGTAACCGTTGACTTCCTGACCATTGAGCTTGTTATCGACATTGCCGTCATAGCTGCCGAACAACGTCGTGATCGAGCCTTTGAGGGTTTGCGGAATCAGGCTGCCGCCAATGCCGAAACGGGTGCGGCTTTCGTTGCCGCTGTAATACGACTGATCGATGTAACCGTGAGTCTCTTCGGTCGGTGCCTTGGTGGTGACGTTGAGCACGCCCGCCGAAGCGTTCTTGCCGAACAGCGTGCCTTGCGGGCCGCGCAGCACTTCGATGCGTTCCAGGTCGAGCAAGTCCAGCGTGGCCTGACCCGGACGCGCATACACCACACCATCGATCACCGTGGCCACCGTCGGTTCGACGCCTGGCGAGGTGGAAATGGTGCCGACACCGCGAATGAACAGCGAAGTGTCCTTGTTGGAAGCCCCGGTGCGGAAATTCAACGATGGCACCTGCTGCACGATGCTGGCCACGCCATTACGGTTATCGCGCTCCAGTTGTTCACCCTCGATCACGGACACGGCGACCGGTACTTTTTGCAGCGATTCTTCGCGGCGTGTGGCGGTCACGGTCACCGATTCCAGCGCTACCGTTTCCGTGTTCTGCCCTGCCGCTGTCTCTGCCATGGCCGGAACACACGGCAATGCCGTCAGCCCCATCAGCAACCACCCACAACGACGCCCCCGCGCCGTGTGAACCTGATCGATCGCCTGCGCCAGAAGCGTGTGTCTGACGCCATCCCCACCTGTTGTGTGCATCTGCGTGCCTACCTGAAATATGCCCTGATCCGACAGTGCGGTGCGCACTGGCGCCTATGCGTGCTGACTAAACCGGGTCCGGGCATTCGCGGTGGCGAGTAGCAGACAAACCATCTTTGTTAGCGCTAACATCGCCAGTATCAGGAAACGACTGATAGATCGTCCAATACTGAAAAATTAGTTTTATATTCTTTTTACTTTTATGCGAGGTGATCGAGCATGGCCGACGAGAAGCCTCTGATACGCAAACGCCGAGGCGCAGGCCGGGTGACGATCACCGCCGTGGCGCGTCAGGCGGGGGTGTCGGCCATTACCGTGTCGCGCTATTTCAATCAGCCGGAACAGGTCTCGCCCGAACTGCGCGAGCGGATTGCGAGCACAGTCAGTGCACTGGGTTACGTGCCCAATCTGGTTGCTGGCGGCTTGGCATCAGCACGCAGCCGGGTGGTAGCGATGGTGATTCCCAACATCTCCGGGCCGATCTTTGCCAATACCATTCAGGGCTTCAGCGACACCCTGAGCAAGCACGGTTTCCAGTTGCTGCTGGCCTCCAGCTACTTTTCCGCAGAGCAGGAGGAAAGCGCGGTGCGGGCGTTCCTGGGCTGGTCACCGGCGGCACTGGTGCTGACCAGCCGCTTTCACAGCCCTGCTACCGAGAACATGATCGAGCAGACCGATGTCCCGGTGATCGAAACCTGGGACCATCAACCCGACCGCAGCCCGATCCAGATCGGCTTTTCGCACTACGACGTCGGCGCGATGGCAGCCCGTTATCTGCATGACCAAGGCTACCGGCGCATCGCGTTCGTACAGAACAGCGTTACGGGCGACTTCAGCGCACTGGAGCGTCGCGACGGCTATGCCGCAACCGTGGAAGGGCTGGGTATAACGCCGTGGGTTTTCGTCCCGGACGCAGATCGGGCGCCCTTCGAGGCTGGCAAACAGGCGATGGACACCCTGATGAACCAAGCACCCCGCCCTGACGCGATCTTCTTCGCCAACGACAACCTCGCAGCCGGCGCCCTGCTCGCCAGCCAGCGTGCAGGCCTGAGCATTCCGCAGGATTGCGCCGTGATGGGCTTTGGCGATTACGCCTTCGCAGAAATGATGCTGCCCAGCCTGACCACCATCAAACCGCCCGCCCTGCAGATCGGCGTAATGGCCGCCACGCGGGTGCTTGAAAGCCTCGGAGTGTTACCGGTAGAGGGAGAAATACAACGTCTGAATCTGCTGGAATGCAGCCTGGTGGAGCGGGAGAGTACCTGAGCCCGGCGCCATCTCGAGCCTGCCCTGGAGCGTGAGGAACGATGACCCTGTAACCATCGTGCGACGCTCCGCGTCGCATGCCGTTCTGGACGCTCCGCGTCCTGTCCTGATTATGTGGCGCGGCGTAGAGCGTGAGGGACGATAGTTGTAACCGCCCCCCACGCCCCGATCAACGCACCAGATGCAGGAACTGCATATGCCGTTCGTACTGATCGAGCACGTCGTTGATGACCTGTTCCTTGGTGTAACCCACCAGGTCGTAGTCCTGACTACCCTCGCTCAAGTGCACCTCGGCGCGGTAGTAGCGGCGGTTGTTCAATTGCTTGGAGCCCATGCCGCCACGGGCGAACGACGGAGTGAAGAAGCCTTTCATCTGCACCTGGTAAATGAACGGACGTTCTTCGCCGTGACCGATTTCCAGAGTCACCGAGTCGTTGGACGGGTCGGGTACGTTGACCACGTTCAAGCCCTTCTCGACGAACACCGCCGTCACTTCTTCAATCGCTGGACGCACGGTCTGATCGAGGAAACGGTACACCTCGTCTCGCGACGGGTAATGCACCGCCTGGCTCAGACGCTGACGCCAGCCGCCACGCCGCGCTCCGGAAACCGGGGCCAGTGAATACAGCTGGGCAATCTTGCGCTGCGACTCCATGACGAACGCCTTGTGCAGGCCCCACATCATCAGTAACAGAATCAACGAGAACGGCAGCGACGTCAGCACCACGGCCGATTTCAGCGCATCGATGCTGCCCGAGAACAACAGGCCACTGGTGATCAGTGCCGTCGCCACACCCCAGAACACCCGCAGCCATTTCGGACCGTCTTCGTCAGGGTTGCCGCCTTTGGCTGACAGTGTCGACAGCACCACCGTGCCCGAATCGGCCGAGGTGACGAAGAACACGAAGCTGATGAACACCGTGACCGCGATGACTGTCTTGCTCCACGGATAGGTTTCCAGCAGCAGGTACAGGGTCATCGACGGATCGTCGATAGCCGACTGACCCAGCGCCGTCATGCCGTGGTTGAGCACTTGATCGATGGCGCTGTTGCCGAAGATAGACATCCACGCCAGGGTGAAGCCCAGCGGGATCAGCAAGACACCGAAGACAAACTCGCGGATGGTCCGGCCACGGGAGATGCGCGCGATGAACAGGCCCACGAACGGCGCCCAGGCAATCCACCAGGCCCAATAGAACACCGTCCAGCCGCCCAGCCAGTCACTCGGCTCGTTATAGGCGTACACGTCGAAACTCTTGCTCGGCAGTGCGCCCAGGTAGTCACCGATGTTCTGCACCAGCGTGTTGAGCAAGTGCTGAGTCGGGCCGGCAAACAGCACGAACAGCAGCAGCGCGCAGGCCAGCAGCATGTTGATGTCGGACATGACGCGTACGCCCTTGTCGACACCGGCGATCGCCACCAGAATCGCCGCGCCCATCATCAGGGTGATCAGACCGACCTGAATCCAGTGGGTGTGCGCCACGCCGAACAGGTAGTCCAGACCGGAATTGAGGTGCAGCACCCCGAAGCCCATGTCTGCGCCGAGCCCGAAGATGGTCGCAATGATGCCGAAGCCATCGACGGCATAGCCGATAGGGCCGTTGATGCGTTTGCCGATCAGCGGGTACAGCGCCGAGCGCAGGGCCAGCGGCAGGTTATGGCGATAAGCGAAATAGGCCAGCGCCATACCGACGAACGCGAACACGCCCCAGCCATGCAGACCCCAGTGCAGAAACAGCAACTGCATGCCTTGGCGTGCCGCTTCTGCGGTGCCACCCTCGCCCTGCGGCGGTTGCAGCAGGTGCGTCAGGGGTTCTGAAACGCAGAAAAAGAACAGCGTGATGCTGATGCCGGCAGCGAATAGCATCCCGGCCCAGGACAGGTAACTGAACTCGGGTTCGTCGTGGTCGGCACCGAGCTTGATCTTGCCGAAGCCCGACAAGGCGGTGACCACCACGAAGACCAGGTACAGGGTCATGACCATCATGTAGTACCAGCCGACCGTGTTGGCCGCCCAGTTTTGCGCCGCCAGCAGCCATTCGCCGCTGGCTTGCGGGAACGCGATCACGACGATGCCGAAAATCAGAATAAAACTCGCAGCGAAATAGAACACTGGAGCATTCATGCGAACCATGCCGCTTGAAGAGGAACTCGCAGAACTCATCGGTTGAGTGCCTCCGGACGGATAAAACCAATTGCAAAAAGCGGATACGGCAAGGGTAAGCCTCCTGTTGTGAGCGGGCAGCGAACCACCGGTTTAACTTGAACGAGCGTTCAATTTAAACATGAAAACACCCGCGAGACCTAATCGCAGGCCGGTGAATGCTGGCTCAGGCCTGGGTATGACGCGTGCTTGCGCGAGTTCGTTCCCGCGCTAAAGAGGCCATTTTCAGCCCGCCAAAAGCGCTCTTTGCAAATACTCATGGCGCCTCAATACCGGTCCGAACGCTACGCACAACCTCCCCGCACCAACCTGTTACCGACTGCCCCAAAAGTGCGCAAAACCTCATTCAGGTAACAGCGTCTTTGCCCTTCTCGGGAAAAGGCCTCCGTTGTCACCAAAACCGTAAGACCCCGCAAATAAAGCCCTGCAGGCAAGTCAGATGGGTAAAAAACAGCAGCAGCGCAAAGTTGGTCTTTTGATTGCATATGCTTGTATGTACAAGTAGAGACAGGCTAAACACTCTGTTTTCTACCCAACTGAATCAGCCTGCTTCGCCAGGCGCTGTTCGCCCTTCATCGGGGTGGTTCGAATTGATCGCCGAGGATTTTTTTGTGACCGAGAATAATCAAGACCTGAAGCAGGACTGGACCCGCCATCGTGAAGGCGTCGTACGGGCTGCACGCGGCAGTCAACTGACCGCCAAGAGCTGGCTGACCGAAGCGCCGCTGCGCATGTTGATGAATAACCTCGACCCGGAAGTCGCCGAAAACCCCAATGAGCTGGTGGTTTACGGTGGCATCGGTCGCGCTGCGCGCAATTGGGAGTGCTACGACAAGATCGTCGAAAGCCTCACTCAGCTCAACGATGATGAAACCTTGCTGGTGCAGTCCGGCAAGCCGGTCGGCGTATTCAAGACCCACAGCAATGCCCCGCGCGTGCTGATCGCCAACTCCAACCTGGTGCCGCACTGGGCCAGTTGGGAGCATTTCAACGAACTGGATGCCAAGGGCCTGGCCATGTATGGCCAGATGACCGCCGGCAGCTGGATCTACATCGGTAGCCAGGGCATCGTGCAAGGCACTTACGAAACCTTCGTCGAAGCCGGTCGCCAGCACTATGACGGCAACCTCAAGGGTCGCTGGGTGCTGACCGCAGGCCTGGGCGGCATGGGTGGCGCGCAGCCGCTGGCCGCGACATTGGCCGGGGCCTGCTCGCTGAACATCGAATGTCAGCAGAGCCGCATCGATTTCCGCATCAAGACCCGCTACGTCGACGAACAGGCCGCTGATCTCGATGACGCACTGGCGCGTATCGCCAAATACACGGCCGAAGGCAAAGCCATCTCCATCGCCCTGTGTGGCAACGCAGCGGACATCCTGCCGGAAATGGTCCGTCGCGGTGTGCGCCCGGACATGGTCACCGACCAGACCAGCGCCCACGACCCGCTCAATGGCTACCTGCCCAAAGGCTGGACCTGGGACGAGTACCGTGCGCGTTCGGTGAGCGAGCCGGCCAGTGTGGTCAAGGCCGCCAAGCAGTCGATGGCCGAGCACGTCGAAGCCATGCTCGCCTTCCAGCAAGCCGGCATTCCGACCTTTGACTATGGCAACAATATTCGCCAGATGGCCAAGGAAGTCGGCGTCACCAATGCCTTCGATTTCCCGGGCTTCGTCCCCGCCTACATCCGTCCGCTGTTCTGCCGTGGCATCGGGCCGTTCCGCTGGGCCGCGCTGTCAGGTGACCCGCAGGACATCTACAAGACCGACGCCAAGGTCAAAGAACTGATTCCGGATGACGAGCACCTGCACAATTGGCTGGACATGGCCCGCGAGCGCATCAGCTTCCAGGGCCTGCCGGCGCGTATCTGCTGGGTCGGCCTGGGTCAACGCGCCAAACTGGGCTTGGCCTTCAACGAGATGGTCCGCAGTGGCGAGTTGTCGGCACCGGTGGTAATCGGTCGTGATCACCTGGACTCCGGCTCGGTCGCCAGCCCCAACCGCGAAACCGAATCCATGCGCGATGGCTCCGATGCCGTCTCCGACTGGCCGCTGCTCAATGCCCTGCTCAATACCGCCAGCGGTGCGACCTGGGTCTCGCTGCACCACGGTGGCGGCGTGGGCATGGGCTTCTCGCAGCATTCCGGCATGGTGATCGTCTGCGACGGCACCGATGAGGCCGCCGAGCGTATCGCCCGCGTATTGCACAACGACCCGGCTACCGGGGTGATGCGCCATGCCGATGCCGGCTACGACATCGCTATCGATTGTGCCAGAGAGCAGGGCTTGAACCTGCCAATGATCGGACGTTGACAACGTTGTCGGTCATCAGGCCGACACACGTCGGGGACGGGCATGAGCATGCCCATGGGCCGGATGCCTACTTCAAGCTGCCGTCATCCATTTCAGGCTTAGGAGCATCGACAATGAATATGAAAAAGGCCCTGTTGACCACACTGGTATCCGCTGGCCTGCTCGCCAGCGCGGGCGCAAGTCAGGCGGCCGGCTGGTGCGAATCAGGCAAGCCGGTGAAATTCGCCGGCCTCAACTGGGAAAGCGCGATGCTGCTGACCGACATTCTGCAGGTGGTTCTGGACAAGGGTTACGGCTGCACCGTTGACGCCCTGCCCGGCAATTCCATTGCCATGGAAAACGCCCTGGGCACCAACGACATCCAGATCTTTGCCGAAGAATGGGTCGGTCGCAGCGAGGTCTGGAACAAGGCCGCCGCTGCCGGCAAGGTGGTCGGTGTCGGCGCACCGATCGTCGGCGCTGTGGAAGGCTGGTACGTGCCGCGCTATGTGATCGAAGGCGACGCCAAACGCAAGCTGGAAGCCAAGGCACCCAACCTGAAATCCATCAGCGATCTGGCCCAGTATTCAGCCGTGTTCAAGGACCAGGAAGAGCCTGGCAAAGGCCGCTTCTACAACTGCCCGGCCGGCTGGACCTGTGAGCTGGAAAACAGCGAAATGCTCAAGAGCTACGGCCTGGAAAGCAAATACACCAACTTCCGCCCAGGCACCGGCCCGGCGCTGGATGCGGCGATTCTCTCCAGCTACAAACGTGGCGAGCCGATCCTGACCTACTATTGGTCACCCACGCCGCTCATGGGTCAGGTAGACCTGGTGCGTCTGGAAGAGAAAGCCGGGGTCAACAAGACGATCGATATCAAGGTCGGCGTGTCCAAAGTGTTCCACGATGAGGCCCCTGAACTGGTCGCCATCCTGGAAAAGGTCAACCTGCCGATCGACCTGCTCAACCAGAACCTGGGGCGCATGGCCAAGGAACGCATCGAATCGCCGAAGCTGGCGAAGATTTTCCTGAAAGAGCACCCCGAAGTCTGGCACAAATGGGTCAGCGAAGACGCCGCGAAGAAGGTGGACGCTTCGTTGTAAACGACCGGGCTGTCGGACCGAACGGTTCGACAGCCCTGTCGTTGACCCGACACACCTCATTTGAGAGCCGCTTATGTTTCCTGAAAGCTTCACTTTCTCGATCGCCAACTGGGTCAACGATGGCGTCGACTCACTGGTCACGCAGTACGGCGATGTGTTCCGGCACATCTCCGACACCCTGCTATGGGCCATCGTCAACCTCGAAGGCTTGCTGCGCATGGCGCCGTGGTGGCTGATGCTGATGATCGTCGGCGGCATTGCCTGGCACGCGACACGCAAGATCGTCACGACGCTGGTCATCGTCGGCCTGCTGTTTCTGGTCGGCGCGGTCGGGTTGTGGGACAAGCTGATGCAAACCCTGGCGCTGATGCTGGTCGCCACGATCATCGCGGTGCTGATCGGCATTCCGCTGGGCATTCTTTCGGCACGCAGCAATCGTCTGCGCTCGGTGCTGATGCCGCTGCTCGACATCATGCAGACCATGCCCAGCTTCGTGTACCTGATCCCGGTGCTGATGCTGTTCGGTCTGGGCAAGGTTCCGGCGATCTTCGCCACAGTGATTTACGCCGCGCCGCCGCTGATTCGTCTGACCGATCTGGGCATTCGCCAGGTGGATGGTGAAGTGATGGAAGCCATCAACGCGTTCGGCGCCAATCGCTGGCAGCAACTGTTCGGTGTGCAACTGCCGTTGGCGATGCCGAGCATCATGGCCGGGATCAACCAGACCACCATGATGGCGCTGTCGATGGTGGTGATTGCCTCGATGATCGGTGCACGCGGGCTTGGTGAGGACGTTCTGGTGGGCATTCAGACCCTCAACGTCGGGCGCGGGCTGGAAGCGGGCCTGGCCATTGTCATTCTGGCGGTCGTCATCGACCGTATCACGCAGGCCTATGGCCGCCCACGGCATGAGGCGCACAAATGAGCAGCGTGGAACCGAACAAAATCGTCGTCAAAAACGTATTCAAGATCTTCGGCAACCGCTCCAAGGAAGCACTGCAACTGATCAAGCAAAACCAGAGCAAGGACCAGGTGCTGGCCCAGACCGGCTGTGTGGTCGGGGTCAACGACCTGTCGCTGTCGATCGGCAGCGGCGAAATCTTCGTCATCATGGGCCTGTCCGGCTCGGGAAAATCGACGCTGGTGCGTCACTTCAACCGGCTCATCGACCCCACCAGCGGCGAGATTCTGGTCGATGGCGAAGACATCCTGCGTTACGACATGGAGGCCTTGCGCCAATTCCGCCGGCACAAGATCAGCATGGTGTTCCAGAGCTTCGGCCTGCTGCCGCACAAGACCGTGCTGGCCAACGTGGCCTACGGCCTGACCGTGCGTGGCGAAAGCAAGGCGCTGTGTCAGGAACGCGCGCAGCACTGGATCACCACCGTAGGCCTCAAGGGCTATGAAAACAAATACCCGCACCAGCTTTCCGGCGGCATGCGTCAGCGTGTAGGTCTGGCCCGCGCACTGGCGGCCGACACCGACATCATTCTGATGGACGAAGCATTCAGCGCCCTCGACCCGCTGATCCGCGCCGAGATGCAGGATCAGTTGCTGGAGCTGCAAGCCAGTCTGCACAAGACCATCGTGTTCATTACCCACGATCTGGACGAAGCCGTGCGCATCGGCAATCGCATCGCGATCCTCAAGGACGGGCGATTGATTCAGGTCGGTACGCCGAAAGAAATCCTCCACTCGCCCGCCGACGATTACGTGGATCGTTTCGTTCAGCGCCGCGTAGCCACCCTTTAAGGACCGTTGCAGATGTCGCGAGCAGAACAGATCGTCATCGGTGAAGCACCTGCGAGCTGGCAGGACGTGGTCGCCGTGGCCCGACATGGCGCAAAACTGGTCCTGTCGGATGCTGCCTGGGCACGGATCGACAACGCTCAGGCCATCGTGCAGCGCATCGTCTTCAGTGGCGAGCGTGCCTATGGCGTGAACACCGGGCTCGGCGCGCTGTGCAATGTGTCACTGCAAGGCGACCAGCTCAGTCGTCTGTCGCGCAATACCCTGCTCAGCCATGCCTGCGGCGTCGGTGCGCCACTGGCCGACGAGCAGACCCGTGCAATCATCTGCGCCGCGATTCTCAACTACAGCCAGGGCAAGTCGGGCATTCACCGGCAAGTGGTCGAAGCGCTGCTGGCCCTGCTCAACCGGGGCATCACGCCGCAAGTACCGGCGCAGGGCTCGGTGGGTTACCTGACGCACATGGCGCACGTCGGTGTTGCGTTGCTGGGCATCGGCCAGGTCAGCTATCGCGGGCAGATCGTCCCGGCCGAGCAGGCCTTGAACGAAGAAGGTCTGGCTCCGGTCATCCTCGGCGCCAAGGACGGATTGTGCCTGGTCAACGGCACACCGTGCATGACCGGCCTGAGCTGTCTGGCCATTGCCGATGCCGAGCGCCTGAGCCAATGGGCCGACGTAATCGGCGCGATGAGCTTCGAAGCCCTGCGCGGCCAGCTGGACGCGTTCGATGCAAGCATCCTCGCCCTCAAGCCGCATCCGGGCATGCAACAGGTGGGCAAGAACCTGCGCACTTTGGTGGCCGGCAGCGAAGTGCTCGCCAGCAGCGAAGGCATTCGTACCCAGGATGCGCTGAGTATTCGTTCGATTCCCCAGGTGCATGGCGCCACGCGCGACCAACTGGCTCACGCCACTCGCCAGGTCGAGATCGAGCTCAATTCAGTCACCGATAACCCGCTGCTGCTCGGCACGCCCGAGGCTTTCCGGGTGGTGTCCCAGGCCAATCCACACGGCCAGTCGGTGGCCATGGCGGCAGACCTGCTGTGCATGGCGATGGCCGAGCTGGGCTCGATTGCCGAACGACGCCTGGACCGCCTGATCAACCCGATGGTCAGCGGCCTGCCGGCGTTTCTGGTCACCCAGCCGGGGGTCAACTCGGGAATGATGATCGTCCAGTACGTCGCCGCTTCGCTGTGCGCAGAAAACCGCCAAATGGCGCAGCCGGCCGTGGTAGACAACTACGTGACCTCCGGTCTGCAAGAAGACCACCTGAGCCTGGGCACCAGCGCTGCGCTCAAGCTGCACAAGGTGCTGGGCAATACCACGCAGATTCTGGCCATCGAGTATTTGCTCGCGGCCCAGGCATTCGAATTTCTCAAGACACAGGGTTTTGGCGTGGGCACCGGTGCCGCGTGGCGACTGCTGCGCGAGCGCATCCCGGCCTATGACGAAGACCGCTGGCTGGCTCCGGACATCGCCAGCAGCGCGGCCCTGATCAAAGACGAAGCGTCGCTGGAAAGGGTTTTCCAGCACTGCCGTAACAACGCGGCAGGCCTATAAAAACAGCGTATGGCCACACGCCGTCGCTGACATTCATCAAGGAGTAGCAGCATCGTGACCACCTTATCTGCCAAGACGCTGAACCTGATCCCCGGCCAACTGACCCTGGCGCAACTGCGCGATATTTATCTGCAGCCGGTCAGCCTGACGCTGGACAGCAGCGCAGACCAGCAGATCGACGACAGCGTCGCCTGTGTCGAGCGCATTCTGGCCGAAAACCGCACTGCCTACGGCATCAACACCGGTTTCGGCCTGCTGGCTTCGACGCGGATTGCCAGCGAAGACCTGGAAAACCTGCAGCGTTCGCTGGTGCTGTCGCATGCGGCCGGTGTCGGTCAGCCAATCAGCGATGAGCTGGTGCGTCTGATCATGGTGCTCAAGGTCAACAGCCTGAGCCGCGGCTTCTCGGGCATTCGGCGCGTGGTCATCGACGCTCTGATTGCGCTGATCAATGCCCAGGTCTATCCGCATATTCCGCTCAAGGGCTCGGTCGGCGCTTCCGGTGACCTGGCACCGCTGGCGCACATGTCCCTGGTGCTGCTGGGCGAAGGCAAGGCGCGCTACAAGGGCGAATGGCTGAACGGCGTCGACGCGCTGGCGGCTGCCGGGCTGCAACCGCTGACCCTGGCGGCCAAGGAAGGGCTGGCACTGCTCAACGGCACGCAAGTGTCTAGCGCCTACGCATTGCGCGGCCTGTTCGAAGGCGAGGACCTGTTCGCGGCGGCTCTGACCTGCGGCTCGCTGACGGTTGAAGCGGTACTGGGTTCGCGCTCGCCCTTCGACGCGCGCATTCATGCCGCACGCGGGCAGCGCGGGCAGATCGATGCAGCGGCCTGCTACCGCGACCTGCTCGGCGAAAGCAGTGGCGTGTCCGAGTCGCACCGCAACTGCGACAAGGTTCAGGACCCCTACTCGTTGCGCTGCCAGCCACAGGTCATGGGCGCATGCCTGACCCAACTGCGTCAGGCCGCCGAGGTGCTGGAAATCGAAGCCAACGCGGTGTCCGACAACCCGCTGGTGTTCGCCGCCGAGAACGACGTCATATCCGGTGGCAATTTTCACGCCGAGCCGGTTGCCATGGCGGCGGACAACCTCGCGCTGGCCATCGCCGAGATCGGCTCGCTCAGCGAAAGACGCATTTCGTTGATGATGGACAAGCACATGTCGCAGTTGCCACCTTTTCTGGTGGCCAACGGCGGCGTCAATTCCGGGTTCATGATCGCGCAGGTGACTGCCGCCGCACTGGCCAGTGAAAACAAGGCATTGGCCCACCCGCACAGTGTCGACAGCCTGCCGACCTCGGCCAATCAGGAAGACCATGTGTCGATGGCCCCGGCCGCCGGCAAGCGCTTATGGGAAATGGCAGAAAACGTTCGCGGGATTCTTGCCGTAGAATGGTTGGCTGCCTGCCAGGGTCTGGACTTGCGTGAGGGCCTGAAAACCTCTCCGAAGCTGGAGCAAGCCCGCAGCCTGTTGCGCAGCAAGGTCCCGTTCTATGAAAAGGACCGCTTTTTTGCACCGGACATCGAAGCTGCCAGTCAGCTGTTGTCCTCCACTTGCCTGAACCCGTTGGTTCCTGCACGTCTGCTACCCAGTCTGTGATGCACCGCGAGCCTGGCAGGGCTCGCTTTGGTCATCGCTGCGGGAGGCCGGATGCAGGCGTTCTCGCGGCTTTTGCCATACCTGTAATGAAATGGACCTGAAATGACGTCACAAGATGGTTTGAAACGCGGGTTATCCGCCCGCCACATCCGCTTCATGGCCCTGGGCTCTGCCATCGGCACAGGGTTGTTCTACGGCTCGGCCTCGGCGATTCAACAGGCCGGGCCTGCCGTACTGCTGGCTTACCTGATCGGCGGCGCGGCGGTGTACATGGTGATGCGCGCGCTCGGCGAAATGGCGGTCCACGACCCGGTGTCCGGTTCGTTCAGCCATTACGCCACGCGCTACATGGGCCCGCTGGCCGGCTTCGTGCTCGGCTGGACCTACGCGTTCGAGATGATCATCGTCTGCCTGGCCGACGTGACCGCATTCGGCATCTACATGGGCTTCTGGTTTCCGGAAGTACCGCGCTGGATCTGGGTGCTGGGCATCGTCTTTCTGATCGGCGCGCTCAACCTGTGCAACGTGAAAGTCTTCGGTGAAACCGAGTTCTGGCTGTCGATCCTCAAGGTCAGCGCCATCGTGGCGATGATCGTCGCAGGCTTCGGCATCATGATCTTCGGTATCGGCAGCTCGGCCAGCGGCACCGAAATCGGCATCAGCAACCTGTGGGCACATGGCGGCTTCATGCCCAACGGCGTCACCGGTCTGATCGCCTCGTTCGCGGTGGTGATGTTTGCCTTCGGCGGCATCGAAATCATCGGCATTACCGCAGGCGAAGCGAAGGACCCGCAACGCAGCCTGCCGCAGGCGATCAATGCCGTACCGCTGCGCATTCTGCTGTTCTACGTGCTGACGCTGTTTGTGCTGATGTGCATCTACCCGTGGCCGCAGATCGGCACGCAGGGCAGCCCGTTCGTGCAGATTTTCGACAACCTGGGTATCGCTTCGGCGGCGACCATCCTCAACATCGTGGTGATCTCGGCGGCCGTGTCGGCGATCAACAGCGACATCTTCGGCGCAGGCCGCATGATGTATGGCCTGGCCCGTGAAGGTCAGGCGCCCGCCAGTTTCGCCCGCGTGTCGCGTCATGGCGTGCCGTGGATGACCGTGCTGGTCATGGGCATCGCGCTGCTGGGCGGCGTGCTGCTCAACTACCTGATCCCCAAGGACGTGTTCCTGCTGATCGCTTCGCTGGCCACCTTCGCCACCGTGTGGGTCTGGCTGATGATTCTGCTGACGCAGGTCGCCATGCGCCGCTCGATGAACCGCGAGGAAGCGGCACAGCTTAAATTCGCAGTGCCGCTCTGGCCTTACGGGCCCGCCGCCGCCATCGTCTTCATGCTGTTCATCTTCGGCGTGCTGGGTTACTTCCCGGACAACCGTGCAGCCTTGATCGTCGGCGCGATCTGGATCGGTCTGCTGCTCATTGCCTATGGCTGGGTCAAGCCCAAGGCGCTCAACAACACTCATTGATCAACGAGGCCTGGAATGAAAACGCTCTGGAAAAACTGTCACATCGCAAGCATGGCGCAAGGCAAATACTCGATCATCGAGCATGCCGCCATCGTGACCTCCGGAGCGCTCATCGAGTGGATCGGGCCTCAGGCCGAGCTGGCCGAGCCGGAACATGACAACTGCATCGATCTGAATGGTGCATGGGTCACGCCCGGCCTGATCGATTGTCACACCCACACGGTGTTCGGCGGCAACCGCAGCGGCGAGTTCGAACAGCGTTTACAGGGTGTGAGCTACGCCGAGATCGCCGCAGCGGGCGGCGGTATTGCCAGCACGGTGCGTGCGACGCGCGACGCCAGCGAGGATGAGCTGTACGCCAGTGCCGAGCGCCGTTTGCGGCATCTGCTGAAAGACGGCGTCACCACCGTCGAGATGAAGTCGGGCTACGGGCTGGACCTGGAAAACGAGCGCAAGATCCTGCGGGTGATCCGGCGTCTGGGCAACACCCAGCCCGTCACCGTGCGCGCCACCTGCCTGGCCGCCCACGCGCTGCCACCGGAATACGCCGATCGCGCCGACGATTACATCAACCACATCTGCAACGACATGCTCCCGGCACTGGCAGCCGAAGGGCTGGTCGATGCAGTAGATGCTTTCTGTGAATACCTGGCGTTTTCGCCTGCGCAGGTCGAGCAGGTGTTCATCACCGCGGGGCAGTTGGCGCTGCCGGTCAAACTGCATGCCGAGCAGCTGTCGTCATTGGGCGGATCGAGCCTGGCTGCGCGCTACAAGGCGCTGTCGGCGGATCATCTGGAGTTCATGACCGAGGACGACGCCATCGCCATGGCCGCTGCCGGAACCGTCGCGGTGCTGCTGCCGGGCGCGTTTTACTTCCTGCGTGAAACACAACTGCCGCCGATGGACGCGCTGCGCAAGCACGGCGTGCCGATCGCGATTTCCACCGACCTCAACCCTGGCACCTCGCCGGGCCTGTCATTGCGCCTGATGCTGAACATGGCCTGCACGCTGTTTCGCATGACGCCCGAAGAAGCACTGGCGGGGGTGACGTTCAATGCCGCCAGGGCGCTGGGCATGAGCGCGACCCACGGCTCGCTGGAGGTCGGCAAGGTCGCGGATTTCGTCGCCTGGAACATCGAACGACCGGCTGATCTGGCCTACTGGCTGGGCGGCGATCTGGACAAACGCATCGTGCGCCACGGCGTCGAATCATCGATCTGAAGGAGAGCCCTGTGGATAACGTTCTGACATTCAAGCGTGGCCGCATTCCGCTGCTGATCAGCATGCCGCATGCCGGTCTGAAACTGACCCCGGTGGTCGAAGCCGCGCTGGTGGACGAAGCCTTGAGCCTGCCGGACACCGACTGGCACATTCCACGTCTGTATGACTTCGCCGCCGAATTGGGCGCCAGCACGCTGGCTGCCGAATACTCGCGCTTTGTCATCGACCTCAATAGGCCCTCTGACGACAAGCCCATGTACGCAGGTGCGACCACCGGCCTGTTTCCGTCGATCCTGTTCGACGGCGTGCCACTGTTCAAGGACGGCCAGACGCCCAGCGTCGAAGAGCGGGCGCGCTATCTACAGCAGATATGGACACCGTATCACCAGACGCTGGAGCAGGAACTGCAGCGCATGCGTGACGAGTTCGGTTATGCGCTGCTGTTCGACGCCCACTCGATTCGCGGCCACATCCCGCACCTGTTCGATGGCCGCCTGCCGGACTTCAACCTGGGCACCTTCAATGGCGCCAGCTGCGATCCGGAGCTGGCCAGCCGGATGGAGCAGGTCTGCGCAGCGGCCAAGGACTACAGCCATGTGTTGAACGGACGCTTCAAGGGCGGCCACATCACCCGCCACTACGGCAACCCGGCCAACAACATCCATGCCGTACAGCTGGAGCTGGCGCAAAGCACCTACATGGACGAATTCGTGCCCTTCCACTACCGGCCGGACCTGGCAGAACCGACCCGCGCCGTGCTCAAGCCACTGCTGGAAACCTTCATTGCCTGGGGGCAGGAGCGCTTCGGCTGACAACGTCGGACGCAGAGCGTCCAGAAAGGCGCTACCACGCGGAGCGTGGGAGCGATGGCCAGTGGTCGGAGCCGATAGCAACACCGATTATCGTTCCCATGCTCCGCGTGGGAATGCCGTTCCGGACGCTCCGCGCCCGCCCTTCAAGGTTCCCGCCTGATCACTTCTTGAGCAAGCGCAAGCCGTTGAACACCACCAGCAAGCTCACGCCCATGTCGGCAAACACCGCCATCCACATGGTCGCCAAGCCCGCGAAGGTGATACCGATGAACAGCACCTTGGTCACAATGGCCAACACAATGTTCTGTTTCAGCACCGCCGATGTCCGGCGTGAAAGCGCAATGAACGTTGGGATCTTGCGCAGATCATCGTCCATCAGGGCGACATCTGCCGTCTCGATAGCCGTATCGGTGCCTGCAGCGGCCATCGCGAAACCAATCTCCGCACGGGCCAGCGCAGGGGCATCATTGATACCGTCGCCTACCATGCCTACCCGGTGATTGCGGCTGTAAAGCGCCTCGATCGCACTGAGCTTGTCGGCAGGCAGCAGATTGCCCTGCGCTTCATCGATGCCGACCTGATCGGCAATCGCCTTGGCCGTGTGCGGGTTATCACCGGTCAGCATGACCGTCTTGATGCCCAACTCGTGCAACTGAGCGATGGCTTCACGGCTGGTCTCCTTCACCGTATCGGCGACGGCAAACAGCGCAATCGGACCCGAGGCATCGAGCAACAGCACCACGGTCTTGCCCTGCATCTCCAGCGCATCGAGCCTGGCTTCCAGCTCCGGCGAACACAGGCCCAGTTCTTCCACCAGACGATGGTTGCCCAAGTGATACATCTGGCCGTTGATCTCGCCTTTCACACCGCGCCCACCCAATGCCTCGAACGCGCTGACTTCATGCAGCGTCAGGCTGCCATCGGCGGCCTTGGCAATCGCTTGGGAAACCGGGTGATCCGAACGACCGGCGAGACTCGCGGCAATCCCCGGCGCGCTATCGGAGACAGCAGGGTTCAAAGGCACATAATCAGTCTGCACCGGCTTGCCGTGGGTCAGCGTGCCGGTTTTATCCAGCGCCAGATAATCGAGCTTTTCGCCCATTTCCAGATAAACGCCACCCTTGATCAAAATCCCCTTGCGCGCCGCCGCTGCCAGACCGCTGACGATGGTTACCGGGGTGGAAATTACCAGCGCACATGGGCAGGCCACCACCAGCAGCACCAGCGCCCGGTAGATCCAGTCATACCATTCGCCGCCAAAGAACAGCGGTGCGACCAACGCCAATGCCAACGCAACGACGAACACCACTGGCGTATAGATACGGGAAAAGCTGTCGACAAAGCGCTGGGTCGGCGCACGCGAACCCTGCGCCGCTTCCACCGCATGAATGATGCGCGCCAGCGTCGAGTTGTTCGCAGCGGCGGTGACGCGGTACTCCAGCGAACCAGCCTGGTTGATGGTGCCCGCGAAAACCTTGTCGCCAACAGTCTTCTCCACCGGCAGGCTTTCACCGGTGATCGATGCCTGGTCAATCGTTGAGCTACCGGACACCACTTCACCATCAAGCCCGACACGCTCGCCTGGCTTGATCCGGACGATAGCCTCCAGTTCGACGTTTTTGGCTTCGACTTCCTGCCAACTGCCATCCGCCTGCTTGACGGTGGCAAGCTCAGGCGTCAGTTGCATCAGGCCACTGATCGCATTGCGCGCACGGTCCAACGACTTGGCTTCGATCAACTCGGCAATGGTAAACAGGAACATCACCATCGCCGCTTCCGGCCACTGACCGATCAAAATGGCGCCGGTCACCGCGATGCTCATCAGTGCATTGATGTTCAGGTTGAAGTTCTTGAGTGCGATCCAGCCCTTCTTGTAAGTCGTCAACCCGCAACTGAAGATCGACACCAGTGCCAGCAAGGCAACCACCCAGGTCGGGCCGAGCGATGCAAAATGGACCACCTCTGCCACCAGCGCCGCAACGCCGGACAACGCCAGCGGCCACCAGTGTTTCTTCACCACCGGCGCCGGTTCGGCAGACGCTGCACCTTCCTCGACCGGCTCGGCCTGCATGCCCAACGAGCTGATGGCCTCACGAATCGGGTCAGTGGACGGCAGGTCGTGCCAGACGCCCAACATGCGGTTGATCAGGTTGAATTCCAGCTTCTGCACACCGGCCAGCTTGCCCAGTTTGTTCTGGATCAGCGTCTGCTCGGTAGGGCAATCCATCGCTTCGATACGAAAGCTGCTCAGACGACCACCTGCTGCAGGCGATTCGCTGAAGGTCACTACAGCAGGCTGCGCGTCGCTGGAGCAACACGAATGGGCATGCTCCACGGGCTTTTGCTCGTGTGCGTGCTCGCCGTGATCATGGTCATGATCGTGGTCATGTGCGGGGGAATTCTTGATCGTCGTGCCCATTCGTTGTGGCTCCAGGATTCTGCTTGTTGCCAAGTGAACACCCTGTAGCCACTATAGGGTCAAGCACTCAAACGAGATGAGTCGAAATGAAAATCGGCGAACTGGCAAAACTGACCGACACCCAGGTCGAAACCATCCGCTATTACGAACGCGAAGGCCTGCTGCCTGCCCCCGCGCGCAGTGACGGCAATTACCGGCTGTATACCCAGGCGCACATGGAGCGCCTGTCGTTCATCCGCAATTGCCGCAGCCTGGACATGACCCTCGAAGAAATCCGCAACCTGCTCAACCTGCGCGACAGCCCACAGGACCAGTGCGAAAACGTCAACGCCCTGATCGACGAACACATCGAACACGTCAACGCTCGCGTCGCAAGCCTGCAAGCACTCCAGGAACAACTGCTCGACCTGCGCCGCCGCTGCAGCGATGGCACGACAGAACATTGCGCGATACTGGAAAGGCTGGAAGTGACGGGGGCTGTGGCAACGCCAGAGGGCGAGCCTTCACATGTGGGGAGGAGTCATGGGCATTGAGACGGGTTTGAGACCTCTGGTTCAGCGCTGCGCGGCCTGCACCACCGCCACAAGCTCAGTGATCGCCTTGACGAGCTGATCCTTGGCAGCTTTCTCTTTCGCTGTCTCTTCACCCGCCCGCTCAGAATCAACGCGTTTGAACGCTTCGCGTACCTCCTCGCTGAAGATGCTGATCGAGACGATATTTTCCTGCCGAAAACCAATAGGCCTGAGCGGTGTATCACTTGGGTAATCGGTCGTGTACACCACTTTCAGGGTGTCCTTGTCCCGATAGCCACTGACGGTCGGGATAAGCAAAATTTCCTGATTCACACCCGTCACTTCGGTAGGGGCTCCGACGTCCATGATGTAACCGACGTAGACCTTTCGATCCGCCATCGTGATCATCACTTCTTCCTTGTCGACAAATGCATCGAAAAGCGTCGAGCAGATAGGGCTGTGATCTACAGACTGACCCAGCAGATAGACCGCAATTTCTTCTTTTTTACCCGCGCCCAGTTGCCACTTGAGAATCCTGACAGTAAGAAAAGCTCCGAGGCTTGGCATCGCCAAGGTCAGTAAACCCGACAGGGCAAGGAACACGCCCACCTGGCTAAAATTCCTGCCAGTGATGTCGAAGTCCTGCCCCATTTGACCTAAAGCGCCCATGAAATCGGTGTTCACGGCAAAACAGACTGGCGAGGTCGCGTCCGTCGTTTGGGCCCATTTTGGGCAAAACACACCCCAATCATGCGAGAACAGGCCTGCAAGGGCTGCGGTTACAAACATGGCCGCTAAAAAACAGTAGATACCATACCGCCCCACCAGCAAGTAAAGCATCTGGCCTTCATAGCGATGCAGCCTGCAATAAACGGTGGGATCCTTCAGGCACACCAAAAAACCGCTGACGAGTAGTGGCAGCAGAAGTAAAAAAGCCATTTATCAGGATTCGGCTTGCGGAGTGACCAGTTTTTTAGCCTTATCGCGGGAGGAGCGAACCAAACCTTCGATTTCTTTGGCGTCCATGGACATGCGACCACCCCTTACCACAAGAGTGTCGATGCTCTTGATTGCCTGCATGAGGGCCGCGTCTTCAGCCTTCTTCGTATCACTACGATGTCCAATCCGATTGAAAAACATAGTCGATTCCATTGAACAGGGTCAGGGGACTTACGCCAAAACTATAGCACAACGCTCAATTCGCTCTCTTACAGACTCAAACCGCCATCGGCGCCGTCATTGCCGGGTGGTGCTGGTAGCCTTCCAGGGTGAAGTCGGACGGCTCGATCAGTTCCAGCCACTCAGGCTGGTACACACCGGTCTTGGCAAACTCGGGCACGCGGTCGGAGATCACCAGTTTCGGCATCGGGTACGGCTCGCGGGTCATCTGTTCGTTGAGCATGTCCAGGTGGTTTTCGTACACGTGGGCGTCGCCGATGAAGTAGGTGAACCAGCGCGGCGTGTAGCCGGTCAGGCGGCCGATCAGGCTCAGCAGCGCGGCGCCTTCGGTCAGGTTGAACGGCGTGCCGAGGCCCAGATCGTTGGAGCGGATGTACAGCGTCAGCGAGATTTCGCGGGTCTGCGGGTTCGGGTGCAGCTGGTACAGCAGGTGGCACGGCGGCAGGGCCATTTCATCGAGCTGTGCGCAGTTCCAGCCGTGGAACAGGATCCGCCGGCTGCCCGGGTCGTTGATGATGGTGTCGACGCACTGGCGAATCTGGTCGATGGCCTTGTACAGGACCACGAAAGACTGGCCGTCTTCTTCGGACTCGGCAATCTGACGATACCCCTGGCCCAGCGCCAGTTCGATGGCCGCGACATTGCCGGCATCGATACGCTTGTAGGCCGGCCACTTGCGCCATTGCACGCCATAGATTTCGCCCAGATCGTCCTCGCCCTTGCGGAACGGGTTGTTCAGCCACTGAGCGTTTTCGTTGGCGTTCTGATCCCAGACCTTGCAGCCCAGTTCGCGGAATTCGGCGGCGTTGTTTACGCCACGCAGAAAGCCGACCATCTCGCCGATGGCCGATTTGAAGGCCATGCGCCGTGTGGTGATCGCCGGAAAGCCTTCCTGCAAGTCATAACGCAGCATCGCACCCGGAAAGCTGATGGTGTTCACGCCGGTACGGTTGGCTTGCAAGGTCCCGTGCTTGATCACATGAGCGACCAGTTCCAGATATTGCTTCATAAATCACCTGCATTGTTGAACGCGCCGGGCGTCTTCACCCGGCGTTTCGGTATTAAACCGCTGCTTTGCTGGCGGACGGATCGCGCTTGTAGGCCAGCCAGATCAGGAACAGGCCGGCGATGATCATCGGCAGGCTGAGGATCTGACCCATGGTCACCCAGCCCCACGCCAGGTAACCCAACTGGGCATCAGGGACGCGGACGAACTCGACCACAAAGCGGAAGATCCCGTAGAACAGCGCGAACATGCCGGAAACGGCCATGGTCGGACGCGGCTTGCGGGCGTACAGATTGAGGATGATGAACAGCGCAACGCCTTCCAGCGCGAACTGGTACAGCTGCGAGGGATGACGCGCCAGTTGCGCAGGGTCGCTGAATGGCGGGAAGACCATGGCCCACGGCACATCGGTCGGCTTGCCCCACAGCTCGGCATTGATGAAGTTGCCGATACGCCCGGCACCCAGGCCGATCGGCACCAGCGGGGCAACGAAGTCCATCAGTTGGAAGAAGCTTTTGCCGTTGCGCTTGCCAAACCACCAAGCCGCGATCATCACGCCGACAAAGCCGCCGTGGAACGCCATGCCACCCTTCCAGACCTCGAAGATCAGCAGCGGATTGGCGATGTAGGCCGACAGGTCATAGAACAGCACGTAGCCCAGCCGCCCACCGACAATCACGCCCATGGCCAGCCAGAAAATCAGGTCGGAGAGTTTTTCCTTGGTCCAGGTCGGGTCGAACTTGTTCAGGCGACGCGACGCGAGCAGCCAGGCGCCGCCGATACCGACCAGGTACATCAAACCGTACCAGTGAATTTGCAGCGGGCCGATAGCGACGGCTACCGGGTCAATCTGCGGGTAAGGCAGCATTGCGACTCCTCAATTGGAACGCCCTTGCGAGCGACTGAATCAGGCGCGCATGTTACCGGAGCCCGGCAGGATGCTCTAGCTGCGACCGATGGAAGCCGCCTGAACGAAGTGAAAAAAGATGTGCCTGGTGTGTCCAGCCGTAAGGCCTGGGTATGGTTATCGTTCCCACGCTCCGCGTGGTAGCGCCGTTCTGGACGCTCTGCGTCCGGTCTTGAAACAGGCGTGTGTGTAAGCTTGCTCACGAAGAGGTAGGTGCAGCAGCTGAATATTTACTAAGCAGTCAGTCTGCCTTCGCGAGCAAGCTCGCTCCCACGGGGGGGGGCAATGTGTACTCCCTGTGGGAGTGAGCTTGCTCACGAAGGCAATAGCCCAAACGGCCCATTTCCCGGAGTCTGTACCGGCCTCTTCGCGAACAAGTTTGCTCCTACGGGGGCATGTGTACTCCCTGTGGGAGTGAGCTTGCTCACGAAGGCAATAGCCCAAACGGCCCATTTCCCGGAGTCTGTACCGGCCTCTTCGCGAACAAGTTCGCTCCTACAGGGGCAATGTGCACTCCCTGTGGGAGTGAGCTCACGAAAGCATTAGTAGCGCTTAGTGCCCTTTGACCGAGCTGGGGTTGATCATCCGCGACAGGCCGAGGTTTTTCAGTGCCAGTTGCAGGGAGCTGCTGATGACTTGCGGGTTGTCGTTGGTCATCAGTTGCGCCAGCAGTTCCTTGGCCTTGCTGAGGTTGATCTGGCGCAGCATCCATTTCACTTTCGGCAGGTTGGTGGCGTTCATCGACAGACTGTCGAAGCCCATCGCCATCAACAACACCGCTGCTGCCGGGTCACCCGCCATTTCGCCGCAGATGCTCACTGGCTTGCCCTCGGCATGCGCGTCACGCACCACGCTTTGCAGCGCCTGAAGCACCGCCGGGTGCAGGTAGTCATAGAGATCGGCCACACGCGGGTTGTTGCGGTCAACCGCCAGCAGGTACTGGGTCAGGTCGTTGGAGCCGACCGAGAGGAAGTCCACCTGACGGGCCAAGTCGCGGGTCTGGTAGACCGCCGCCGGCACTTCGATCATCACGCCCACCGGCGGCATCGGTACGTCAGTGCCTTCGTCGCGCACCTCGCCCCAGGCGCGGTGGATCAGGTGCAGCGCCTCTTCCACTTCGTGGGTGCTGGAGATCATCGGCAGCAGAATGCGCAGGTTATTCAGCCCCTCGCTGGCCTTGAGCATGGCGCGGGTCTGGACCAGGAAGATTTCCGGGTGATCGAGGGTGACGCGAATTCCGCGCCAGCCGAGAAACGGGTTGTCTTCCTTGATCGGGAAGTAGGACAGCGACTTGTCGCCACCGATGTCCAGGCTGCGCATGGTCACCGGCAGTGGATGGAAGGCGGCCAGTTGCTCGCGGTAGATCGCCAGCTGTTCCTTTTCACTCGGGAAGCGCTGGTTGATCATGAACGGCACTTCGGTGCGGTACAGGCCCACCCCTTCGGCGCCACGCTGTTGCGCACGCGCCACGTCGGCCAGCAGGCCAGTGTTGACCCACAGCGGCATGCGATGCCCGTCGAGGGTGACGCAAGGCAGTTCACGCAGGGCATCCAGGCCCTGGGAGAGCTGACGCTCCTCCTCCACCACCTTGCCGAACTGCTTGCGCATGATTTCGCTGGGGTTGGTGAAGACTTCGCCGTGATAGCCGTCGACCACCAGATCGATGCCATCGACCTTGGAGTAAGGAAAGTCCACCAGGCCCATGACCGTGGGAATGCCCATGGCCCGCGCCAGAATCGCAACGTGGGAGTTGCCGGAGCCCTGAACCGACACCAGGCCGACCAGTTTGCCTTCCGGCACCTCGCCGAGCATCGCCGGGGTCAGCTCTTCACTCACCAGAATCGTGTTGTCGGGATAGACCAGCGCCTGTTGCCGTGCTTCCTGGAGATAGGCCAGCAGGCGGCGGCCCAGGTCCTTGACGTCCGACGCCCGCTCGCGCAGGTAGGCATCGTCCATCAGTTCGAAACGTTTGACGTGCTCGCTGACCACCGAGCGCAAGGCGCCCTGCGCCCATTGGCCGGTCTTGATCACGTCGGTCACTTCGCTGCCCAGCGAGGCGTCGTCGAGCATCATCAGGTAGACATCGAACAGCGCCCGCTCTTCTGGACGCAACTGGGTGGCCAGCTTGGCCGACAGGGTGCGCATGTCACCGCGTACGCCTTCCAGCGCGTTCTGGAACAATGCCAGTTCGGCGGCGATGTCAGTGACGGTCTTGTCGGGGACCACTTCCAGATCGGCAGGCGGCAGCATGACCACGGCGACACCGACCGCAGCACCCGGCGAACCGGCGACACCGACGAACTTGGCTTCCTGAATGCCCTTGCCCTGACGACCCAGACCGCGGATCGAGCCAGTCGCTTCGGCATGCGCGATAACGCCCGCCAGTTGCGCGCTCATGGTGACCAGGAAGGCTTCTTCGCCCTCGTCGAACTGACGGCGCTCCTTTTGCTGGATGACCAATACGCCAACCACGCGCCGGTGGTGGATGATCGGCGCGCCCAGGAACGAGGCGTAGCGTTCTTCACCGGTTTCGGCGAAATAGCGATAACGAGGGTGATCTGCGGCGTTTTCGAGATTCAGCGGTTCTTCGCGCGTACCGACCAGACCGACCAGGCCTTCATTCGGTGCCATGCTGACTTTGCCGATGGAGCGCTTGTTGAGGCCTTCGGAAGCCATCAGGACGAAGCGGTTGACCTCGGCATCGAGCAGGTAGACCGAGCAGACCTGGCTGCCCATGGCCTCCTTGACGCGCAACACAATAATGCCCAACGCCGCCTTGAGATCCTTGGCGGAGTTAACTTCCTGGACGATCTTGCGCAGCGTATTGAGCATGGCTCGGGGTCGAACTCCGTGTCAGTCGCGCGATAAGAGGCGCGGGGCAAGCTCTTTGAGTGCGCGTCGATACACCTCGCGCTTGAATGTCACCACCTGGCCTAACGGATACCAATAACTGACCCAACGCCAGCCATCGAACTCCGGTTTACCGGTCAAATCCATCCGCACCCGCTGCTCGTTGGAGATCAGGCGCAGGAGAAACCATTTTTGCTTCTGGCCGATACACAGCGGCTGGCTGTGGGTACGGACCAGTCTTTGCGGCAGACGATAGCGCAACCAGCCCCGAGTGCAGGCAAGTATTTGCACATCATGTCGTTCCAGACCGACTTCTTCATTCAATTCGCGATAAAGCGCGTCTTCCGGCGTCTCCTGCGGGTTGATACCCCCTTGAGGAAACTGCCAGGCATCCTGGTTAATACGCCGAGCCCATAGGACCTGACCAGCATCGTTTGTCAGAATAATCCCGACATTAGGACGGAAACCATCGGGGTCGATCACGGCAACAACCTCGCAAACGCATGTCGCCGCATTGTTCCACAAAGGCGATCAAACCAGCAACGAGGCTTATCACCTTATGTGAAGACTTGTGAAAACCTCGTATTCTGGGGCTCTTTTTTCAACTATTTCAGCGAGTAACCCTATGCGTCTGGCTTTATTCGACCTCGACAACACCCTTCTGGGCGGCGACAGCGATCACGCCTGGGGCGATTACCTGTGCCGGCGCGGGATCCTTGATGCCGCGACCTACAAGACCCGCAACGACGAGTTCTATCAGGATTACCTGGCCGGTACGCTGAACATGACCGACTACCTGAATTTTACTCTGGAGATTCTGGGCAACACTGACATGGCGCAGCTCAAGCAGTGGCATCGCGAGTTCATGCGTGACTGCATCGAACCGATGATGCTGCCCAAGGCGCTGGAATTGATCGCCAAACACCGCGAGGCCGGCGACAAGCTGGTGGTGATCACCGCCACCAACCGCTTTGTGACGGCACCTATCGTGGCGCAACTGGGGATCGATACCCTGCTGGCGACCGAATGCGAGATGGCTGACGGCCGCTATACCGGCCGCACCACAGGTGTGCCCTGCTTCCGTGAAGGCAAGGTGACACGCCTCAATCAGTGGCTGGAAGACAACGCGTTCAGCCTCGAGGACAGCTATTTCTACAGTGACTCGATGAACGACCTGCCTCTGCTGGAGCAGGTGGCCAATCCGGTTGCGGTCGATCCGGACGATAAATTGCGTGCCGAAGCCGAGCGACGCGGCTGGCCGGTGATTACCCTGCGTCACTGAGTGCTGGCAATACTCAGGCCGGTTTGAAGCCTGTCAGACCGGCCATCACCACGAAGCACACGACGCTGATCACCGTCAGCGCCAGGGTAAAGCCGCGCTTGCCGCCTTTGGCACCAAGACGCAACCGATTGAGCCTGGCCACTAGCCAGACCCAACTGCACAGCCCCAAGGTGTAAAGCACGCTGCTGCCCAGCACCCAGGTCTGGCCCAGTGACAGGCCTTTCAAATGCACCAGCCACCAGCCACTGAACGGCAGCGTCGCCAGGCAAACGGCCATCAACACCCAGAAAAACAGCAACGGCCGCTTGAGCAGACGATTCTGCACAGTCGTGTCGCCTTCAAGGCGCACCTTGACCACCCCGCTGGCCAGCACCAGCGCGCTGATCAGCAACAACGCGATGGCGACGATGTGCAAGGTATTGAGGGTGGTGATGGGTTCCATGACGCGGTGTTCCTCTGGAATCGGGCTTGGGTGAGTTTAGCAGTGTGAACACAAGAGTCGTGCCTTAAGCGCTATCGTGCCCATGCTCCGCGTGGGTATGCCGGTCTGGACGCTCTGCGTCCTCTTGTGACGGAGCGTGAGGAACGAGAAATATCCACGGCCTCAGCCCAGAAACAACCGGTACGCCGGGTTCTCGCTTTCGTCCCAATACCGGTAACCAATCTCATCCAGCGCAGCGCCGACCAGATGCCGCTCATCCTCTGGCACCACCAGCCCGGCAACCACGCGGCCGTCAGCTGCGCCGTGGTTGCGGTAGTGGAACATCGAGATGGTCCAGCGCCCGCCCAGGCGGTTGAGGAAGTTGAACAGCGCACCCGGTCGCTCCGGGAACTCGAAGCGCAGCACCACTTCATCATTAACCCGCTCGGCATGCCCGCCAACCATGTGACGGATGTGCAGTTTGGCCAGTTCGTTGTCGGTCAGGTCCAGCACCGGGAAGCCCTGTCCGGTCAGGCTGGTGATCAGGGCGCTGCGCGGGTCGTTCTCGGGATGGGTCTGCACGCCGACGAAGATGTGCGCCTCGCGATCGGTGTGATAGCGGTAGTTGAATTCGGTGATCTGCCGCTTGCCGATGGCCTCGCAGAATGCCTTGAAGCTGCCCGGCTGCTCGGGGATGGTCACGGCAATGATCGCCTCGCGACCCTCACCCAGTTCGGCGCGCTCGGCCACGTGCCGTAAGCGGTCGAAGTTGACGTTGGCCCCTGAATCGATCGCCACCAGCGTCTGGCCGCTGACGCCGCGCTGCTCGACATATTTCTTGATCCCGGCCACGCCCAGCGCGCCGGACGGCTCGGTGATCGAGCGAGTATCGTCGTAGATATCCTTGATCGCCGCGCAGATCTCGTCGGTACTGACGGTGATCACTTCATCGACATAATGGCGGCACACCTCAAAGGTGTGATGGCCGATCTGCGCCACCGCCACGCCATCGGCAAACAGCCCGACCTGGCTCAGCACCACGCGCTCCCCGGCGGCCATCGCCGCCTGCAGGCAGTTGGAGTCGTCCGGCTCTACGCCAATGATCTTGATCTCCGGGCGCAGGTATTTCACATACGCCGCGATGCCGGCAATCAGACCGCCGCCGCCGACCGGGACAAAGATCGCATCCAGCTGGCCCGGTTGCTGACGAAGAATCTCCATCGCCACCGTGCCTTGCCCGGCGATGGTGTCGGGGTCGTCATACGGATGGATGTAAACGAAACCTCGTTCGTCGACCAGTTTCAGCGAGTAGGCCAGCGCTTCCGGGAAGGAATCACCGTGCAGCACCACGGTGGCACCCCGCGAGCGCACGCCCTCGACCTTGATCTCCGGCGTGGTGCGCGGCATGACGATGGTCGCTTTGATCCCCAACTCACGCGCCGCCAGCGCCAGGCCCTGAGCATGATTGCCCGCCGATGCCGTAACTACGCCGCGTGCGGTCTGCTCTGCGGGCAATTGCGCGAGCTTGTTGTACGCGCCACGAATCTTGAACGAGAACACCGGCTGCAGATCTTCGCGCTTGAGCAGCACCTGATTGCCCAGCCGTTCGGACAGCTGGCGAGCGCCTTGCAGCGGCGTTTCAATGGCAACGTCGTAGACGCGCGAGGTGAGGATTTTCTTGACGTACTGTTCAAGCATCGGGGTGGCATCACTGACGAAGCGGGCAAGGTCGGGAAGTCTACTCTGCGCACCGAAAGACGACCATACGAATGACAGGGCTTTGCGGCGCAGTCGCCGCTATAATGCGGGCCTTTTTGCATCCCCTCTTTTACCTACATCAGGCACTGTGGAGCCCGCATGACCCAGGATCAACTCAAACAGGCAGTCGCTCAGGCAGCTGTCGACTTCATCCTTCCGAAGCTCGATGACAAAAGCATTGTGGGCGTCGGCACCGGCTCCACGGCCAATTGCTTCATCGACGCACTGGCCAAGCACAAGGCCGCCTTTGACGGCGCTGTCGCCAGTTCGCAAGCCACTGCGGCGCGCCTCAAGGCGCACGGCATTCCGGTCTATGAACTGAACACGGTCAGCGATCTGGAGTTCTATGTCGACGGCGCCGACGAAAGCGACGAGCACCTGAACCTGATCAAGGGCGGCGGCGCGGCACTGACTCGCGAGAAAATCGTCGCGGCGGTGGCCAAGACCTTCATCTGCATCGCCGACGGCAGCAAGCTGGTGCCGGTGCTGGGCGCGTTCCCGCTGCCGGTCGAAGTCATTCCGATGGCCCGCAGCCACGTTGCGCGGCAACTGGTGAAACTGGGCGGCGACCCGGTTTATCGCGAAGGTGTTCTGACCGACAACGGCAACATCATCATTGATGTGCACAACATGAGCATCACCAACCCGGTGGAGCTGGAAGCGCAGATCAACGCCATCGTCGGCGTGGTCACCAACGGCCTGTTCGCCGCCCGTCCGGCCGACCTGTTGCTGCTGGGCACCAACGAAGGCGTGAAAACCCTGACGCGCTGATAAAACCGGTCATGCCCACGCAAGGTGGGCATGACCCTCATAGGCTCAAGGCTTGCGGAACACGTAAAACAGGTTCGGCTCGCTCACCAGATACAACGCCCCTTCCGCATCCATGGCCATCCCTTCAGCCTGCGGCACGTCCTTGCTCAGCCCCATCGCCCCTTTTGCCAGCGAGCCGCTGCCAATCGGATGACCGCTGGTGTCGAGTTCAAGAATGCGCTTCGACTCATCGGACAACGCCAGCAAATGGCCGCTGGTCTCATCGAATTGCAGGCTGGAGAGGTCACGAACCGACAGTCGGCCATCGCGCTTGCTGTTGGAGATGACCTGCAGATTGCCGGGAGCTTCGGAGTTGGTCTTGGGAAAGCCGCGCACCTCGATGATCTGCACCGGATCACGCTCGCGGGCGACAAACAGGCGCTTGCCGACCGAATCATAGGCCAGCCCTTCATAGCCCTTGTTGCCGCTGGCGGTGATGCCCAGCGTCAATTGTTCTGCCTGGGCGGCGTCCAGACTTTTGGTGTTGTCATCGACGTGAATCTGAATCAGCCGGAGCCGACGCTCATCGCTGATCACATAAGTGCCCGGCTTGATGTATTCGACGGCCTCGGCATCACCGAAGCCCACCAGCGGAATGCGCCGCAGCACACGACCGTCCAGGCTCAGCTCGACCAGTTCGGGGTTCTGGTTGGTCACCGTAAACAGGCTCTTGCGGTCCGGGTCGTAGCTCAGGCCCGAGACATCATCCTGCAGCCCGTCGATCACCTGTGCTTCGGTGACGACGCGGTACTGATCCAGACCAATGGACTGAAGCGAGTCGGACTGCCAGAACACCTGCCAGTCGAACAAGGCGCTTTCAACATAGCGGTATCGCTGATTGGCGATCACGAACACAACGATCAGAGGTACAAAGGCCAGAAGCAGGACTAAAGAGCGAGTAGAGCGACGCATGAAGGGTGACTCGGACAGATTGAGCGGACGGGATTGATACCATGCCATCCTGAAAGCAAGCTTAATGGCATGGTGCTATATGTTTGCCGAATGTGTATCGGCGACCTGTGTAGCGGCCGTCCTGGCTCAGTGCTTGTGAAGCGCCCTGTGAAACGAATAGAACAGGTTCGGTTCGCTGACCATATACAGCGTACCGGCCTCATCGAGGGCCACGCCTTCAGCGCGCGGAATTGTATCCTTCAAACCGTTCATGCCGCCCAACAATGTCATGAAGCTCACCTGCTCGCCTTGATCATCGACTTCCAGCAACATGTGCGAATCGGCAGACAGCGCGAGCATGTGGCCCGTGCGCGGGTCGATGCTCAGCGAGGACAGATTGCGCATGTCCAGCGAGCGACTGGGTAGCGGCTGCTTGTCGCCTGTCAGTACGTCACTGCCATTACTTTTCCAGGTGTACAGCGCGGGAGGTCGCTCCTCGCCCAGTATCAGCTGCTGACGCTGCGGGTCCCAGGCGATGCCTTCGAAGCCCTTGTTCTGGTTGGCGGACTTGCCGAGTTCATACTGGGGGAAATCCGCGATGTTCAGGGTGGTGGTGTCGGCGTTCACTTTAACGATGGTCAACTTGTGCTGGCGCTCGTCAGTGATCGCAATCAGGCCATCGTTCATGACGGCAACGCCTTCCGGATTGCTCCAGCCCACCAGCGGGATCTTGCGCAGTACATCGCCCGTGAGCGTCAGCTCCACCAGAAACGCATTTTTGCCCATGACCGCAAACAGCGTTTTGGTCACCGGGTTATAGGACAGGTCCGACGCCTCGTCCTTCTCCATGCCTGGCAGCACTTTGGCGTCGATATCCACATGGTAGTCCGGCAGCCAGATGCTGGCGTGACGACCTGCCTTGCTCTCGAACCGCTCCTGAAACCAGAGCAGCGCGCGATCATCCCAATGCATGATGAACGCCAGCCCATAGCCCAGCAAGGCAACCACTAACAACCACGAATACCAGCGCATGTTGCGCAGATAAGCGAAGCGTTTTTTAGTACGAGGCGGCTTTGCGGCAGTACTGGCCATTCATGTGTTCCTGAGCAAATGAGACTTCATGACGACGGGGGGCCCTTGCAGGGACGGCCGGATTATCCAGAACAGGTGTGAAAAAAACGCAAAATCGGCTGAACTATCAGTCACTCCACAAACAAAAGCCACCCGGGAGTGATCCCGTGTGGCTTTGGGCGCTGCCTGAAAGACTGTCGGCTTACCTGACGACGCTCTCGAACGGCGTCTGCCCGACCAGTTCCAGCGCGATCTGGTCGCCGGCTTCGAACGGCCCGACACCGGCAGGCGTGCCGGTCATGATCAGGTCGCCGGCCTGCAGCGAGAAGTTGGCTGCCATGTGCTGGATCATCGGCACGATCGGGTTGAGCATCATGTTGCTGTTGCCGTCCTGAACCACCTTGCCATTGAGGGTCAGGCGGATACCGATGTCCTCCAGATCAGGGAATGTCTCGGCGGGCACGAACGGCGGGATCACCGCAGCGCCGTCAAAACACTTGGCCAGCTCCCACGGCAGGCCTTTCTCACGCAGACGCGACTGGACATCACGCAGCGTCAGGTCCAGACCAGGCGCAAAGCCGCTGATCGCGTCGAGCACTTCTTCGCGCGAAGGGTTCTTGCTCAGGGGCTTGCCGATCAACACCACGATCTCGGCTTCGTAATGCACCGAACCGCGGTCTGCCGGGATGGTGAAGCCACCCTCCAGCGCAACCACCGCGCTGCCGGGTTTCATGAACAGCAGCGGCTCGGTAGGCACCGCGTTGCCCAGTTCCTTGGCATGTTCGGCGTAGTTACGCCCGATGCAGACCACTTTACCCAGCGGGAAGTGAATGTTGGTGCCATCGACATATTTGTGCTGGTAGCTCATGACGTCTCCTGAGGCTGTAAGAGGTAGCCTGCTTATTGTTGCGACGGATCAAATGGTTGCGACGGATCAAACGGCGAAGATTTTGCCGGGATTCATGATCCCGTTGGGATCGAACACCGCTTTCAACGCCTTCATGTATTCGATTTCGACCGGCGAGCGACTGTACGTCAAATAGTCACGCTTGGTCATCCCGACGCCGTGCTCGGCCGAAATCGAGCCGTTGTACTTTTCGACGGTCTCGAACACCCACTTGTTGACCCGGGCACATTTGACGAAGAACTCGTCCTTGTCGAGGCTCTCGGGCTTGAGGATGTTCAGGTGCAGGTTGCCGTCGCCAATGTGGCCGTACCAGAGCACTTCGAAGTCCGGATAGTGTTCGGCAACGATGGCATCGATTTCAGCCAGAAACTCCGGCACTTTCGAGACAGTGACCGAGATATCGTTTTTGTACGGCGTGAAGTGCGAGATGGTTTCGGAGATGTACTCGCGCAGCTTCCACAGGTTGCGTAATTGCTGTTCGCTCTGGCTCATCACGCCGTCCAGCACCCAACCCTGCTCGACGCAGTGCTCGAAAGTCGCCAGGGCCTGATCGGCGAGGTCTTCGGTGGTCGCTTCGAACTCCAGCAACACATAGAACGGGCACGGCGTGTCGAAAGGCGACGGCACATCACCGCGCGCCATGACGCGGGCGAAGGATTTGTCCGAGAAGAATTCGAAGGCGGTCAGGTCGAGCTTGCCGTGAAAGGCATGCAGCACCGGCATGATCGAGTTGAAGTCGGAAGTGCCCAGCACCATCGCAGTGAGGTTCTTCGGCGCACGGTCGAGGCGCATGGTCGCTTCGACGACAAAGCCCAGCGTACCTTCGGCACCGATGAACAACTGGCGCAAATCGTAGCCGGTGGCGTTCTTGATCAGGTCCTTGTTCAGCTCAAGCAGGTCGCCCTTGCCGGTGACCACCTTGAGGCCAGCGACCCAATTGCGCGTCATGCCGTAGCGAATGACCTTGATGCCGCCTGCATTGGTGCCGATATTGCCGCCAATCTGACTGGAGCCAGAAGAAGCGAAGTCGACCGGGTAATAAAGACCGTTTTCTTCAGCCAGCGCCTGCAATTGCCGGGTGATCACGCCAGGCTGACAGACCGCCGTGCGGTCGGTGAGGTTCAGATCCAGCACCCTGTTCATGTAATCGAACGAGACGACCACTTCACCGTTGGCGGCCACCGCAGCCGCCGAAAGCCCGGTTCGTCCACCCGAGGGCACCAGCGCGACGAGCCGCTCATTGGCCCAGCGTACGATGGCCTGCACCTGTTCGGTGGTCTTGGGGAATACGATGGCCAGTGGCGCAGGGGTGAACTGCTTGGTCCAGTCCTTGCCGTAAGTCTCCAGAGAGCCGGCATCAGTGAGTACCTTGCCAGGGTCAACCAGGGTCTGCAGCTCATCAATCAAAACGCGATCGGTCATTGAATCAACTCTCGAACGATTCATGGGCATCCTGAGAACGGTTCACGTTCGGGATGAGGTTTCGCGGGGCTCATATGCTAGCATACGCCCCCCGCGAGTCGTGCCCAGAGCCGATCCGGCCACCCCCTGCCAATTTTCTTCGGGACACAGGTTTACGCAGATGAGCAAGACTTCCCTCGACAAGAGCAAGATCAAGTTCCTTCTTCTCGAAGGCGTCCACCAATCCGCTGTCGACGTCCTCAAGGCAGCCGGTTACACCAGCATCGAGTACCACACCAAGTCTCTGCCGGAAGCCGAACTGAAAGAAAAGATCGCCGACGCCCATTTCATCGGTATCCGCTCCCGTACTCAGCTGACCGAAGAGCTGTTCGATTGCGCCAAGAAACTGGTTGCGGTCGGCTGCTTCTGCATCGGCACCAACCAGGTTGACCTGAACGCGGCGCGCGAGCGCGGTATCGCAGTGTTCAATGCGCCCTACTCCAATACCCGTTCGGTCGCCGAACTGGTGCTGGCCGAAGCCATCCTGCTGCTGCGCGGTATCCCCGAGAAGAACGCTTCCTGCCACCGTGGCGGCTGGATCAAGAGCGCTGCCAACTCCTTCGAGATCCGTGGCAAGAAGCTGGGCATCATCGGTTACGGTTCGATCGGTACGCAGCTGTCGGTGCTGGCTGAAGGTCTGGGCATGCAGGTGTACTTCTACGACACACTGACCAAGCTGCCGCTGGGCAACGCCACTCAGGTGTCGAGCCTGAACGAGCTGCTGGGCATGTCCGATATCGTCACCCTGCACGTTCCGGAAACCTCGGAAACCCAGTGGATGATCGGCGAAAAAGAAATCCGCGCGATGAAAAAGGGCAGCATCCTGATCAACGCTGCGCGTGGCACGGTGGTCGAGCTGGACGCACTGGCTGACGCCATCAAGGACAAGCACCTGATCGGCGCCGCCATCGACGTGTTCCCGGTCGAGCCGCGCTCGAACGACGACATCTTCGAAAGCCCGCTGCGCGGTCTGGACAACGTGATCCTGACGCCGCACATCGGTGGCTCCACAGCCGAAGCGCAGGCCAACATCGGTCTGGAAGTGGCGGAAAAGCTGGTCAAGTACAGCGACAACGGTACGTCGGTGTCCTCGGTCAACTTCCCGGAAGTGGCGCTGCCTGCGCACCCTGGCAAGCACCGCCTGCTGCACATCCACGAAAACATCCCGGGCGTGCTCAGCGAGATCAACAAGGTCTTCGCCGAAAACGGTATCAACATCTCCGGTCAGTTCCTGCAGACCAACGAGAAAGTCGGCTACGTGGTCATCGACGTCGACGCCGAATACTCCGACCTCGCCCAGGCCAAGCTGCAACAGATCAAAGGCACTATCCGCAGCCGCGTGTTGTTCTGATCCGAGCGCCGTGCCCACCCCGTGTGGGCACGATCGATGGTCTTGCGGGCACCTATCGTTCCTCACGCTCCAGTGGACTGCCGTTCACGACGCTCCGCGTCGCAAGAGGACGCAGAGCGTCCAGAAAGGCATGCGACGCAGAGCGTCGCACGATAGTTGAGATGATCGTTCCTCACGCTCCAGCGTGGGAATGCCGTTCGTGACGCTCTGCGTCACACCAGCACTGACAGCCCTACTTCACATTGATGGTGATCTTCTTCGACTCGATCGAAGGGTTCAGCGGCATGTGGCCTTTGTCGCCCATCAGCAATTGCAGGGTGTGCTGGCCCGGCGGCAGGTTGATTTCGGTTTCGGTCTGGCCCTTGCCGAAGTGGCGGATGTTGTCGCTGACCGGCAGTGGTGCATTCATCGACGGCTGGTCCTTCACGTCGATCAGCAGGTGATGGTGACCGGTCTCGGGCACATCGACACCCGCAGGCGCGACGCCCATGCCCTTGAGGCCGAATTGCACCTTGAACGGTGAGGTGACCGTTTCACCGTCCTTGGGCGAGATGATGTACACCTCGGCGCCTTCAGGGGCTGCGGTGCGTGGTATATCGGCGGCGCTGGCCAGCATGGATGCGCTGAGCAACAGGCCGGCGACCATCGTTCCAGAAAATAAGGATTTCATGATTGCTCCGGCTGCAGTTGACGTAAGTCGACCCTCACACGACGAATCCGTCGGTTCAGGAGTGCTCACGATAGACCGCAGTCAGGCCCAATGGCTCATCGCATTGATGAAACTGTTTTCATGAACGCAGCCCGCAGGTCACTGGAACAGCTCGTTGCCCCGGCGTCTGAACCATCCCGTCAGTGACAGTCGATCACGACTGGCGGGCATGACTTCGTGGGGAATTTCGCCGGACAGAAAGACCACCAGGCAGCCGCCCGTAGGCTGAACGTCGTAAGCCACCTCGTCCTTGAGGTACATGCGCAACTGGCCGCCGTGCTCGGGCAGCCAGGCGTTGTTGAGGTAGAGCACCGCCGACACCATGCGCCTGTCGTCATCGCGGAATCGGTCCACATGCCTGAGGTAGCGGGCACCCGGCGGATACAGCGCAAAATGGCTTTCGTAATCTTCCAGGCCGAGGAAAAGGCCACGATTGAGCGCCTGACGCAAACTGTCCATCAGCTCAAGATAGCGGTCGCAGCACTGCACCTGCCCCGGCTCGAGCCACTGAATGCGGTCGCCACGAATCCCCTCGCGTATTTCCAGCGCGGTTCCCTTGCCAATCGCGGCAGGCTCGAGCTCGCCTTCGGCCGCACGTTTGCGGCACTCTTGCTCAAGTTCCAGAGTCAGAGCTTCGGGCAGGAAAATATTCTGCTGCGACCAGCCGTTGGCGGCCAGATCGTCGACGATTCGTAACAGCAGTGGGTGGTCAGAGGGTATGCGCATGGCGTGCATAGTATCCATAAGCCCTGAAATCGGACAGAGGCTTATACAGGCGGCATCACACGCATGAGATTTCATTCACCGAAGCCACTCATAACTCGACAAATCCACGCCAACACCGGGAGAATAGCGGCCTGCCGACAGGAGTCCCCAATGCGTCGTTTGTTTGTTTTGCTGTTGATGTTCTGCACCTCACCTGCCTGGGCAGACAGCTACGATCAGTTGTACAAGTCTGCAGGCTGGCCGGAACAGCGCGCGCATTTCAACGATGCCCTCAAAGCTGCCCAACAGCGTTACAGCAACAACCTGCCGCCCGCGGTTTATCAAGCGCTGGTCAACAACAGCAATCAGCGTTTCGCCCCCCAGGCCATGGACCAGCGCGCCTCGAAGCGCCTGCGTGAAAGCCTCAAGGACCCTGCCCCGTCGCTGCAGTTTTTCCAGTCACCGCTGGGCCGCAAGATCGTCAATGCCGAGCTGACCGCCACCCGCGCCGATCAGCTGGCCAAACATGCCCAGGGGCTGCCGCATATCGAAGCGGATGCAACGCGTCAGTTGTTGATCGGCCATCTGGCCCAGGCGTTGCCTGCCAGAGAAGCCGGCGCGGAAGTCAGTCTTGCCATCGCAGGCGTTGCTGCAGACAGCCTGAGCCAGATGATTCCCGGCCTGTTCGGTGGAGGCCAGGCGCAGGGCATGCTCGAAGGCCAGCGCGAGCGCCTGATGGCGCAGATGAGTGCTGATCTGAACAACACGCTGCTGTACGTCTATCGCGACCTGTCGGACCCTGAGCTCGAAGAATTCTCGACCTTCGCCGAGTCGCCGGAAGGCAAAGCCTATTACCAGGCCGCTCTGGCCGCGATTCGTGCCGGCCTGGCCGTCGGACAAAGTGCGTCGAGCCTCAATCCCGGACAGTAAAAACCGCTCAGGCCTTCAAGCGCCTGAGGTCAAAGGAATGGACACCATCGAATGAAAGACTCATTGGCTTTGCTAGCCACCGGTATCGTAATGGCCTTTTTCTCCTGGCTGTTCTGGAGTTCTCTGGGACAGGATGCCTTTGCCGTGTTTGGGGCACTGATGCTCGTCGTACTGGCCCTTGAAAACTATCGCCTGCGCCGACAGGTAAAGGCGCTGCAGGCCGGCAAGGCTGAAAAAGTCTAACGAAGTCGCCCTTTCAGAAAATCGAAGTACCGAGCCCGCAGCTCTGGCGTTTCGTTGGCCAGATGATGCCGGGCATGCCCGAGCATCAGAATCTGCGGCTGGCTGAACTTGTCTTTCAGAATCGCCAGATTGTGCGACCAGTCGACCGTCATGTCCGCCTCGCCCTGGATGATCAGCGGGCTGCGCAGGCTGCGCGGCGCGCTTTCAACACGCACGATCCATTGCGCCAGCGCGCCGACCCAGGCCGTGGGCAGCCGCAGCGGCTGTAACGGATCGGCCATCAGAAAAGGCAGGAACGCGGGTGCATTGGAGTTTTCGGTGAAACGGCGGGCAATGCCGTTCACAAACGGTTTGAGCAGGTGATAACTCAGACGCGACCAGCCCCAGGCGCGCGGCCTGACCAGCGGCGCCAGCAGAATCACCTCACCCTGCGCCGGCGAATCTGCCCCCTGATGAAGCAGGTGATCCGTCACGATGGCACCGCCCATGCTCTGTCCGCACAGGTGCCAGGGGTGCGGCAGCCCAAGGCCTTCGGCTTCGAGCAGCAGGCGTTGCAACACCAGTTGGTATTCGGCGAAGTCATTGATACAGGCACGGCTGCCGCTCGACAGACCATGCCCCGGCAGGTCGCAGGCGATCACGGCAAAGCCCTGCTCCAGAGCCCACTCGATCACATGCCGGTACAGCCCCATGTGGTCATAGAAGCCGTGAAACAGAAACAGCGTGGCGACCGGGCTGTCAGGCAGCCAGACCTGCCCGACCACCTCGTAGCCCGCCACATCGAGGCGCCCCAGCCAGCTGCGTATGACGTTCTCGCCACACAGTCCGGCAAGACCGTAGAAGCGCTGATAGGCCAGTCCTTCCATGGAAAGCGGATCAATAACGCTCAGCGGCAGCAGGCTGGCACGCAGGTTATCGGGGTCGAACGTGGCGGACATGTGGTTTCCAGATTTCAACAAATGGCTCGTAAAGTTGTGTAACGATATTCTTCTGTCTGCCACGGCATGGCAAGCTAAGCCGCTGTAATCGCAGACATCTGTCATTGAACGTGCACATTACTGTCTGCACACTGGGCAATGCTCGCGGGCTCACCTGCCCGAATTCGCCCTGAAGCCGCTTCAAACAGGCTCTTGTGCCGGGTTTCATCGAGTCAACTGCGTCACAACGATAGTCTCCATTCCTGCCTACGCCATTTACAGAGAAACCGGATGAAACGCAGCCTCTTCATTCTAGCCATCATCATCGCGCTGCTTGCAGGTAGCGCGGGCTGGTACGTAAATAGCAAGTTGCCGGTACGCGACGGCGAGATCGCCATGAGCCGTCTTCAGGCCCCCGTCACCCTGCGCTACGACGAGCGTGGCGTGCCGCACATCCGCGCCGAGAACGAAGCCGACCTTTACCGTGCGCTGGGCTATGCCCATGCTCAGGACCGGCTGTTCCAGATGGAAATGCTGCGTCGCCTGGCACGCGGCGAGCTGGCGGAGGTACTCGGGCCGAATCTGGTCGAGACCGACAAACTGTTTCGCACCCTGCGCATTCGCGAACACGCGGACGCGTATGTCGCACGCCAGGACAAGAACACCCCGACCTGGAAAGCGCTGGAAGCCTACATTGATGGCATCAACCAGTATCAGGACACCCACGCAAGGCCGATGGAGTTCGACGCACTGGGCATCCCCAGACGACGCTTCACCACAGAGGACACGGTCAGCATCGCCGGCTATCTGGCTTACAGTTTTGCTGCGGCGTTCAGAACCGAGCCGCTGCTGACCTATGTGCGCGATCAGCTTGGGCCGGAGTACTTGAAAGTCTTCGACCTGGACTGGCACCCGGACGGCATGCTCGACTCGAAACCGGCACTGGCCGACGCCGACTGGAAGGGCCTGAATCAGCTGGCGCAGTTGAGTCACAAGGCGCTTGAAGACGCTGGTCTGCCGCAATTCGAAGGCAGCAACGCCTGGGTGATTTCCGGCAGCCGCACGCAAAGCGGCAAGCCGATCCTGGCGGGTGACCCGCACATACGCTTCTCGGTGCCTTCGATATGGTACGAAGCGCAGCTGTCTGCGCCGGGCTTCGAGCTGTACGGGCACTTTCCTGCACTCAACCCGTTCGCGTTGCTGGGCCACAACATGGATTTCGGCTGGAGCCTGACCATGTTCCAGAACGATGACGTGGACCTGATTGCCGAGAAGACCAACCCGGATAACCCGAATCAGGTCTGGTACCACGGGCAATGGACGGACATGAAACGCACCGAGCAGCAGATCGCCGTCAAGGGCCAGGCCCCGGTCACACTGACGCTGCTCGAATCGCCGCACGGACCGATCGTCAACAATGTGATGGGCAAGAACGCCGGCCAGGCGCCAATCGCGATGTGGTGGTCGTTTCTGGCGTCCGCCAACCCGGTGCTGGACGGCTTCTACGAGGCCAACCGCGCCGATACACTGGACAAGATGCGTAGCGCAGCCGAGAAGATTCAGTCGCCGGGCCTCAACATCGTCTGGGCCAACGCCAAGGGCGATATTGGTTGGTGGGCTGCGGCGCAACTGCCGATCCGTCCGCAGGGCGTAAACCCGGGTTTCATTCTGGATGGCAGCACGGCGCAGGCCGATAAGCTCGGCTTTTACCCGTTCAGCGCCAACCCGCACGAAGAAAACCCGGCGCGTGGTTACATCGTGTCAGCCAACTTCCAGCCGCAGTCGCCGACCGGCATGCAGATTCCCGGCTACTACAACCCGGCCGAACGCGGCCAGGCGCTGAACCGGCAACTGAGTGACTCCAGCATCAAGTGGGACCTTGCCGCCAGCAAGGCGCTGCAACTGGGTACGCAGACCGACTATGCACCGAGCATTCTCAGGCCATTGATTCCGGTGCTGCGCAGTGCTGTCAGCGACCCGGACGAACGGGTGCTCGTGGAGCGACTGGCCAGCTGGAAAGGCGATTACCCCGTGGATTCGGTGGGTGCCACGCTGTTCAATCAGTTCCTGTTCGACCTGACCGAAGAGACCTTTCACGACGAACTGGGCGACGCGATGTTTGAAACCCTGCTGTCGACCCGCGTGCTGGACGCCGCCCTGCCGCGCCTGGCCGCCGATGCCGATTCGCCGTGGTGGAACAATCGCAATTCACCCCACGAAGAAAGCCGCGCCAACACCGTCAAGGTGGCTTGGCGCGCCAGTGTTTCGCACTTGAGGTCGCTGTACGGCACCAACCCGGACGAATGGGTGTGGGGCAAGGCGCATACCCTGACTCAAGGCCATCCGCTGGGTTCGCAAAAGCCGCTGGACATGATTTTCAACGTCGGCCCGTATGCAGCGCCGGGCACGCATGAAGTGCCGAACAACCTGTCGTCGAGCATCCGCCCCGCCCCGTGGCCAGTCGGCTACGGCCCCTCGACCCGCCGCCTGATCGACTTCGCCGACCCGGCACACAGCCTGGGGATAAACCCGGTAGGACAAAGCGGCGTGCCGTTCGACAAGCACTATTCCGATCAGGCCAAAGCCTTCGTGAACGGCGAATACTTGCCGCAGCGCTTCAGCGAGAAGGACGTGGCCGAGCATACGGAAGGCGTTTTGCGGCTGGTGCCGGGGGCGTAGCGACATTCTCTGCGCCGGGCCCGGAAATGGCGCTTCTGCCCGGAGGGCGTGGGAGCGAACTTGTTCGCGAACTGTCGGGAACCGACAGTGGAACCGTCACGTGCGGTACATCAGGCACAACCGAGGTAGCTAGCTTTGCTGCCGGTCCCCGGCAGTTCGCGAACAAGTTCGCTCCTACGCCCTGCGGGCAGAATCAAGAGCGGGCTTGCGTATCGCGCCCGATCAGGCTGCTTCCAGAGGTTTTAAGGCTGGTGCCGGGGCGTGGCGACACTCTCTGCGCCGGGCCAGGCAATGGGGCTTCTGCCCGGAGGGCGTGGGAGCGAACTTGTTCGCGAACTGTCGGGAACCGAAAGTGAAACCGTCACGTGCGGTACATCTGGCACAACCGAGGTCGCTGGTTTGGCTGCCGGTCCCCGGCAGTTCGCGAACAAGTTCGCTCCTACGCCCTGCGGGCAGAATCAAGAGCGAGCTTGCGTATCGCGCATGATCAGGCTGCTTCCAGGCGTTTTGCGGCTGGTGCCGGGGGCGTAGCGACACTCTCTGCGCCGGGCCAGGCAATGGGGCTTCTGCCCGGAGGGCGTGGGAGCGAGCTTGCTCGCGAACTGTCGGGAACCGACAGTGAAACCGTCACGTGCGGTACATCTGGCACAACCGAGGTCGCTGGTTTGGCTGCCGGTCCCCGGCAGTTCGCGAACAAGTTCGTTCCCACGCCCTGCGGGCAGAATCAGGAGCTGACTTGTGTATCGCGCACGATCAGGTCTTCACGCCGCCGGTGCACGCCTTGGATCTGGCTGCTTCCAGGCGTCTGCCGCGCTTTCCTCGATAGCTTGCTGGATCGCACGCTTGCGGTTGTTTTCGGCGCGGCGGGTGAAGAACCAGACCAGGAAGGTCGCCAGTGACACGGCCAGCAGGATCAGGCTCGCCACGGCGTTGATTTCAGGCTTCACACCCAAACGCACGGCAGAGAACACTTCCATCGGCAAGGTCGTCGAGCCGGGCCCGGAGACGAAGCTGGCGAGTACCAGGTCATCGAGCGACAGCGCGAAGGACATCATGCCCCCGGCTGCCAGCGATGGCGCGATCATCGGGATGGTGATCAGCAGGAACACCTTCCACGGCCGGGCGCCCAGGTCCATTGCGGCTTCTTCGATCGACAGGTCCAGCTCACGCAGGCGCGCCGACACCACCACCGCCACGTAGGCCGCACAGAACGTCGTGTGCGCGATCCAGATGGTCATGATGCCGCGTTCCTGCGGCCAGCCGATCAATTGCGCCATGGCCACGAACAGCAGCAACAGCGACAGACCGGTGATCACTTCCGGCATTACCAGGGGAGCTGTGACCAGACCGCCAAAGAACGTGCGGCCTTTGAAGCGGCTGATGCGGGTCAGCACAAACGCCGCCATGGTCCCCAGCGCTACCGCAGCAACGGCGGTGTAGCAGGCGATTTCCAGCGAGCGCATCACCGAGCCCATCAGTTGCGAGTTATCCAGCAGGCCGACGTACCACTTCACCGACCAGCCGCCCCAGACCGTCACCAGTTGTGAGGCGTTGAACGAGTAGATGACCAGAATCACCATCGGCGCATAGATGAACAGCAAACCCAGCACCAGCATCAGGTTCGAGAATCGAAAGCGGTTCATGCCTTGCCCTCCAGTTCTTTGGCCTGACTGCGGTTGAACAGGATAATGGGCACGATCAGCACCAGCAGCATGATGACCGCCAGCGCCGAAGCCACCGGCCAGTCACGGTTGTTGAAGAATTCCTGCCACAGCACGCGGCCGATCATCAGGGTTTCCGGGCCGCCGAGCAGCTCGGGAATCACGAACTCGCCCACCACCGGAATGAATACCAGCATGCAGCCGGCGATCACGCCGTTCTTGGACAGCGGCACGGTAATTTTCCAGAAGCTGTTGAAGGTGCTTGAGCCCAGATCGGAGGCGGCTTCCAGCAGGCTGGTGTCGTGCTTCACAAGGTTGGCGTACAGCGGCAGGATCATGAACGGCAGGTAGGAATAGACCACGCCAATGTACACCGCCAGGTTGGTGTTGAGGATCTGCAGCGGCGCGTCGATCAGGCCCAGCCACATCAGGAACGCATTGAGCAGCCCGTTGTTGCTGAGGATGCCCATCCAGGCGTAGACGCGGATCAGGATCGCCGTCCAGGTCGGCATCATGATCAGCAGCAACAGCACGGTTTGCAGGTCCTTGCGCGCGCTGGCGATGGCGTAGGCCATCGGATAGCCGATCAGCAGGCACAGCAAGGTGCTGATGAAGGCCATCTTCAGCGAACCCAGATAGGCCGAAACGTACAAATCATCGCCACTGAGCAAGGTGTAGTTGGCGAAGTTGAGGACCATCTGCAGCTTTTCGTCGGCGTAGCTGAAGATTTCGGTGTACGGCGGGATCGCGACGTCGGCCTCGGCGAAGCTGATCTTGAGCACGATCAGAAACGGCAGAGCAAAGAACAGGAACAGCCAGAGGAACGGCACGCCGATGACCATCTGCTGCCCGTTGGGCTTTATGCGCTCGAACGTGCGCTTGATCTTCCGCATTTTCATGAGCGCAGTACCACGCCGCTGTCGTCTTCCCACCACACGTAGACTTCATCGCCCCAGGTAGGCCGTGCGCCCTGCCGCTCGGCGTTGGCGACGAACGACTGCACCAGCTTGCCGCCCGGCAGCTCGACGTAGAACACCGAGTGACCGCCCAGATAGGCGATGTCGTGGACCTTGCCGCGCGACCAGTTGTATTCGAAGCCGGGCTGCTCGGTGGTGATCAGCAGTTTCTCCGGACGCAGTGCGTAGGTGATGTGCTTGTCTTCCACCGACGTACTGACGCCGTGGCCGACATAGATATTGCGCTCCAGCTCGGGGCTGCGGATCAGCGCATGGGCTTCCATGTCTTCAATCACGTCACCTTCGAACAGGTTGACGCTGCCAATGAATTCGCAGACCAGACGGCTGGTCGGAGTCTCGTAAATGTCGATCGGGCTGCCGATCTGCGCGATCCAGCCCAGGTGCATGATCGCGATGCGCTCGGCCATGGTCATGGCCTCTTCCTGATCGTGAGTCACCATCACGCAGGTCACGCCGACGCGCTCGATGATCTCCACCAGTTCCAGCTGCATCTGCGAACGCAGTTTCTTGTCCAGCGCGCCCATCGGCTCATCGAGCAGCAACAGCTTGGGCTTTTTGGCCAGCGAACGGGCCAGGGCCACGCGCTGACGCTGACCGCCGGAGAGCTGATGCGGCTTGCGCTTGGCGTACTGTGTCATCTGTACCAGCTTGAGCATCTCTGCCACGCGGGCTTCGATTTCCGACTTGCCCAGCTTGTCCTGCTTGAGGCCGAAGGCGATATTGTCCGCCACAGTCATGTGCGGGAACAGCGCATAGGACTGGAACATCATGTTGATCGGGCGTTCATACGGCGGCATGTCGGTGATGTCGACACCGTCGAGGTAGATGCGCCCCTCAGTCGGCCGTTCGAACCCGGCCAGCATGCGCAGCAGTGTCGATTTGCCGGAGCCAGAGCCGCCAAGCAGGGCGAAGATCTCGCCCTTGTTGATCTGCAGGGACACATCGTCCACAGCGATCGTCTCGTCGAACTTTTTCGTGACCCGATCAATCTTGACCAGCACCTCTTTGGGTTGCTGACCGCCTTCGATGGCTTTCTTGTAGGCGCCGGAGGCAACTGCCATGGGTGAAACTCCCAACAGGTAGGCAACCCGGCCCATATGGCCGGGTGCTGGATTTTTATTTGCCCGACTTGACCTTGGTCCAGCTGCGGGTCATCAGACGTTGCACCTTGGGTGGCAACTCGCTGTTCACGAACAGACGGTCCAGCACTTCCTGAGGCGGATAGACCGCTTCATCGGTACGGATGCTCTGGTCCATGAACTCGCCGGAGGCGGGATTGGGGTTGGCGTAGCCGACTTCATCGCTGACCTTGGCGATCACCTTGGGGTCGAGCATGTAGTTGATGAAGGCACTGGCCGCCTTGATGTTCTTCGAGTCCGCCGGGATCGCCAGCATGTCGAACCACAGGTTACCGCCCTCTTTCGGAATGCTGTACGCGAGCTTCACGCCCTTGCCCGCTTCTTCTGCACGAGCCTTGGCCTGGAACACATCGCCCGAGAAACCTGCGGCAACGCAGATGTCGCCATTGGCCAGGTCGGTGATGTATTTGGACGAGTGGAAATAGGTCACGTAAGGACGAATCGCCAGCAGCTTGGCCTCGGCCTTCTTGTAATCGGCTTCCTTGGTGCTGTTGGGGTCCAGCCCCATGTAGTTGAGCACCGCTGGCAACATTTCATCGGCGGAGTCGAGAAACGCTACGCCACAGCTGGAGAGCTTCTTGATGTTCTCCGGCTCGAACAGCACGGCCCAGGAGTCGATCTTGTCGACGCCCAGTGCCGCCTTGACCTTCTCGACGTTGTAACCGATGCCGTTGGTACCCCACAGGTACGGCACGGCGTACTGGTTACCCGGATCGTTCTTCTCCAGGCGCTTGAGCAGCGCCGGGTCGAGATTCTTGTAGTTGGGCAACAGCGACTTGTCGAGTTTCTGGAACGCACCGGCCTTGATCTGCTTGCCGAGGAAGTGATTGGACGGCACCACCACGTCATAGCCTGTGCGTCCGGCCAGCAGCTTGGCTTCCAGGGTTTCGTTGGAGTCGAACACGTCGTACATCGGCTTGATGCCGGTAGTGGCTTCGAAGTCGGCCAGGGTGGTCTTGCCGATGTAATCGGACCAGTTATAAATATGCACGGTGGACTCAGCCTGGGCACTGATCGACAGTGTCAGCCCGGCAGCCGCCAGCAAGGCTTTGGAAAGAATAGAAATAGACAAAGAATGAGTCCTTTTAACAGAGGGGCCTGAGCGCCGGAGGGCGTCCGGAAAACCAAACCGGCGCGCAACTTACCGTCTATGAGCCCAACCAGCAAAGGTTTAGGCAATATTCCTGTCTGCTGGCTGCTGCGCGGCCGAGGCTACGCAGCATCCACAGGTTTGATGACAGGCTTATTTACCTGACTTTATCTTGGTCCAGCTGCGGGTCATGATCCGCTGCGTAGCAGCAGGCAGGTCAGCGATTGCATACAGTTTGGCCTGTACGTCAGCAGGTGGATAAACACCAGGGTCACTGGTGATTTCCTTGTCGACCAGCGCCGTAGCCGCCGCGTTACCGTTCGGGAAGCGCACGGCGTTGGTGATCTCGGCCATGATTTCCGGCTTCATCAGGAAGGTCATGAACTTGTAGGCACCCTCGACGTTTTCGGCATCCTTGGGAATGGCGACCATGTCATAGAAGCTGCCGGCGCCTTCTTTCGGAATGTTGTAGGCAACCTTCACCTTGCCACCGGCTTCAGCAGCGCGGGATTTGGCCTGGTAGATGTCACCCGAGTAACCGACTGCGACGCAGATGTTGCCGTTGGCCAGGTCCGAGATGTACTTGGACGAGTGGAAATAGCCAATCGACGGACGAATCTTCATGAACAGCGCTTCAGCTTCGGCGAGCTGCTTCTTGTCCTGAGAATCGGTCGGGTAGCCCAGGTAATGCAGGGCAATCGGCAGCATTTCGGTCGGCGAATCGAGGAAGCTGATGCCGCATGATTTCAGCTTGGCAGCGTTCTCCGGCTTGAACAGCAGGTCCCAGGAATTGACTGGCGCGTCAGCACCCAGAGCGGCCTTGACCTTGTCCGGGTTGATGCCGATACCGATCGAACCCCACATGTACGGGAATGCGTGCTTGTTATCCGGGTCGCTGACCGACACGGCCTTGAGCAGCGATTCGTTGAGGTTCTTCCAGTTTGGCAGCTTGGACTTGTCCAGCTCCTGATAAACGCCGGCCTTGATCTGCTTGGCCAGGAAGTTGTTGGACGGCACGACGATGTCATAGCCGGATTTGCCCGCGAGCAATTTGGCTTCAAGCGTCTCGTTGCTGTCGAAAACGTCGTAGACCACCTTGATGCCCGATTCTTTCTCGAATTTGGCAACGGTGTCCGGCGCGATGTAATCGGACCAGTTATAGACGTGCAGCACTTTGTCATCGGCCTGCGCAGCAGTGGCCACAACGCCCATCAGGGACAGCGCGAGAAGGGTCTTGCCAAATTTTTTCATGCGTAGCTCCAATGTATTTTTATCACTGACCGTCAGTTAGCGGCGTGTAGCCATTAGTCTGGCAACTTCCTGGGCAGGCTTTCAAGCCGAAGCCCCTCAAACAATGCACATTGCGCTTGAATCGACGCTTTTTTCTGCGTTTTCAGCCCTGCAACACCGCCAGTGTCAGATCCAGGCATTTGCGCGCCTTCTCTACCAGTTCATCGATTTGCGCAAAACTGATCACCAGCGGTGGCGCAATGATCATGGTATCGCCCACAGCCCGCATGATCAGGCCATTGTCGAAGCAGAAGGTTCGACAGATCATTCCCGCGCCCTTGTCGGTATAGCGCTCGCGGGTGGCCTTGTCCTTCACCAGTTCGATGGCCCCGAGCAGCCCGACACCGCGAACTTCGCCCACCAGTGGATGATCGCTCAACTCACGTAAACGCTTTTGCAAATACGGTGCCGTTTCCGACCTGACCCGTTCGACGATCTTTTCTTCGCGCAGGATACGGATGTTCTCCAGCGCGACCGCCGCAGCCACCGGGTGCCCGGAGTAGGTAAAGCCATGATTGAAGTCGCCACCCTCATTGAGCACCGCGACGATTTCATCGCGCACGATCAGGCCGCCCATCGGCACGTAACCGGAGGTCAGTCCTTTGGCGATGGTCATCATGTCCGGCTTGAGGCCATAGAAATCGCTACCGAACCACTCACTGGTACGCCCGAAGCCACAAATCACCTCATCGGCGGCGAACAGGATGTCGTAGCGGGAAAGGATTTCCTTGATCTTCGGCCAGTAGGAATCAGGCGGGACGATCACACCGCCTGCGCCCTGGATCGGCTCGGCAATGAACGCGCCGACGTTCTCGACGCCCAGCTCAAGAATTTTCTTTTCCAGTTGCTCTGCAGCCCAGATGCCGAACTCGTCCGGCGTCATGTCGCCGCCTTCGCCGAACCAGTAGGGCTGGGGAATGTGCACCACCCCTGGAATCGGCAGATCGCCTTGCTCGTGCATGTAGGTCATGCCACCCAGACTGGCACCGGCGACGGTGGAGCCGTGGTAGCCATTGACACGGCTGATGATGGTTTTCTTGTTCGGCTGGCCTTTCAGCGCCCAGTAATGACGAACCATGCGCAGCATCGTGTCATTGCCTTCAGAGCCTGAACCGGTGAAGAACACATGGTTCATGCCCTGCGGTGCGATCTCGGAAATGGCCTTGGCCAACTCCAGCACCGGCGGGTGGGCGGTCTGGAAAAACAGGTTGTAGTACGGCAACTCGCGCATCTGTTTGCTGGCTGCGTCGGCCAGTTCTTCGCGGCCATAACCGATGGCCACGCACCACAGGCCGGACATGCCATCGAGGATCTTGTTGCCCTCGCTGTCCCACAGATAAACGCCCTCGGCACGGGTAATGATGCGCGGGCCTTTCTCTTTCAGTTGTTTGTAGTCGCTGAACGGTGCCAGGTGATGCTCGCTGCTCAGGGCCTGCCATTCGAGGGTTTGCGGGTTGTTGGCACTCATGCAGCACTTCCTTTGATCAGGTCAGTTGGCAGAGCGCCGCGCCTCAACCGCGGCGGCGCTCTGCGTGATCAGACGGCGAAAAGCAGGAATTCCCGCTCCCACGAACTGATCACGCGCTTGAAGTTTTCATGCTCGGCGCGCTTGACCGCGACGTAACCGATGATGAATTTCTTGCCCAGGTATTTTTCGATGGTCTTGCTGTTTTCCATGCGCTCCAGCGCGTCTTCGATGGTCAACGGCAGACGCAGATTGCGCCGCTCGTAACCGCGTCCGACCACCGGTGCGCTCGGGTTGATGCCTTCGACCATGCCAATGAACCCGCACAGCAGACTGGCGGCGATGGCCAGATAAGGGTTGGCATCGGCACCCGGCAGACGGTTTTCCACACGACGGTTCTGCGGTACGGCGTCCGGCACACGCAAGCCGACGGTGCGATTTTCTTCGCCCCACTCGACGTTCACTGGCGCCGAGGTGTCAGGCAGAAAGCGCCGGAACGAGTTGACGTTGGGTGCGAACAGCGGCAACAGCTCGGGGATGAACTTCTGCAGACCACCGACGTGGTTCAGAAACAGCTCGCTCATGGTCCCGTCTTCATTGGAGAAGATATTCTTGCCGGTCTCGATGTCGATGATGCTCTGGTGCAGGTGCATGGCACTGCCTGGCTCGCCGGTCATCGGCTTGGCCATGAAGGTCGCCGCGACATCGTGCTTGAGGGCGGCTTCGCGCATGGTGCGTTTGAACACCAGAATCTGGTCGGCCAGCGACAGCGCATCACCGTGACGGAAGTTGATTTCCATCTGCGCCGTGCCGTCTTCGTGGATCAGCGTGTCCAAGTCGAGGTTCTGCAGTTCGCACCAGTCATAGACGTCTTCGAACAGCGGATCGAACTCGTTGGCCGCTTCGATCGAGAACGACTGACGGCCGGTTTCCGGACGCCCGGAGCGGCCGATCGGCGGCTGTAGCGGGTAGTCCGGGTCGTCGCTGCGCTTGGTCAGGTAAAACTCCATCTCCGGCGCCACGATGGGCTGCCAGCCCTGATCGGCGTAGAGCTTGAGGACCTTCTTCAGCACGTTGCGCGGCGACAGCTCGATGGGGTTGCCTTGCTTGTCGTAGGTGTCATGAATCACCTGCGCAGTGGGCTCGACCGCCCAGGGCACCAGATACACCGCGTTCTGGTCAGGGCGGCAGATCATGTCGATGTCTGCCGGGTCCAGCAGCTCGTAGTAGATATCGTCCTCTACGTAGTCACCGGTCACCGTCTGCAACAGCACGCTTTCAGGCAGACGCATGCCTTTTTCAGCGATGAACTTGTTGGTCGGCGAGATCTTGCCGCGCGTGATCCCGGTGAGGTCGGACATCATGCATTCGACTTCGGTAATCTTGTGTTCTTTCAACCAATCGGTGAGCTGGTCGAGGTTGGTACTCATAAATACCTCAGGGTTTTATTGTCCTGATCGTGATCAGGCGTTCCAGACGCATCGGCGTCATGATGTACAACTCGTTTCGGCAGACGCCGAATAGGGGTAAGGTGACAGCTGCGGGACCGGATTTCCAGACGGCCGCGGTCACGCTGACGAAGCCGTTATAGTGGTAATGTCCAGCGTTGAGAGTAGAGCAGACTGGCTTCGATGGCCGTTCAGGGATGTCGCAATGTGTGGCAACCCACCACGAGCACCGATATCACAGGCATGATGGGCGCCGTACGGACTTGATAGTCGCGTGTCGACCAGGGAAAGGTGAAGCATTGGACCCCCGCTATTGTTGCTCTACTGGGTTGCGATCGAGCTTAGCCTCGTTCATTTTTTTATACAACAACCCGTTAAAAATAGAAGACAGGCCGCTCTAGCTCGTATTTAACAACGGTCAGAAACGGAATAAAACGCCCTAAATAGCAGCAAAAAAGGCCATATGGCGCAGTTTTAGGGCAAAAAAGGCTCTATTGACTTCATCATGGCTTTCGGATTGACTGAGATCCGCAATCATTGATGATTGATATTTTTAACAACAAAGGTGTTGCATCATGTCGGTACCCCCGCGTGCCGTTCAGCTTAACGAAGCGAACGCGTTCCTTAAGGAACATCCTGAGGTTCTGTACGTTGACCTTCTGATTGCAGATATGAATGGTGTGGTGCGTGGCAAACGCATCGAACGCACCAGCCTCCATAAGGTTTACGAGAAGGGCATCAACCTGCCTGCCTCTTTATTTGCTCTGGATATCAATGGCTCCACGGTGGAAAGCACCGGCCTGGGCCTGGACATCGGTGATGCTGACCGAATCTGTTATCCCATCCCCGACACTCTGTGCAACGAGCCCTGGCAAAAGCGCCCTACCGCGCAATTGCTGATGACCATGCACGAACTCGAAGGCGATCCGTTTTTCGCCGACCCGCGTGAAGTATTGCGTCAGGTCGTCGCCAAATTCGACGAAATGGGCCTGACCATCTGCGCCGCGTTCGAGCTGGAGTTCTACCTGATCGATCAGGAGAACGTGAACGGTCGCCCACAACCGCCCCGCTCGCCGATCTCCGGCAAACGCCCGCATTCGACACAGGTCTACCTGATCGACGACCTCGACGAATATGTCGATTGCCTTCAGGACATCCTCGAAGGCGCGAAGGAACAAGGCATTCCTGCCGACGCCATCGTCAAGGAAAGCGCCCCGGCCCAGTTCGAAGTCAACCTGCATCACGTCGCCGACGCGATCAAGGCGTGCGATTACGCCGTATTGCTCAAGCGCCTGATCAAGAACATCGCCTACGATCACGAGATGGACACGACCTTCATGGCCAAGCCCTATCCGGGTCAGGCGGGTAATGGTCTGCACGTTCACATCTCGATCCTGGATCGCGATGGCAAGAACATCTTCACCAGCGAGGATCCCGAGCAGAACGCCGCATTGCGTCACGCAATCGGCGGTGTGCTCGAGACCCTGCCGGCACAAATGGCCTTCCTGTGCCCGAACGTCAACTCGTATCGCCGGTTCGGTGCGCAGTTCTATGTGCCCAACTCGCCGACCTGGGGTCTGGATAACCGCACGGTCGCCGTTCGCGTACCGACCGGCACCGCCGATGCGGTACGTATCGAACACCGCGTTGCCGGTGCCGATGCCAACCCGTATCTGGTCATGGCTTCGGTCCTGGCGGGCGTGCACCATGGCCTGGTCAACAAGGTCGAGCCTGGCGCCCCGGTAGAAGGCAACTCCTACGAGCAGCATGAACAAAGCCTGCCGAACAACCTGCGTGATGCACTGCGCGAGCTGGACGACAACCCGGTGATGGCCAAGTACATCGACCCGAAATACATCGACATTTTCGTGGCCTGTAAAGAGAGCGAGCTGGAAGAGTTCGAACACTCCATCTCCGACCTCGAGTACAACTGGTATCTGCATACGGTCTGATTGAGGCCGAGTAACACAAAACGCCGCAGGCTTTGAGCCTTGCGGCGTTTTTGTTTGGTGTGCAGCCCGCGGACACCTATCGTTTCTCACGCTCCATCGTGTGAATGCAGTTCATGACGCTCCGCGTCACACCTCTGCGCCGCACCGCCAGTCCAAGATCGGACGCAGAGCGTCCAGAACAGCGCTACCACTCGGAGCTCGCTCGCGAAGGCGATTGATCAGGCGCGCTGTTTTCGGAGCATTTACGGGCCCTTTCGCGAGCAAGCTCGCTCCCACAGGGAGTGCGTGTGGCAGGCGCTCCGCCGATTGAATGCAGTAAGCAAGACCACTGTGGGAGCGAGCTCGCTCGCGAAGGCGATTGATCAGGCGCACTGTTTTCGGAGCATTTACGGGCCCT
>NZ_JAHPJG010000025.1:0-107743 GCF_020515755.1 Pseudomonas sp. B20
CGTAGGTCGAGTCATGCACACCGACCTTCACCACACGAGTGCTGAGTGGTGCGTATTAGTCGGAGATGTGGTTATAGAACAGCCGTCCCGGTTCGTTGCCTCACTTAGTGTTAATGTGCCTGTGCTCTGGCCCCGACCTTCTGCACGGAAGCGCCGGCCATCGGAGGATGAGGTGCTACCGTCTCCCCAGTTTGCGGCAAAGGCACAGTTGAACTGACTGTTACCCGCTGCAGGGCCGGTGAAACAATGCCTGACGCAGCGGGTGAACTCGCAGGAGAATAGGCTGCACCTATTCGACCTCCCGCAAGAAATTACCATTGATGTCAAAGTCCGCTACCCGGGTATTTTTAACAGTACCTCCAAAGGCGTTTTTACCTCTAAACGTGCAGTAGACCCGGATAAATTTTCCTTTATCTACGTAGCGGGTATCCACGTGGTCATAGCTGTCGGGATCGTTCATAGCCTGTTTGATCAGCCTCTCAAATGTTCGGTGCGAACCATCCCATTGGCTGAACTGGCTTTCGATCTGTTTGGTGCGTGAAGAACGTGCCGCTGCGGCCTGTTGGTCCGCGTCGATTTTCGCCTGACGTGACGCTTCAGCTTTCTTGAAGCGTTCAAGATTTTGCTGGTAGGCCTTATTGGCTGGTTCAAGCTGAAGAAGTGAGGTGTAAAGTGAAATCGCTTTGGTGTAATCGGCGGCGTCCAAAGTTTTGAGATCTTTAAGCAGCCCCGCAATAGTGTCCTTACGCTCTTGCTCACGCTTAGCCAGAGCTATCTCATCAACGAGCGTCGCCAGCTTCTGCTGCAGTGCCAGGTACTCTGGATCCGTGATAACCGAGGCATATCTGGCGTTGATGGTGGTAGCTTTATTAACGTCTCTCGAGTTCAGCGCAGTAGCAATTTCTTGCAATATCGAAGATTTGTTGGTTACGTAGAACTGCCGGGTGCTCTCGATCTTTGCTTGAGCAGCTGCTGCGCTGGCTTCACGTTCAAGTTGATCCGTACGATCCTGTTCTGCTTTGGCTGCAGCGACGCGCTGATCCTCTGTATGCGAGGTGTGAATGTTCAGCACATACGTAGACGCAGTCAGCCCTATCAGGACGATCAGTACCCGTAAGTGGAGCGGATCCCCGACTTTGAGGGCGACCAGCAAGCGGTCGTAGGCTGGGGGGCTGATCAAAATGGCAAGACATATCAGCATCAAACCGGAGATCCAGCTTGCCGCAAAAACGTTCACTCCTAACGCAGTTACTACGGCTGTAACAATCCACCACCGTGGGCTTATTCCGTGCGGGAGCCCGCTGAACATAATAGATAACACCACTTACTCCTTATTATTCTGCGTAGCAATACCGCAGTTAAGCTCGTAGCCTTTCCCTGTTCCCCATAAGGTTCTATCTAGGTAAACTCTATAGCCGTGAAAAGGCTGCCTGAAAGGCTTGCCCTGAGCAATTTTCTGTTCAAGACCGGAAGCCGGATTCCCCGTGACGTTGGTAATCATCTGCGTGCAGAGGCTCGCCAAAAGCTTGGCGTCTTGGGCTCCATGTGAGGACGCATTGACGTTAAGCATCAATTTTACACGGGTGACTTCTCTTGCATTCCCTCTGCCATACAGAGCAATGTTGTTAGGCAGTGCCTGGTTTCCCAGTTCCTTGTAAGGTGTAGCGCAAGAGAAAATGCCGTCGTAAAGCTCAACATAGCCGCTTTTGTTTGGCTGAAAACCGTCGATATCGGCAAGCGCGCTGCAGGCCGATAGAGGAGAAAAGGCTTCTCCGCTGGCTGCATTAGAAGGTGAGGTCCCTCCCATAAGTCCGACTGCTAATACAGCAACCGCCAAGCGGGTCAATACCTCTTTCTGCGGCTTGCATTTTGGAGTTCCGGATAAAAATGCAAACGGGTCCTCGGGCTCCTCAATCGAGGCGATAGCTTCGGTGAGGTTATAGGTAGCAGGCATGCTCTGATGCGCGACCAATGTGAGCACTAAGTTGACGGTCAACGTAGAGAAATCCTTGCTGGCACTCGGTGAAGCCTTCAAAGACCCTCTGATTCTGGGGCTCAGCTCAGAAACGACTCGATGCGAGATGAAAGTATGAAGCGCCTCTTGCCAAGCTTCGTCATTTTTAACCCCAAAGCCTTTGTCGATAACGAGGCTTGAGCTTTTTGATTTCAACTCGGGGAAATGCGCTTGCACTGCAGTGAACGTGGCACGTGCAAACTCGGCATACGCGGCATGACGAACATGCCTGTGATAGAGCCCTCGGTAAAACAGAAAGGAAAACCCAGCCCACGTAATACAGATGGCTACCATTAAAGCATTCATCAAACTTCCTCAATCCTTAGAAAAGCCTGACGGCTTATTGGCGGCAAGATGCCGTTATTCCACAAAAATCAATCAGGAGAGCCCGCAGAATTCGTAGAAAATCGTACGGTAAGCACTACTGACGGAAGACAGACTCCCGTGCCGCGTGGGCGGCGGGAATGCCGAGATAAGGCAAAAATTAGGACATTTTCTCTTTAAATCCATGCTTTAAAAATATTAAATCAACGCTAATTTGCGGGTCATGCGATGCTTGACTAGCCATGTATGTTGAAGCTTTGCCTTGCTTGAAGATGTGTTCAATGGCCTCGGTAGAAAGAATACCCTACCCGATATTGCCCTGTCAGTTGCCAACCAAAGAGCTTTATCGAAGCTACTCTCTGCCTGTGAAGCTATCCGGAGCGCCGCTAGTGGGCAAAGATAACTCACATTGCACATGAAGCACTTGGTTAAGGTATGAAAAACCGCTCAAGATAGCGGTTTTTTGTCATTCTGTATTGTCGGGGCAGTGATTTACCCGGATCGTCTGGGGATGGCCAATGAAAAAATCGTAAAGACATTGGGCGTTACCGACGATGCACGTACGGCGCAGTTGATAGCCGACTTCGTCAAGCGGGGCCTGCGTGCACAGCCTCGCAGCGAGAGTCTGCTGACCGGACAACTGTATATTTCGCTGGGTTTTATCGCCAACGCTACGCCGGTACCGTTCGATGTCAGTGCGCAGCCGCTGATAATCCCGACCGTGCCGGGGGAGCTTGAAAAGATGCAGGAGCAGGTACAGCAGATCATCGACAAGGTCGGCAAAGTGCCGGTGCAGGAGATCGCCGGCAACCTGAATGGCAGCCTTGGCGAGGCGCAGAAGACTTTCAGGCTTTTCGACGCACAAGTGATCCCTGAACTGCACGGCGTTCTGCTGCAATCCCGAAGCACGATGGACATTGCCGGCGCAGCGCTCGCCGAGGACTCGCCTGTGCGTCAACAGATCGACCGGACAATGGATGAGGTTCAGCGCATGGCCCGCTCGGTAAGGGTCCTCACCGATTACTTGGGCAGCAACCCCGAAGCCTTGGTCCGTGGCCGCACCCGGCAGGATCCACCGGGTGTCTACCAGAAGACCGCGCCTGCTCAGCAGGCCTATTAAGCCGGGCCGGACGGCTTCAGTACCTCGGTTTGACCGCCTTCCAGTCCGGCTTGTACTTTTGCATCTGCTTCACGTCATCGCGCTGCCGGATTCCACAGCTGTGGTACTGGTCGTTGAGCTTGCCGAGCTGGTCATGGTCCAGTTCCAGCCCAAGACCGGGTGCGCGGGTGATGCTGACACAGCCGTCGACAATCGGCAGTTTGCCGCCCTTGATGACTTCCTCGTCCGGCTCCTGCCACGGGTAGTGCGTGTCGCAGGCGTAGTCCAGATTGGGCACCGACGCTGCGACGTGGGCCATGGCCATGAGGCTGATACCCAGATGCGAGTTGGAGTGCATCGACACGCCCAGGCCAAAGGTGTCGCACATCTTCGCCAGCGCCTGAGTGTCGCGCAGGCCGCCCCAGTAATGGTGGTCGGCGAGCACGATCTGCACGCTGTCGAGGGCCACGCTGCGGCGGAACTCGTCGAAATCGGTCACCACCATGTTGGTCGCCAGCGGCAGGCCGGTGCGTTTGTGCAATTCGGACATGCCGTCGAGGCCCGGCGTCGGGTCTTCGTAATATTGCAGGTCATCGCCCAGCAGTTCGGCCATGCGAATCGAGGTCTCCAGCGACCAGTTGCCGTTGGGATCGATGCGCAGCGGATAACCGGGGAAGGCTTTTTTCAGCGCCTTGATGCACGACACCTCGTGTTCCGGCTGCAGCGCACCGGCCTTGAGCTTGATGCTTTTGAAGCCATAGGCTTCGATCATGCGCCGAGCCTGGGCGACGATCTGCTCTTCGCTGAGCGCTTCACCCCAGCTGTCGGGCGCGTAAGGGGCATCGGCATGCTGCGCGTATTTGAAGAACAGGTAAGCGCTGAAGGGTATCTGGTCACGAATGGCACCGCCGAGCAGGTCCACCAGTGGCAGGTTCATGGAACGTGCCTGCAGGTCCAGAAACGCCACTTCGAACGCAGAATAAGCATTGCTGACCGCCTTGCTGGCGTGTGAGCCCGGCGCCAGTTCGGCACCGGCCAGGCTGGCAGGCTTATGCGCCGCCACGGTCGCCTGCACGATGCTGCGCAGCTGATTGAGGTTGAACGGGTCGAGCCCGATCAGTTGGTTCTGCACCTGTTGCTGAATCGCCAGTGCGGGGGCATCACCATAGCTTTCACCGAGGCCGATGTAGCCGTTGTCGCTTTCCACCTCGATGATCGAGCGCAGGGCAAAGGGTTCGTGAATACCACTGGCGTTGAGCAGCGGCGGGTCGCGAAAGGCGATAGGGGTCACGGTTACACGGATGATTTTCAAAGGGCGGTCTCCCGGAAGTCAGGGTTTGAGGCTGGAAGGGGTGCCGGTGACGGCAGGGCTGAGCGCTGCGGGCCGCTCAGCCCTGGACGGGCGGCCGCGGTCACCTCGTGGCGTAGTGCGGGCGAAGAAGATCACCACCGCAGCCAGCAGCGATGTCGCTGCCAGTCCATACAGACCGCCTTGAATCGAACCGGTGGTCTGTTCCAGAAAGCCGAACGTGGTGGGCGCGACGAAGCCGCCCAGGTTGCCGATGGAGTTGATCAGCGCAATGACCGCAGCGGCAATGCGTGCATCCAGATAGCCCTGAGGGATTGGCCAGAACAGCGCAGAGGCGGCCTTGAAACCGATTGCCGCGAAGCAGATGGCGACAAAGGCGAACACCGGACCGCCCACGGTGGACATGAACATGCCGGCTGCGGCGATGACCAGCGTGACCGCCACCCAGGCCTGTTGGTGCTTGAAGCGTGCCGCCAGTGCTGCAAAGCCGTACATGGCCACGATGGAGATGATCCACGGGATCGAATTGAACAACCCGACCTCGAGATCGCTGAAGCTGCCCATCTTGCGGATCATGCTCGGCAGCCAGAAGGTGGCGCCGTAGATGGTCAGTGCCACGGAAAAGTAGATGAAGCAGAACAGCAGGATCTGCCGGTCCGCCAACAGTCGGAAGACCGAGGGTCTGACGGTTTGTGAAGCTTCGCGCAGCCGTTGCTCTTCGGCGATGGCGGTGCTGAGCGCGGTTTTTTCTTCGTCACTGAGCCAGCGGGCTTCATGAGGATGTGATTGCAGCCAGAACCAGACGAAACCGCAGAGCACGATCGACGCGAAGCCTTCGATCAGAAACATCCATTGCCAGCCATGCAGGTTCAGGCCCTCGATGCCGAGCAGGGCGCCGGACACCGGTCCGGAAATAACCGACGCTATCGCCGAACCGCTGAGAAACAGCGCCATGGCCTTGCCGCGATCACTGGAGGGTAGCCACTGGGTGAAGTAATAGATGATGCCGGGGAAGAAACCGGCTTCGGCAGCGCCCAGAATGAAGCGCAGCACGTAGAAACTTGTTTCGCCTTGCACGAACGCCATGGCCATCGCGGCCGCGCCCCAGGTGAACATGATGCGGGTCAGCCAGGCGCGGGCGCCGTAGCGCTGCAAGAGCATGTTGGAGGGGACTTCGAACAGTGCGTAACCGACAAAGAACAATCCGGCACCCAGCCCGTAAGCTGCTGCGCCGATGCCCAGATCGGTTTCCAGATGGCTGCGTACAAAACCGATATTGACCCGGTCGATGTAATTGACGATGAACATCACCACGAACAGCGGCAGCACGTGGCGTTTCACCTTGGCGGCCGCACGGGCAAGCACCGTGACGTCCGTAGTACCAGGGACGGTATTCAAGAGGCGACTCCCATTCATTGTTTTTTTGGGGATGAGTCGATCATGAGTGGGTGTATTATTCCTGTCCAATCCAGTTTGTGACTTGATTGATACCGGGAGTGGATCAATGTTCGAGCTTTCCCAACTGCGTTGCTTCACCACGGTGGCCACGGAGCTGAATTTCCGCCGTGCCGCCGAACGGCTCAACATGACGCAGCCGCCGTTGAGTCGGCAGATTCAGATACTGGAGCACAATCTGGGCGTCGAGCTATTCACCCGCAGTACCCGCAGTGTGGCCCTGACTGCCGCGGGCAGGGCTTTTTTCATCGAGGCGCAGACCCTGCTGGAGCGCGCGCAGCAGGCGGCGATTTCCGCGCGGCGCTTTGCCGAGGGTGACATTGGCTCGGTGACCATCAGTTTTGTCGGCAGCGCGGTGTATGAGTTTCTGCCCAGGGTGATCGCCGAGGCGCGCCTCAAGCAGCCGCAGGTGAAGATTTCCCTGACTGAAATGAACACCTATCAGCAGCACGAAGCACTCAGGGCGCGGCGCATTGACCTCGGTATCGTGCGAGCGCCACTGTTTCAGCCGGGTTACGAGAGCGAATGCCTGGTTCGCGAGCCTTTTGTGCTGGCCGTCCCGAGCAATCATCGGTTGGCGCATGCCGATTCGGTGGCGGTTGCCGATCTGGATGGCGCGCCGTTCCTGATGTATTCGCATTCGGCGTATCCACCGTTCAACGAACTGCTGACCGGTATGTTTCGTTCCGCACAAGTTGCACCGGAGTATGTCCAATGGCTTGGATCGTCACTGACTATTCTGGCGCTGGTCAACGCCGGCATGGGGCTGGCATTGGTACCGCGTTGCGCAACCAATGTGGTGTTCAAGGACGTCGTGTTTCGTGACATTGACCTGGGCGAGGGCGTGCAGAGCGAGTTGCACTTGGTCTGGCGCACCGACAATGACAACCCGGCGTGCCGGATGCTGCTCAAAGCCATTCGTGCGGCCGTCAGGGCGGATGAAAATTGAAGCGAAAAACCTTGCAACGCAGTGACATCAACTATCATTCATTCAGTCGATAGTCATCATCAAGCAAGGCAAGTTCTGTTTTTCCGGCAAAGGAGGAGGATGGCGCCATAGCCACCTGCTCCAAAGGGAGACGACGCGATGAGAATGTTCAATCTGTTGACGTTTGCTGCCGTGTTCAGCACCAGCATTGTGTTCACTGCCCCCGTCAATGCTGCCGTCTCCCCGGTCTCCGAACAGTCCTGCCATTTCATGCCCGTCGTCGACAGCGCCGCGAGCCTGCAACACACTCAGTCGGTGGGCGTGCTGTACAGCGAAAATACTCTCAGCAACCTTCAGTATTTGAACAACTACCATTCGGTTGCACTCAGGAGCGGCAGCAATGGCGCACTCGATGCGCGTATCCGCAATGCATTCATCAACAGCTCGGACCCTCAACTTGCGACCGACTGGCTGGTGGGTTCATCAAAGAAAGAGTTCGCCTCGGTAACCGTTTACGACAATCTCGATGCGCTGATGCAGGCGCGGCCGGACGTGGTGGTCATGCTCGACACTTACAATCGTCTGGTGAGCAAGCGCAACAGTCAGGTCGAAGCGCGGTTCATGGCACGCTTCTATGACAACGACCTGCAATACATCGGCAAGGCTGAAGGTGAGGTGGTTCGGGAAATGACCTCGGTCTGGGTGCAAGGCAAGGCCGCTCCGGAGATCGCTGCACAAATCGATCAGCAGCGTGATTTGCAGGTGAATGCCTTGAAACAGTTCGACGCTTCGCTAAAAGCATTGGTCATGCAGGCCGACCGGGCGCAGGTGGCGGCGAACTGATGGAGTGACTGCGTCAAGCCTGAGAGGCTGCTGGCCGACAGAAACTGCTCATCGACTTTCGCTGCTTCAATACCGCCAGCCATCAGCATGGTCGCCTGCAAATGGAAGATCGGCACGTTAATGCCCTTTATCCGTAGCGGACGCTTGAAAGGTGTACAAGCGTCATTAATCCAGGCGCGCGCAGGGGGAAAGTGACCGGCGGATTTTTTCAATTAAACCGATGCACGGCTCGGTTTTACCGTAAAGAATTAATCACATCCGCCGAGAGCCTGACAAGCGAACCGACAATTAGCTGTCCGGTTCGCATGATGAGCAGCAAGCCACGTGTGCTTTGACTGTGGTAACAGAGAAGCCTTGCGATGCTGAAAAAACTACCGGGTGCCTTGCGTGCCCTGATGTCTGTGCCCGCTGATAACCCCAGGTTGTTGCAGGCCCAATACGTTGCGTTGTCCCGACAACTGCCGTTGATGTACTTCGTGCTGCTGGTCAATACCTGGGCGTTGGCGTTCACCCATTGGCGAACAGCCCCGATGTGGTTGACGCTGCTGGTTCCGTCGCTGCTCACGATTATCTGTGCTGTCCGTGCACGCAAATGGTTGCGCACGGTAAACCGGCCGCCACCCGCTCCGGCGATCATTCTGGCCACGCTGCGTGGAACCCATGGCCTGGCGGGCGTGATAGCGGCCGGGTTTGCCGCCTGGTCCCTGTCGCTTTACCCCTATGGCGATGCCTATTCCCAGGCACATGTCGCGTTTTTTATGGGCATTACGGTAATTGTCTGCATCTTCTGCATGATGCACTTGCGGCCCGCAGCGCTGACCACCGCGCTGGTCGTCAACACCGCCTTCGTCATCTTCTTCGCCTCGACCTACAACATTACCTTTATCGCCACAGCGGTGAATATCGTGCTGGTGTCGATCGGCATGCTGATCATTCTTCATTACCAGTACCGCGATTTCACCAGCCTGGTGAATGTGCAGGTAAAGACCGAGCAACTGAGTAACGAGAACCTGCTGCTGGCCAATCAGGACAGCCTGACGGGCCTGCCCAATCGTCGGCAGTTCTTTCAGACCCTGGATGCTGCGATGACCGAGGCAATGGCGCAGCGTAGCGGGCTGGCAGTGGGCGTGTTGGACCTGGACGGGTTCAAGCCGGTCAATGACCTGTATGGTCATCGAATCGGCGACCGTCTGTTGATGCTGGTTGCTGAACGCCTGACCAGCGCCTCTAGTGACAAGGTGCATGTATCGCGACTGGGCGGTGACGAGTTTGCGCTGGTGATCAAGGGTGACATGGACAGCGCCGCGTTGCTGGCGTTTGGCAAGCAACTGTGTGACCTCATGCACGAGAGTTTCGAGCTGTCGGACATGCCGATCCAGATTGGCGCGACACTGGGCCTGGCGACGTACCCGGCCACGGCGGATAACGCGACCCAGCTGTTCGAGTTTGCCGACTACGCGCTGTATCAGGGCAAGAACCATAACCCCGGCACCACCTGCCTGTTCTCCGCCAGCCATCGTGAGCAATTGCATGCCGACGGCGTTACCGAACAGGCCTTGCGGCGCGCCAATCTGGAAACCGAGTTTCACGTATTGTTTCAGCCGATCATTGAAAGCTGCACGCGCGAAACGGTGGCTTTCGAGGCACTGGCGCGCTGGAACAGCCCTGAACTGGGGGCAGTATCGCCGGCGCATTTCATCCCGATCGCCGAGCGCATCGGCATGATCAACAAGCTGACTGCGCCCTTGCTGACCCGCTCGCTGCACATGGCCCTGTCCTGGCCTGCGCCCGTCAGGCTGTCGTTCAATCTGTCCGCGCACGACTGTGCGTCTCTGGAAAGTGTCAGCCGAATTGTCGAGATCATCAAAAACAGCGGCTTCGATGCGTCGCGGCTCGATCTGGAGATCACCGAAACGGCGGTGATGCAGGATATTGCTCAGGTGCAGCAGGCCATTACCCAGTTCCGCAAGCTGGGTTGCGGTATCTCGCTGGATGACTTTGGGACCGGTTTCTCCAGCCTCAGTCAGTTGCACGCGCTGGCGCTGACCAAGCTGAAGATCGACCGCAGCTTTGTCACCGGGGTGCACAACAACCCGGCCAGCTACAAGATCGTCAAATCACTGGTTGCCTTGAGTCTGGACATGTCCCTGGGCTGCGTGATCGAAGGCGTAGAAACGCAGGATGAGTTGAATGCTTTGACCACCCTGGGTTGTACGATGGTGCAGGGCTACTTTTACAGCCCGCCGATCAGTTTTGCAGAGACGCTGGCGTGGATTGAAATACCCGATGAAGAGCGCACCTTCGGTTACGCCATCTCGTGCCCCCTCTGATCGATTGCATGTGGGCAATTCACTCGGGCGCGCGTGGGGTAAGATGCCTTCTTTGATCCCCACGGAAGCCTTTTGATGAGCAAACCCGGGCAGACCGTCCTTGTTGCGTTGCGCAAGATGATTGCATCTGGCGAGCTGGCTGCCGGCGAGCGCCTGATGGAGGTGCCGACCGCCGAGCTGTTCGGTGTTTCGCGCATGCCGGTGCGCATGGCGTTCCGCACGCTGGAGCAGGAGGGGCTGCTGGTGCCGTTTGGCGGGCGTGGATTTCAGGTGCGCTCGATCAGCCCGATGGAAATCGCCGGCGCGGTGGATGTACGCGGCGTCCTTGAGGGGCTTGCGGCGCGGCAAATGGCTGAGCGCGGCGTGACCCAAGAGGCGCGCGACGAGCTTGAGGCCTGTCTGGTGCAGGGTGATGCGCTGTTCGAAAAAGGCCATGTCACTGAAGATGACCTGGAGGTCTATCACGACATGAACATGCGTCTGCATCGCGTGATCGTCGAGGGCAGCGGCAATCGCGCCATTGCCGATGCGCTGTCACGCAACGACCATCTGCCTTTTGCCTCGGTAACCGCGCTGGCCGTGGATCGCGACAACCTGATTCGCGAATACCGGCGGTTCAATTTCGCCCATATGCAGCATCACGCCGTGGTGGATGCGCTGGTCAACGGGCAGGGCGCTCGCGCCGAGGCGATCATGCGCGAGCATGCCAATGCCACCTTGCGTTATGCGGAAATCTTCGGCGCCGGGCAGAACGAACGCATGAAGGTCATTCAGCGCCCGGACTGATCAGATGTCGAGCACCAGCACGGGCGTCTTCGAACGTGAGCAGCAGGGCGTGAACTGATCGTTGAGCGCCTGCTCGTCTTCGGTCAGAAACAGATCGCGATGATCCGGAATGCCTTTCAACACCCGCGTCAGGCAGGTGCCACAGACACCTTGCTCGCACGACAGCGGAATATCGATACCGTGGCTTTCGAGTACCTGAGCGACCGTCTTGTTGGCCGGAATGGCGATGACCTGGCCGGTGCTGGCGATCTCGATTGAAAAACTGCCGTCGTTGCTGGTGTCTACCGGCTCTGCGGAAAAGTACTCGCGGTGCAGAGTGTCCTCGGACCAGCCAGCGGCCCGCGCGCTGTCGAGGATGTATTGCATGAAACCGCCTGGCCCGCACACGTACAGATGGGTATCGGGCTGTGGGTTGGCGAGCACTTTGGCAGCCTCCAGCGCGGTGTCCGGCTGCTCATCGAAGTGCAGTGTGATGCGCTCTGCAAATGCGGAATGCTTCAGGCGCTCGATAAAGGCGCCGCGCTCGGCGGAACGCACGCAGTAATGCAGCTCGAAATCGGCAGCCTCCAGCGTAAGCTGTTCGGCCATGCACAGGATCGGCGTGATGCCGATACCGCCGGCGAACAGCAGCGTGCGCCGGCTGTTTTCAGCCAGCGGGAACAGGTTGCGCGGTTCGCTGATGCGCAACGGTGCGCCAGTCTGAATCTGTTGATGCAGGCTGCGCGAGCCACCACGCGAAGCCGGGTCGTTGAGGACGCCGATCAGGTAGCGGTGACGCTCGTTCGGGGCATTGCACAGCGAGTACTGGCGGATCAGCCCGTCCGGCAGGTGCACGTCAATGTGCGCGCCTGCGGTAAACGGCGGCAACAGCGCTCCGTCCGCTCGCACCAGTTCAAAGCTGCAGATATCCAGTGCTTCATCGTTACGTGATAACACCGTCACGTCGATCATGGTAGGTCCTCGGGTGACCGCGGCATGGGTCACTTCTGATTGTTGTCTTGGTGTTTCGACGGGCAATGGCCGGTCATTTTGTTGCCATCACGGGAATCTGCTCGCCGGGACCGGCCTGCTCGGCAGCGATCAGCCGCTCCAGAATCTTGCGTGACTGCACGCCACCGGCGTCGATATTGAGCTTGAGCAGGTTGCGATGCGGGTGTTTGAGCAGGTTCTGTTGCTGGCGCTCAAGCATTTCCAGGTCTTCGGTGAAGATCTTGCCCTGGCCTTCACGGATGCTGGCGGTCAGCGCTTCGTCGGCCGGATTGAAGTTGCGCGCCATGCCCCAGAAGTACCAGATGGACGTGTCGGTCTCGGGGGTGATGAAGTCGACGACGATGCTCGACGCCTTGAACTCTTTGGGCGCGTCATAGCCGCCTTTGCCCGCATGGGCGACGCCGACTTCGATCAGCACATGGCTGGGCGGCGTGAAGCGGCAGATCTGCCAGCGATCGACCGGCACGTCATCGGCCAGGTTGTTGCCACGCAGTGCCATCTGCCAGAACGGCGGCGGCATGATGTTTTCCATGTGCCGGGCGGTGACCACTTCTTCGCCTTCGACCGTCGTGACAGGCGCGGCCTCGTCGATTTCCTTCTGGCCGATGCTGGAAGCATGCACGTAGGTTTCGTGGGTGAGGTCCATCAGGTTGTCGATCATCAGGCGGTAGTCGCACTGGATATGAAACAGCCCGCCGCCGTAGGCCCATTCGTCGCTTACGGCCCACTCCAGATGATGAATGAGCGCCGGGTCGGCTTTTTCCCGGTCACCTGGCCAGACCCAGATGAAGCCGTAGCGCTCGACCGCCGCGAAGGTCTTGTTGCAAGGGAAGCCTCGAACACGCTGGCCGGGCATCGAAACAGTCTTGCCGTCGCCGCCCATGACCAGCCCGTGGTAACCACACACCAGCTGGCCGTTCTCGACATAGCCCAGCGAGAGCGGGGCGCCGCGATGCGGGCAGAAGTCTTCGACGGCAACGACCTGCTGGTTCTGGTCGCGATAGAACACCATCTTTTCGTTGCAGATCTGCCGGCCCAGAGGCTTGTCGGCGACTTCATCCGCTGTGCAAGCGACGTACCACGCATTTTTCGGGTGCATGATGGTTCTCCACGGTTCGATTATTGGTCTTATGGATCCACAGAATGAATCAAGTTGTTTCCTCACGATTATTAATGCCACAGGATCGCGATTAATCCAATGATTAATTTAGTTAACTATTATTTAATGGATCCACAGAGGCCGATCAGCCGGGGCTGGATACCTGCAACGCTGCGCGCAGGCGCGGCGCGAGTGCTTCCAGCAGGGTCTGCACGGAACGCAATGCGCGACAGTCGGGGCGGGTCAGCAGCCACAGGTCGGTGCGGCATCCTTCCAGCGGGCCACTCAGGCGTTCGACCGCTCCAAGGCCCTCAACCGTGAAGCCGGTCAGCGCCGCCACGCCCAGGCCGGCAGCGACCAACTGCGAGACAGCCGACATGTTGCTGCAGCGGTAGCTCGGTAATACCCCTGGAAACGCCTGTTTGCGCCAGATCACCGAGGTATGGTCGGGCATCGAGTCGTCGGGGCTGATCCAGGGGATCGAGGCCGGGTTTTGCGTCAAGGCCTCGCGGTATTCGGGGCGGCCGCAGACAAAGTAGTCGGCACTGCCCAGGCAGCGCCCGATCAGGTGCTCGGGTGGCGTATTGGTCAGGCGCAGGGCGATGTCGGCATCGCGACGGCTGAGGTTGGCAAAAGCATTGGAGGTGGCCAGCTCCAGCGTAAGGGCCGGGTACTGCGGCATGAAGTCCGCCAGCGCTGGCAGCAGCAGACTGTGCAGTACCGCATCGGTACAGGTCAGGCGTACCGTACCGCTGACCACTTGTTCGCCCTGTTGCAAAGCGATGCGCGCAGCGGCAAGTGCCTGTTCGGCGCGCTCGGCCTGCTCGGCCATGGCCTGCGCGGTATCGGTCGGTATGTACCCGCGCCGGTTCTTTTCAAACAGCGCTGCACCAAGGGCTGTTTCCAGGCGACGGATCGAGCGGAATACGGTCGATACATCAACCTGCAACAGATCGGCGGCACGGGCCAATGTGCGGCCGCGAACCAGGGCGAGCACCAGTGACAGGTCGGCGTGGCTGATTTCATATTGCATCGGTGCATTGTTCCTTTGCCGGAATGCCTATGTTTGTTGCGCAGATGACTATCCTAGACTGGTTTCATTCTCGCTGGATAGCGCCCGATCGGCGCTGGCCACTCAGATTTCAAACAGGATTCAACCTATGTCGCGACATCCCTTGATTGGTGTCACCGCCTGCCGTCAGCAACTTGGCAAGTATTCTTCTCACACCGCAGGCGACAAGTACGTCGAGGCTGCAGCCTTCGCGGGCATGCCGGTGATTCTGCCTGCACTCGAGGTGCCCACCGAGCCTGCGCAATTGCTCGCGTCGCTGGATGGCCTGCTGTTTACCGGCTCGCCGTCCAACGTCGAGCCACGTCACTACAATGGGCCGGCGAGCGTGGAGGGCACCGCTCATGATGTATTCCGGGATCGCACCACACTGCCGCTGCTCAGGGCTGCCATCGCCCAGGGCGTGCCGGTGTTGTGCATTTGCCGCGGTTTTCAGGAGCTGAATGTCGCGCTGGGCGGCAGCCTGCATCAGCGGGTCCAGGAGTTGCCTGGCTATCTGGATCACCGTGAGCCGCAGAGCGAGGTGCTGGCGGTGCAGTACGCGCCAAAGCATCCCGTGCAGGTGCAGATGGGCGGTTTGCTCGACTCGCTCGGGCTGGCGCCGGGGTTCGAGGTCAACAGCCTGCACAGCCAGGGTATCGATCGCCTGGCGTCGGACCTGCGCGCAGAAGCATTGGCGCCCGATGGCCTTGTGGAAGCGGTTTCCATGCCCGGCGCGCCAGGCTTTGTGCTGGGCGTGCAGTGGCACCCGGAATGGGAGTTCATGGACAACCCTGTGTCGCTCAGCCTGTTCAAGGCCTTTCGTGAGGCCTGCCAGAGCTATGCGCGCAGCAGCCGCTAGAGCGATGAGCTGCTGAGTGTTGTGGGCAAACGTGATTTAATATCCGGCTTGACGGGCTTCGGGTAATGGACGATCCATTGCGCCGGGGCGCTGCCTCATTCACCGGATATCTTTCACATAAGGCCACTATGGATACGGGAGCACGACTCAAACTGGTGCGTGAAAGCTACAAGCTGTCACAGCGTGAGCTCGCCAGACGCAGTGGTGTGACCAATGCCACGATTTCCCTCATCGAACAAAATCGTGTCAGTCCTTCCATCAGCTCGCTGAAAAAGCTGCTTGAAGGGATTCCCATGACACTGGCGGATTTCTTCACGTTCGATCAGCCTCCTGGGCAGGATCAGTACGTGTTTCGAGCCGGTGATCAACCCGACCTGGGGCGCAACGGTGCTCGCCTGCTGCTGGTCGGGGCGACCCTGCCGAGCCGGCAGATGCGTTTTCTGCGTGAGCAGTACGCGCCGGGCGCCGACTCGGGCGATGAGCCGATCGTTCACAGCGAAGGCGAGGAGTGCGGTCTGGTGACGCGCGGCACCGTGGAGCTGACCATCGATGGGCAGGTCAACATCCTCGGTCCGGGGGACGGCTATTACTTCCCGACCACCTTGCCGCATCGTTTCCGCAATATCGGCCAGGACGAAGCCGAGATCATCAGCGCCAACACGCCGGCCAACTTCTAGGCGCTGACAGCCAACAATGCCTTGCGCCTAACGAAGGCTCCAGGAAATGCCCGCATAAATCCCCATCCCGTCGCCGGGTGTCGAGCGCGCTATGTCTTTGCCGTTGTCGTCATAACCGGGTGTCACGGTGCTGGCGTAACGCTGGTTAGTCAGGTTGCGCAGGTCCAGCCAGGTCTGCCAGTCCTCGCCGGGTGACGCGTAGCCCAGTGTGGCGCCCAGCAACGTGTACTGATCGGCGTAAAACGAGTTGGCGTAATCGACCGCGATCCTCGACGCGTGCTCGGTATTCAGCGCCACATAAACACCGACAGGATGGCTGTAGCGCAGCTCGGCCTGATAGTAATGCCGGGGGATGCCCGGCAGCGTGTTGTCGCCGAAGCGGTCGTCGTTACGGTAGTGGAAGTCGCTGAACGTGTAGGCCTGGCGCAAATCGACCTTGCCCGCAGTGCCTCCCTGCCACAGCGGGCTGTCCAGGCTGAGTTCGATACCGGTGTGGATGGTCGGGCTGGCGTTGGACTCGGCAATGACTTGCGAGCCTGTCGCGCTGGCTGTCTGGGTTTCGACACTGAGCAGTTCATGCCTGACCTGCGAGTAATACCACCCTGCGGTCCAGTCGCCTGCTGCGCTGTTACCCTTGCCGCCGAGCTCCAGCGTAGTCGCGGTCTGATTTTCAAGTTTGACGCCGACACTCTGCAGACCGGTGGCCGCACCGCTGCCTGCAGGGAAGAAACGGTTGGAGCCCCAGATCATTGACCACGCGTGGGGCGGCTCGACCGAACGACTCAGATTGCCGTAAAGCTGCAACTGCGGTGTGAAGTCGTAGCGCAGGCCCAGCCGGGTGGCATAGTCCCAGGCATGAGTGCTGACGGCTTGTTGGGTGGCGGGGTAGGTGACCTCGGTTTCGCGACGGGTATAGAGGGCGGCAACACCCGTTGTCAGCCACAGGTCCGGTAACAGCTCCAGATCATTGCTCAGGTGCAGCACGCTGTCCGAGCCCAGATAGCTGTAATCCCGGGTTCTGGTCCCCGGCGCATAGCCTGCGGTGTTGCCGGCAGGCACGCGGACGAATTCCGATGCGCCGTTGTTGGGCAGCCCCTTGGTGGTTCGCAGTCCCAGCGTGGTAATGCTCTGACGGCCGAATACGGTGTCCTGACGTATGTAATTGAGCGTGCCGCTGATATCGGTGTAAGCGACTTTCAGGCGATTGGTGCCCTCGCGCAGGTCCATGGGGTAATCGTGATAGACCAGCCCCGTTTCCAGGCGTGAGCTGTCATCCAGGTAGACAGTGGTCTTGTTGCCGAGCCAGGTGCTGCCGGGTTGCAGTCGTTTTGAGTCGCGCGCACGGTTGAGCGCATTGGCCGCCTGCGGATCATGGCGGATCTGCTCGCGGGTCAGCCTGCCCGGCGAGTCGTTGTCGGTTTCCCGGTAACGAAAGAAGAAGCGGGTTTCCAGGTTCGGGTTGAAACGGTAACCGACGTTGGCTGCGATGCCCTGGCTGCCGCCTGCACTCTGGTCCTGGAAGCCGTTGTAGCCTGAATCGGTCAGACTGACGTAATAGTCCAGATCGCCCAGTACCTGGCCCGAGCTGATCTGCCGTTTTGAGTAGCCGTGGCTTCCTGCTTCATAGCGCAACTGCAGCCTGGGTGCGTCATAACCGGAGTGGGTGACATAGTTGACCGCGCCACCCAGCGCCAGCGAACCCAGCTCAAAGCCATTGGCACCGCGTCGCACTTCCACATGGCTCAGCCATAACGGTTCCTTGAGCTCGTAGGGCGTGCCGCCGGGGCCGGTCAGCGGCAAGCCATCGAGCATTTCGAACAGCCCGGAGGCGTGCGCGCCGGGCGCCCGATTCAGGCCCGAGCCGCGAATCGAGATTTTTGCCCCCTCACTGTTGGCGGCCTTGGCGTATATACCGGGCTGGTACTTGAATACGTCTTCATTATTGGCGACCCGTCCTTGCTCGACGGTGCTCATATCGACGACGTTGGTGCCGCCCGGAACTTCCCGTAACGCGTCGCGAGCGATTTGCGCCGGGCTGTCGGTACTCGAGCCGTCAACTTCGATGTTGGACAGACTGACAACATCAGCCTCGGCGACGCAGGCAAAAGCAAGAGCTGTACTGAAACCGAACAGTTGCAGCGTCAGCGTCAGGGGGGAAAGCAGAAACGGTGGGTGGTACTGCAAGTGCATACGCCTTGTGGTTCACGGCCGGCGTCAACAGCCGGCCCTGCGTGCTCTGAAAAAAGGGACAGGTGTTCGATGCCTGATGTGTGACAGGCGTCACTAATCGGGTGAGTGAACAGGCGACGCCGGGGGATAATTCGAGCCTGTTCAATGCCCTAAGTGAATATAATTTGATTTTCGTCTGCTCAGTGAGAACCCTTTGAGGCTTCACCAGTCCTAGCCATTAGAGAGCAGGCGCAATAGCCCAATAAACAGTCGTGGAGTTTCTGGAGTGTCGGAAAATAAAGCCCGGGTCGACAATGCGGCGACGGGAGATATCAAGCATCAGGGGAAAGATATCTTTTTCGCGGCCGTAGAAACGACTCGGATGCCGATGATCGTGACGGACCCCAATCGCCCGGACAACCCCATCATTTTTGCCAACCAGGCATTTCTGGAAATGACCGGCTATTCGTCTGATGAAATCATCGGTAGCAACTGCCGGTTTCTTCAAGGGCCGGACACTGACCGGGCGGCGGTGCAGTCGATTCGCGATGCAATCGAAGAGCGCGTCGATATCTCCACTGAAATTCTCAACTATCGCAAGGACGGTTCATCGTTCTGGAATGCGCTGTTTATTTCCCCGGTCTATAACGACGCGGGCGACCTGATTTATTTTTTTGCCTCGCAACTGGACATCAGTCGCCGTCGAGATGCCGAAGAAGCATTGCGTCAGGCTCAAAAGATGGAGGCCTTGGGTCAGCTTACCGGTGGCATCGCGCACGACTTCAATAACCTGCTGCAAGTGATGGGCGGTTATATCGATCTGATCGGCAGTGCGGCAGAGAAACCCACCATTGATGTACAGCGTGTCCAGCGCAGTGTTCATCATGCCAAGTCTGCCGTTGAACGCGCCAGCACACTGACCAAGCAACTGCTGGCGTTTGCCCGCAAACAGAAACTGCAGGGGCGAGTGCTCAATCTCAATGGCTTGGTTTCCACGACAGAACCGCTGATCGAGCGTACGTTCGGTCCGGAAGTGGTTATCGAAACCGATCTGGATCCGGCACTGAAGAACTGCCGTATCGATCCGACCCAGGCAGAAGTTGCCCTTCTTAATATTTTCATCAATTCGCGCGATGCACTGATTGGCAGGCCCGACCCGAAGATATTCATTGAAACCCGCAATCTGGTCGTCGACGAGTTGGCCAATATGTCTTACGACGGCCTGTTACCCGGCCGTTATGTCTCTATTGCAGTCACGGACAACGGCATTGGCATGCCTGCGAGTATCCGTGATCGGGTAATGGACCCGTTCTTTACTACCAAGGAAGAAGGCAAGGGCTCCGGGCTCGGTCTCTCCATGGTCTATGGCTTTGCCAAACAGTCGGGTGGTGCTGCGCGTATTTATACCGAAGAAGGTGTCGGCACCACGCTGCGCCTGTATTTTCCTGTAGACGAAGCGGTGCTGAGCAAAAACGATCCGCCGAAAGCCTCGGAAAAGCGCGTTGGCAGCTCCGAGCGGATTCTGATCGTGGAAGACCGTCCTGACGTGGCCGAGCTGGCGAAGATGGTGCTGGATGATTACGGCTATGTGTCGGAAATCGTCCTCAATGCCCGTGAGGCACTCAAGCGCTTCGAGGCTGGCAGCATGTATGATTTGCTGTTCACTGATCTGATCATGCCGGGCGGCATGAATGGCGTGATGCTCGCGCGTGAAGTGAGGCGCAGGTACCCGAAGGTCAAGGTGCTGTTGACCACCGGCTACGCTGAGAGCTCCATCGAGCGAACCGACATTGGCGGCTCCGAGTTTGAAGTGGTGTCCAAGCCCTGTATGCCGCAGGACCTCGCCCGGAAGGTCAGGCAGGTCCTCGACGGGCCGAACGGTATCGCCTGACGATACTGACAATGAACACATGAAGGCCTGCCTGTTCTCAGTCGGGCCTTCATGCTGTTTGGTGCTGTCTTTATTACGATACCTGCGCACCCCCTTGTAAGGTTGGGTATATCCAGTGAGTGTCGGTATTCAAAAAAGCGGACAGCCGGTTAATGCCCGTCTGTTATTAACGGACACCAGACAACTCCTAATAGTTAGAGCAAACAACCTAATAAAACGAAACGTTTGTAACTCGCTTGGAGCATGGCGCGCAGGTAACGTTCCTTTGATGTGCGTCACTATCAATACAGTTCTATTGTGCTTTTCAAGCCTGAAAAAAAGTCTATAAAAATTTTAAACTTCTTGAACGTCGCTCGGGTCATTGATGGGTACGCCACACATGTGTGCGTTTACTGCCAATGACTCAAAGGACTATGACTATGATTCGCGACGACCGTATCGCCCCAGGTGCCCCCGTGTACCACGAAACTCATGCTGCGGCTCCGCTGCTTAAACGAATCTCCTGGAGTGCGATTCTGGCCGGTGTTGTTCTGGCCATGGTTGTTTCGCTGTTGCTGAACCTGTTGGGTACGGCAATCGGAAGTGCCAGTATCGATCCCATGCAGGAAGCCAATCCGTTGTCCGGCATTGGTACGGGTGCAGGTATCTGGGTGGTGATCAGCTCGGTGATTTCCCTATTCGTCGGAGGCTGGGCCGCTGGACGTCTGGCGCAGCGTGAAGGTGCATTTCATGGCTTGCTGGTATGGGCGAGCGTCTCGCTGATCACGGTTTATCTGGTCTCCAGCGCAGTGACTGGCGTGGTGCGCGGCGGCCTTAACCTGGCGGGCAGCGGCATGTCGGCACTGGGCAGCGGTATCGCACAGGTGGCTCCGGCCGTTGGCAGCAAGATTCAGGATCAATTGCGCGCCCAAGGCATTGATTTCAATCTGGACGATATTCAGGGCGAGATCGAAACAGCCATGCGTCAGACCGGCAAGCCCGAACTGAACCCGGATAACGTCAAGCAGGAAGCTCAGGCGACTCAGCAAGACGCGCAGAACACTGCCAAGCAGAGCGCACAGAATCCTCAGCAAGCCGACCAGCAATTGAGCGGCCTGATGGATCGCATCAAAGCCAAAGGCGACCAGGCATGGGATGCGGCTGACCGTCAGGCGCTGGTCAATCTGATCAAGGCGCGTGGCAACAAGACTGATGCCGAAGCCAACCAGATCGTCGATCAGGCTCAGGCCAGCTATCGTCAGGCTTATGCCAAGTATCAGGAACTGAAAGCTCAGGCCGAACAGAAAGCCCGCGAAGCGGCTGAAGTGACCGCCAAGCGTGTTTCGCAAGGTGCCTGGATTCTGCTGATCACGCTGGTGATCTCGGGTCTGGTAGCTGCGGGTGCAGGTGTACTTGGTCGTCGTACTCAGCCGCCAGCCAAGGTTGTTGCTGCGGTCTGATTCACTTCAATAAGACTTGAACTGAAGCACCAGACGGGGAGCGTTGATCGCTCCCCGTTTTTATTCATGATGCAGGTGATTGATGGCGTGCAGTTGATACTGATGCAGTCGACATTTTTTGATTGAGGTTACCTTTCGGCACATTCTCAATCTTCCACCACCTCATCATCCTGTCCCGCAGTCTGCTCAATAAAAGAGCGTTCAAAGAGCAAGCGTTCTGCCAAAGAGCTACCAGGAATATCGTTGATTTCAACGGTAGCCCCTGTGTCATCGGCATGGGTCACTCTGATTCGCTTCCCGGATAACACATCGTCTGCCGACCCACCTTGCCGCAACGGAGCGTCATTCATGCCATGTATGCCTGATGGCGTTGTGTCTACGAGCGTGTTGGAGACGGAGTTGCCATTAAAACGAGCGATTCTCACAATCACACCATTGACAAACGGATCGTCAGTTGGCCAGTTTTCAAAGCCGGGTGAAGGCTTGCGGAATTCCAGCGTGAGATAACTGCCATCGCTACGAAACAGGCGTAAGCCTTTGACCACTTCGGGATCTGCCGCTCTGAACAAGGGTGCAATGTTATAGGTGCCATTTTTCATCACTTCAGGAAATTGGTCATCAGTGAGCCATCCCGTGTAGTACAAATAAGGAATGGGGTAAAGACGTGACCCTCCACCATTCAGGGTATCCGAAGGGTCAGCGCTATTAGTGACTGCGCACCCACTGCCGCCGATTTGCACAACTTCCCGATTATTGTAAGGGCAGCGCTCCAGCGAGGTCGCATGAGGTCCGCCGAAGCTATGACCGAATTCGTGTTGCCACATCCATGGCTTGTGGCCCGAATTATTTCCCATGGCCCACCAGCCCGGCATTTCAGCAAGCCCACCCCAGGAGCACGAAGTAGAAGGAATCTCAACGGCGACATAATCGTAATTATCCCTGTCAGTTCCCTTGTCGCGTGCGAGTTCTATCGCTTTGTTCCTCAGTTCAGTGGACGGGCAACCTGAAGGTCTTGGGCCCAGGTCTAGACCGGTCACCGCATCCCCGATGAACTTCAGATGATCGCCGGAGGAAAAAGAGACCGCGTTGACAAATGATTCGTTATCACCAGGCGCTCCGAAGAAGGCCTTCCTGGTGGCCTCGAAGTCGGTTTCTGGCTTGTCACTGTATCGGGTGTGCAGCAGGAGAACTTTTCTATCGCCTACGATGGGGCGTCTGGGGATTTTAGGTACTGCCAATTCAAAGTTCCATGTCACTGCCTTCGACCGTGATTCCGGCACCATCTGGATGGTGTGACCTGCAAAGCCCAGAACTTCGTTGGGACCGACAAGATCGTTGCGATATTTATTGGCCAATACAAACCCTTCTATGAGGGGGATGAAGTTCCTGTTGTAACTCCAGGAACGCTCCGAGGTATACCCGGTACCCTGGCAGTTGATCATTTTGCTATTTGACCCAAAGCACTTTTCCGTGTCCCTGTCCAGCAGCGCGCGATTGGTCAATTTGTCATACCCCGGTGCGATGACGGACATTCGCCAGTCTTGTCCGGGCACACTTTTACAGGGAGAAAACTCGACGCTGACTTCATCTGCAGACAAAGCGAGGCACGTTTCCTGCCCTTTTTCAACGTTCCTGATGTAACCGTAACGCTTGGCGATACTCCAGCTCGCCGAGCCTTGTTCTTTGCCACCAAATATCAACTGTTCGCTGGCATTGATTTGTAGGTAGTTAGCCATTCCCAGGTCACTGATATATTTGTTTGACAGCTGACTGGGGGTGTTGCCGTCCCGGTTCCACAGTCGCTTGGACTGATAGTCATGACTGCCGGCGCTGGCACACGCGGCCATTCTTACGCTGTTTGCATTTGCCGCAAACAAACACATTTCTTGCGCTGATGTGGACAGCAGTTTGTTTTTTACATAAAGCCTTTTTTCCTTGGGCGTAAAAGTCCATTGCTGACTGTCCCTCCCCAGGCACTTTTGCAGTACCACACTGGTCATGTCACCCGCCAGCGTTAAACAGGCGTCCGAGCCATTCACTGTACTGATGATTTCTTCGTAAAGAGGTTGGGTGATTGTCCATTGTGATGAAGCTCCCTCTGCAGGGCCAAATACCAGCTGCTCGTTTCCATTACTAAGCAGGTAGTTATCAAACCCTAAATCCTTGATGTATTTATTTGATAACACGCTGGTGTGGTCACCGTCTCTGCTCCAGAGTCGCAAGGATTGATAATCGTTGCTGTCGGCGCTGGCACAGGTTTTCATGCTGGCGTGACTTGGATTCGACGCCGACAAACACATTGCCTGCGTTGATCCGCCTAACGCCTTGTTTTTTAGGTACAGCATGGGCCCTGATGACACAAAGATCCATTGTTGATAATCGGTGTTGACACACTTCTGCAGTGAGACAGAACTTAAATCACTGTCGAGGGTTAAACAGACCTGCTCACCTTGCGCAATGCTGATGATCTGCTCATAAGGATTCATCTCTGTAGAGAAGGCGTTTGAATGGAAAAAACCCAGGAAAAACACGTACGTGAAAGCCGGCATTGTTTTCATAACTCTCCCTGTTGCTTGTGTCGGCGCATCCCTTGCGCCGTCTGTATTTTGCTTGCCCGATAACTATTTCTGAACTAAGTGTTCGCGGTTAACAGAGGATTGACCAACACGGCCAGGTCACGCTTAGGCATGACCTGCATCAGGCTGGCTTATCTGTAAGATTAGTAGACCTGCGAAGAGATTTATTGGGCCCGATCACCGGTCGCATCCTGCATGTCGAATGCGTTCTGGGCCACGGGGGATCTGCGCCAGGTCAGGCGTTCACGGCCGACTTTTTGCCGAGCTTTTGAACAAGCGTTGAGTGGCTGCCTGGTGTGCCGCCGGTTAACAATTCTTCAACAATTGGCGACTTATACTTCGCCAGACCGATTCGCTTGTTTGCTTGCCCCCCGTCAACCCGGTACCTACCTTGATGACTTCTCGTGTGCTTTCACCGTTGCTGTTGTTGCTGGGTGCAATGCTGTTTTTCCTCGCGTTGGGCAATCACCAATTACAAAACTCGACAGAACCCCGCGTGGCCGGCATCGCCATGGAAATGCACCTGAGCGGCAACTGGGTTACCCCGAAACTGAACGATCAACCGTTTCTGGAAAAGCCGCCGATGAGTGTCTGGCTCGACGCCGCGTCCATCGGGGTGTTCGGCGCGACTCCCTGGGCGGTAAGGCTCGCATCCGCCTGTGCAGGGTTGTTCAGCGTGTTGCTGCTTTACAGCATGCTGCGGCGTTTCGGGCGACCTGCCTCCGTAGCGTGGGTGGCTGCATTCATGCTGGCGACCCAGGCCAGTTTCTGGAGCAATTCGCGACAGGTGGGCGAGGACGCGTTGCTGGCGCTGGGTGTGAGCATGGCGCTACTGGGGTTCTTTCACGCCAGTCAGCGTCTGCGCAGCGACGGATCTTCTGCAGGGGCCTGGTTGCTCTTCGTATTGGGGATTGCGCTGGCAACCCTGAGCAAGGGCGTGCTGGGCCTCGCGATGCCGGGTGTGGTCATTTTCGCCTGGCTGGTGTGCGAGTCGGTGCAGAGCAAACGCATTGTTCTCTCCCACTGGCTACGCCCGGCGATGTTCACCGTCCTGGCTTTGGTGCCTTTATTGGTATGGCTGTGCTTTCTATACGGGCAGGGCGGTACGCAGTCGTTGAAGGACGTGCTCTGGACCAACAGTGTCGGACGCTTCAGTGGTTCGTTCGAAGAGGCGGGGCATTACGAGCCCGTGCATTACTATCTGACCAAACTGCCTGAAGCGTTTTTGCCGTGGAATGTGCTCGTCTATCTGGGGCTGTGGCATTTCCGCAAACAGCTGCTGGCCAACCGTTACCTGCTGTTTTTCAGTTTGTGGCTGATCGCGCAGTTCCTGCTGTTGTCGCTGGCCTCGAGTAAACGCATGGTTTATCTGATGTCACTGGCCCCTGCGGCTGCGGTCATTGCGGCGGAATATACCTTTGTGTTGGGCGAGCGACTCAAGGCGCGCTCGCAGCGCTCTCCGTATGCGGCGTTGGTTGTACGAAACGCTAGGGCGATGACGGTTGCCGGTGCCGTTTTGATCGTGACGGGGTATCTCGGCGCAGCCCTATGGCTGGAACCGCGAGCGGACCGGCAGTTGTCGTTCCTGCCGCTGACCGACAAGGTTCATGCTCTGCAGGTCCAGGGACGGCATGTTGTCTTGTTTCAGCCCAGTGAACGGCTGGCAGGCGCCAGCGTGTTCTACAGCCAGAGCTTGCTGGACACGTTCACGTCCAGTGCTGAATTGAGCACCTTTTTGACCCGTGCCGACGGCAATGTGGCGATCATGGAAAGCCTGCAGCCTCCCGAACCACCCCTGCGAGTGATCGACAGCGTCAAGGTCGGCGAGCGTATCTACTATTTCGTCAGCCAGGCTCCGGCGACTGTCGACAACTGACGGTCACCGGAGCAGGGCCGTTACACAGCCTGGCTGCTGACAAGCGGGTTACAGGCCGTCCACTGTTTTTGCGGGATTGGCAGGTCGCACGATTCGCCACGTCCGATGGGGAAGTAGTGGAAGCCGCGTTTTGCCAGTCGTTCAGTGTCGTACAGATTGCGCCCGTCGAAGATGACCGGGGCGTTCAGTCTCTGCTGGATCAACTCGAAATCCGGAGCTTTGAACTGTTGCCATTCGGTGCAGACGATCAATGCATCGGCCTCGTTGAGCGCGGACTCCGGCGTACCCATGAGAATCAGGTCCTTGCGATGGCCATAGAGGCGCTGGGTTTCCTGCATGGCCTCGGGGTCGAACGCACGCACGCTGGCGCCAGCCTCCCATAACGCTTCCATGAGTACGCGGCTGGGGGCATCGCGCATGTCGTCGGTGTTGGGCTTGAACGCCAGGCCCCACAGGGCAAAGGTCTTGCCACGCAAGTCGCCCTGGTAGAACGCGTTGACCCGCTCGAACAGTTTGTTCTTCTGCCGTTCGTTGATCGCCTCGACCACCGACAGCAGATCGTTGGAGCAATTGGCCTCCCGGGCGCTGTGAATCAACGCGCGGATGTCCTTGCCGAAGCATGAACCACCGTAACCGCAACCGGGGTAAATGAAGTCGTAACCGATCCGTGAGTCGGCACCGATGCCCAGACGCACCGACTCGACATCCGCGCCCAGGTGCTCGGCCAGTTCGGCGATCTGGTTGATGAAGCTGATCTTGGTCGCCAGCATGCAGTTGGCGGCGTACTTGGTCAGTTCGGCGCTGCGCAGGTCCATGAACATGATCCGCTCATGATTGCGGTTGAACGGCGCATACAGCTCGCGCATGACGTTGCGCACGGCTTCATTTTCGCAGCCGATGACAATACGGTCCGGGCGCCGGCAATCGTTGACCGCCGAGCCCTCCTTGAGAAATTCCGGATTGGAGACGATATCGAACTGCAACAGCCGGCCCGCCTGACGCAGCGCCTTGTCGATGTGTCTGCGCAAGGCGTCGCCACTGCCGACCGGCACGGTGGATTTCTCGACGATGATCAGCGGTTCGCGTCGATGCCGGGCGATGGCTTCGCCCACTGCGAAAAAGCCGCTCAGGTCGGCCGAGCCATCGGCACGAGAGGGCGTGCCGACCGCGATGAACAGGACCTCGGCATGTTCCACTGCCATCTGCTCGTCGGTGGTGAAGCACAGACGCTGCTGGTCCAGGTTTTCACGCACCAGGTTGGCCAGGCCAGGCTCGTAGATATGCACCTGGCCCTGACGCAATTGGTCTATCTTGGCCTGATCAATGTCCATGCAGACCACATCGTGGCCGACTTCGGCAAGCACTGTCGCTTGCACCAGGCCGACATACCCGCTACCGAAAACGCTGATTTTCATGGGAAAGATCCTGAAGTGATGGCCGGGGGATGCGCCGGAGATTGATGGTCAAGACACCTGCCACGATCAGGGTGACACCCACAGTTTTCGATACCGTGAACGTCTCGTGGAAAAACGGCAGCGCTGCGGCGAGCGTATAAACCAGCGCGTAGCTGATACTGAGCAGCGAATAGGCACGGCTCAGGGGCAAGACCCGAAGAGCCAGCAACCAGAAAAGCATGGAGAGCGCATAAGCGGTGATCGAGGCGCAGACGACCATCAGGGCACTGAGATCGAGCTGCGTCGGATTGTGCAGTTCGAGCCATTGTGCGGGCGAGGGCAGGCGGCTCATGCTCCAGCGCATGCCCAGCTGTGCCGCGCTGACCAGCGCCACACTGGCCATGGCACACAGGGTTGCCCGGCAGCGGGTCACGCCTGACGCCCCAACTGAAATACCCCGACAAGAATCAGCGCGATACCCAGCCAGTGCTGTGCGTCAACCGGCTCGTTGAACAGATAGCGACCTGCCAGCGTGATCAGTACGAAGTTAACACCCAGCATCGGATAGGCGATGCCGACGTCCAGGCGTTGCAACACCAGCAGCCAGACCAGCAGGCCCGACCCAAGGCAGGCCAGCGCCAGCCACAGCCATATCGAGCTCAGCGCTGCAAACGCGCCGGGAAATGCTCCGCGCCAGTCTTGTACCGCGTACTTCTGTGCGATCTGGCCCAGGCAGGTCAGCAGGCATGCGCTTGCCAGCATCAGCCAGGTCACGATTCGGATTTCTCGTAAACGAGGATGGCCAGGTTGCCTTCGTCATAGCGCTGACCATCCTTGGGGAGACTTTCGAGCTCTTTGAGCTCCTCATCGCTCTTGCCGCGCATGATGACGCCGACCCGGCCTTGGCTGCGGGCGTTCTTCATCCAGGCATCGATGTCCTGCAGGCGGACTTCGCGACCCTGCACATCCGGGTAGCCCAGGCCGTATTCCAGCTCGCCCCAGGTGTTGAACAGTGCAACATCAGGCCGTTTCAGGCGCCACGCCAATGCTGAGGCAGCGCCCAGGTCGTTGCTCAGCAGGTGCGTGCAGTCCGCCAGTTCGGCCTGGTGTCTGACCACGAAAGGGTCGGGAGTCTTGTTGTTGATCACATCGTTCGGCAGTGCTGCGGGCAGCAATGCAATCAGCAGCCAACTGCCCAGCGCCGGCGTGGCCCAAAAGGTCAGGGGGCGCAAGCCTTGCAGGGCGTTGGCGAGAGTCCATCCGAGAAGCACGATGACCGCCAGTGACAGATGCATCGTTTCGTTTTCGTAGACGGGCTGCTTGAGTTGCAGGTAGATCAACGCCACAAGCCCAAGAAAAGTGACGGTCGCGTTGAATATTCCGTTCGCGCGCAACGCTGTGCTGTGGCCTCGATCGAGGCGCTCGACCAGAGTGTGGGCCATCAGCAGCGCCAACGGCAGCAGGCACGGCAGTATGTAGGTCGGCAATTTGCCTTTGCTCAGGCTCAGAAACGCCAGTGGCAGCAGCAGCCACAGCAGCAAAAAGGCAATGTCAGGGCGGCTTTTTTCTTGCCATGCCTGTTTCAGTGTTACCGGCAGCAGCAGCGCCCACGGCACACAGGCCGCCACCAGCAGCGGTATATAGAACCACCAGGGCTGGGCATGCTGGGCATTGTCCCCGGCAAAGCGGCGAATATGCTCGTGCCAGAAGAAGTAACGCCAGTAGTCGGGCTCTTGCTGGTGGATCGCCAGCGCCCACGGCAGGCAGACGGCGACGGCAATCAGTACCGCGAGCGGGCCGAATCTGAGCAGCTCGGCCAGGCGTCGCTGGCACAGCATATAGGGCAGGGCGATGATGACGGGCAGTGCCCAGGCGAGAAAGCCCTTGGTCATGAACCCCATCCCGCAGGCCACGCCGACTAACGCCCATGCCACCAGACGCGCTCGACCGACGCTGTGCACGGCGTACCAGAATGCCAGCAGTGTCACGTTGGTCCAGAGGGTGAATTGCGGATCAAGATTGGCGTAACCGGCCTGGCCGGCGACAAAGCCGAAGCTCATGAACAGCAAGGCGCTGGCGAACTGCTTGCGCGGGTCGTTCCAGATCTTGCCGGCCAGCAGATAGGCCAGCAGCACGCTCAAGCCGCTGGCCAGCGCCGATACAATGCGCACGCCGAACAGGTTCTCGCCAAAGACCTGCTGCCCCAGTGCAATCAGCCAGTAACCGGCAGCCGGTTTTTCGAAGTAACGCAGCCCCATGAAGTGTGGCGCGATCCAGTTACCGCTGTGGAGCATTTCCTGGCTGATCTGCGCGTAGCGGGTTTCATCGGGAATCCACAGGCCGTGAAAGCCCAGCGGCAGCAGATAAGCCAGCACGAACGCCAATAACAGCAGTGCAAGATGACGATGCCTGACGTGCATCACTGCTGCACCCCCAGCCAGCCTTCGCGGCCAGGCAGGTGGCCGCGAACGATATGCCCGGAAGGCAACCGTTCGATAGCATCGGGCAGCAGATGGCCCAACGGCGCGAAGTGGATGCCCTGGGTATTGGCCCGCTTTAACAGTTGCCTGAAACCGTCGGCCATGATGATCCCTTCCACTTCGGCGTGAAGGGTGTAGACATTGAGCCGTCGTGCGGCGAAGCGGCCGAGAATGTAGTCGTTGAACGCATTCGGCTGCAGGTGCGGGCCGATTACTTCATCGAAGGTCGGCAAGTCCACCGGAACCTGAGCGGTACCAAGGCTATCGTCGGCCAGCAACGGGCGAAACAGACTGGCGCCACGGCAGTCACTGTTGTAGCGAAAGCCAAACGCCTCTTTGGCCTGCACAATGCGCTGGTCGGCGCGCCAGCCTGCCGCTGCGGAGCACACCACCGGGTGGCCGAGGATGTCGCTCAGGCAGTCGACCCCGCGGTGTATCTGGGCGGTCAACTGTCTGTCGCTCCAGTGTCCGGCATTGGCTTGCCAGCCATGGTGATCCCAGGCATGCAGGCCGATTTCGTGACCTGCATCCAGCGCGCGACGCATCAGTGGGCCAAGGTCACGGCCGATCGGTTTGCCCGGCCATGCAGTACCGGCCAGCAGAATATCCCAGCCATACAGGCTCGCCGCCCTGGAACGAAGCATCTTCCAGAAGAACGTGGGCCTTACCAGGCGCCATAGATGGCGCCCCATATTGTCGGGGCCGACACTGAAAAAGAAGGTCGCCTTGACCTGCGCTTCGTCGAGTATGTCCAGCAGCCGGGGCACGCCCTCACGCGTGCCCCGGTAAGTGTCGACATCGATTCTCAAGCCTGCCTGCATCAGCACTGATCCGCTTTTTCAGCCATGGCTTCGCGCAGGAAGAAATCCAGGGTTTTGCCGATGGTTTCGCTCAGCTCGATACCCGGCGTCCAGCCAATCAGCTTTTTGGCGTTGTCGATGCTCGGCGTGCGATGGCTGACATCCTGGTAGCCCTTGCCATAGAAGGACTGGCTTTCGACTTCACGAAAGCCCGCGAAAGGCGGGAAATGGCCGCGCAACGGATGGGCTTCAAACTGGCGAAGCAGCTCTTCACCCAATTGACGGATGCTGGCTTCGTTGTCGGGGTTGCCGATGTTGATGATCTGTCCGTTACAGCGCCCATCGCGGTTTTCGATGATCCGCGCCAGCGCCTCGATGCCGTCGACGACATCGGTGAAACAGCGCTTCTGGGCGCCGCCGTCCACCAGGCGAATGGGCGTGCCTTCGACCAGGTGCAGGATCAGTTGGGTGATGGCCCGCGAACTGCCAATGCGCGCCGAATCCAGGCGGTCCAGACGCGGCCCCATCCAGTTGAATGGGCGAAACAGGGTGAATTGCAGGCCTTTCTGGCCATAGGCCCAGATCACCCGGTCCAGCAGCTGCTTGGACACCGAGTAGATCCAGCGCTGCTTGTTGATCGGGCCAACGACCAGGTTGGACGTGTCTTCGTTGAAGTTTGCGTCCTGGCACATGCCATAGACTTCGGACGTGGAGGGGAAAATCACGCGCTTGTTGTACTTCACGCAGTAGCGGACGATCTTCAGGTTCTCTTCGAAATCCAGCTCGAAAACCCGCAGTGGATTGCGCGTGTATTCAATCGGCGTGGCGATGGCCACCAGCGGCAGCACGACATCGCATTTCTTGATGTGGTATTCGATCCATTCGGTATGGATGCTGATGTCACCTTCGATGAAATGAAAGTTCGGCTTGGCACGCAGGCGCTCGATGGCGTCCGAGCCGATATCCATGCCGTAGATTTCGTAACGGTCATCCTGCAGTAGACGCTCGGACAGGTGGTTGCCGATGAAACCGTTGACGCCGAGGATCAACACTCGGGTACGACGAACCGACCGGCGCTTTGCCTTGTCGAGCAGTTGTGAGCCTGCTACCAACCCGAATTCGCGCGCCAGTTGCGCACCACTGAGGTACAAGCCGCTGTCACCGCGTTGCCCTGCGGTGATGACCAGCGAACCCTCGCCACAGGCGATACGCAATGGCTCGTGACTGATGACCGTGCCGGGCGCCTCGCCATTGCTGCTCGTGTCCACGCTGGCAGCCCAGACGATCAGCTTGTTGTCACCGACCGGGCAAAACGCGCCAGGGTAGGGCTGTGTTACCGCGCGGATGAGGTTATAGAGCTGAGTGGCTGGCAGCGACCAGTCAATCAAACCGTCGGCCGGGGTGCGCCGACCGAAATACGTCGCACGGGATTCATCCTGGGGCGTAGCTGGCAGTTGCCCTTGCGCGGCCAGCAGGGGCAGTGTTTCGCAAAGCAGGTCAGCGGCGGCGTCACGCAATTTGCCATGCAGCGTCAAGGCAGTATCGGTGGCACTGATCGACACCCGCTGCTGAGCGACTATCGGCCCGGCATCCGCGCGTTTGACTATCTGATGCAGGGTAACGCCGGTTTCACTTTCGCCGTTGACCAGCACCCAGTTGGCCGGCGCGCGTCCGCGATAACGCGGAAGCAGCGAGCCATGCAGGTTCAGCGCAGCTTTTTTCGCGCAGGCCAGCAGCGAATCGCCGAGCAGTTGGCGGTAGTAGAAGGAGAAAATGAAGTCCGGCGCCAGTTTGCCGATGCGCTCTACCCATAGCGGGTGATTCGGGTCCTCGGGGGCATGCACTGCAATGCCGTGCCGGGCGCACATCTGCGCCACAGAGCCGAAAAAGGTTTTTTCTTTGGGGTCGTCGGCATGGGTGAACACCGCCGCAATCTCATAGCCCGCGTCCAGCAACGCCTGCAGGCCGACACAGCCAATATCGTGATAAGCGAAAACGACAGCTTTAGTGCTCATGGCGCGACCTTGTTCATATAGGGAGTTACAGAGGAATCAATGCTGTCGGTGGCAACCGGTGACGAGCTGCGCACGACCTTTTCGATAAAGAACCGCGGACGCGCACGCACATCGCTGTACATCCGGCCCAGGTATTCACCCAGCAGTCCCATGCCGATGAACTGCCCTCCGGTGAATACGAACAGCACGGCAAACAGTACGAACATGCCGTCCCCGGCCCATGACGCGCCGAAGATCAGGCGCAGAACGATCAGCAGGGCCGCGAACGAGACACCGAGCAACGCCATGCTGAAGCCGATGATGCTGAGCAGGCGCAGGGGCGTGGTGGTCATGCAGGTGATCAGGTCGAACATGAGGTTGATCAGGCGCATCGGGCTGTATTTGGAGTCGCCGTGCTCGCGTTCGGCGTGATCGACCAGCACCTCGGTGGTGTGTCGCGCAAAACTGTTCGCCAGAATCGGAATGAATGTGCTGCGCTCCCGGCAGGCGAGCATGGCGTCGACAATCGTGCGCCGGTATGCGCGCAGCATGCAGCCGTAATCGTTCATGGCCACGCCGGTGGAGCGCTGCACCGCCAGGTTGATGAGTTTCGATGGCCAGCGTCGCCAGGCGGAGTCCTGACGATTGCTGCGCACCGTGCCGACTACGTCGTATCCCTGTTCAGCGAGCTTTACCAAGCGAGGGATTTCCTCGGGCGGATTCTGCAGGTCGGCATCGAGGGTGATGACCACGTCGCCCTGGCACTGCTCGAATCCGGCCATGATGGCGGCGTGCTGACCGTAGTTTCTATTCAGGATCACTGCGACAAAGGGGCTGTCGGCGCGCTCGGCAGCCCGCTGGAGGATGTCTGCCGAGTCGTCGCGGCTGCCATCGTCGACCAGCACGATTTCGAAGCGGTGGTCGAGCTGTTTGCAGGCCGCTTCAGTACGGCGCAACAATTCTGGCAGGCTTTGTCGTTCGTTGTAGACGGGTATGACGATCGACACGAACTTGATGGGATACGGTTTCAATGGCTGGATTCCACGGTCGATTCAATGGCACCGACAACCCGCTCGACATCATCGAGGGTCATGTCGGGAAACAGGGGTATGGAGCACAGCCTTGATGAATTCCATTCCGTGTCGGGCAGGCGGACGTCGGGGAAACGCTTGCGGTAATAGCTGTGCAGGTGAGTGGCGATGAAGTGAATGCCGGTGCCGATGTTTCGCGCTTGCAAGGCCTTCATGAAGGCGTCGCGATCCAGCCCGCAGCGCTCGGGATCGATGCGCAGAATGAACAGGTGCCAGGCGTGTTGCTGGGCATGCCGGGGCAGGGCGAGAGGCAGAACGGGGCTGCTGGCCAGTCGTTCGAGGTAATGGCTGGCGAGCGCCTGGCGCTGTGCATTGATGGCATCAAGGCGTTGCAACTGCACCCGCGCAATGCTCGCATTGATGTCGGCCAGGTTGTATTTGAAACCAGGCTCCATAACCTCGGCCTGGGGCTTGCGACCCAGGGTCAGGCGGTCGTAGGCATCGACACCCAGGCCATGAAATTTGAGCTGACGCACCCGATCAGCCAGTCGCGCATTGTCGGTGACCAGCATCGCGCCTTCGGCACAGGTCATGTTCTTGATCGCGTGAAACGAAAAGATCGCAGTGCCCTGCTGGCCGACCGGACGTCCCTGGTAAGCAGTGCCGGCGGCATGCGCAGCGTCTTCGATCACGGTAATGCCGTGCCGGTCGGCCAGCGCATACAGCGGGTCGAGATCGAATGCAGCGCCTGCGTAATGCACTGGCACGATCGCCTTGGTTCGCGGGGTGATGGCTTGCTCTATCAGCGCAGCGCTGGTCATCAGGGTGTCACGGTCGACATCGACGAACACCGGAGTGGCCCCCAGCAGGCAGATCATGTTGGCTGTCGACACCCAGGTTTGCGACGGCGTAATCACTTCATCGCCAGGCCCTACGCCCAGCGCCAGCAGCGCAACGTGCATTGCCCCGGTGGCCGAAGACAGTGCCACTGCATGCTGCGCGCCGGTCCGCGCGGCGAACTCTTCCTCCAGCTTTTGACATTCCGGGCCAGTGGTGATCCATCCGGAACGCAGCACACGCGTTACCGCAGCAATTTCTTCATCGCCAATGGACGGCCGTGAAAAGGCAAGAAAAGTTTGACTCATCTACAGAGACTCTCCGATTGACGCAGCAGGGCCGAACATAAAAAAGTCACACCACGAGTGCGCGTGAGTGCGGTGAACTTAGGCGTTCAACTATGAAAATAATGTCCAGACGCCGTTGCTTTTTTGTATCGCCTGGCAGGCTTTCGAAGCATAGAGTAGGGTGAAACTCAAACGGCCGACAATGTCGTTATGCGTCCATGTAGAATTATTAATCTGGCGTTCAGGTTTCATCGAACTCGTCATGAACAGACAGCTTTAGTTCAGCTTGCTCATGATAATCATAGAAAGTTAAAGCGGATGAAGTGTGTTGCAGTTGCAGGATTTTTTAATGAAGGTTTCATGACCGCGAAATGGGTTTCGCGTTTTTTAACAGGGTCGAACATGAATCGAACAGGTTGCTATTGGCCCGGTTTCATTGGGGGGGGAGGCAGCTTTTTTCTCGGTTTTTTGAAAAGCAGACTGCGCGTCCGGATAAACCCGGGGCGAGAGGAATTCGCTCGGGTGTAGAAAACAGTGTCGCTATCAAGTGATATATATAACCAAGCGATAGAGTCGGGCAGTGTGGTATGGAAAAAGTACGTGTATAAGGGCCAGGTTGGTACGGGTCATCATCGAGGTGTGATTGGGGGTGTTATAAGTTCGAGTCGGTTCAGTGCACGCGTGCTGGTTGTTGCAAGTTGTTCAAGGTTTACTTCATGTTCTCTTATGTCCATTGGCACGATCCTGTAGGTAGCGGGTACAGGCGAAGTATTTAACGACGGATTTAAAAACGACTGTCTGCTCGACTGCAATTGCCAGGTTCATTCGATGCAGCGAAGCAAGGAGCCACGCGGTGCGCCCTGGCGTCCACCAGCACATGGCGGGCTCGTGTAACCCGCTTCACCGCGATTATCGCCCCTGCGAAGGCTGCCGATCTGTATACCCCGTTCTGTCTAGTTCCGGCTGGAGATGTTAAATTAGCCGCCATGAACTTCTTCCGAACCCATTGCTCGCCCATTGCCTGGATACTGTACGCAGTTGTCCTGTTCAATGGTCTTGCGTGCAGCATCGGTCATGGCCAGATGATGGCCGCCTTTGCAGGCACTGCAGTGGCGTCGGTCTCCCATGCAGACCATGGGATGTCGGATATGCACGGTGGGCATCACACGATGCACATGTCCATGGACGGCTCGTCCAAAAAGACGGACATGTCAGGCAGCATGAAGGCGCAGTCGGGAGACTGTTCGTTTGCCGGCACGCTGACGCTGGCGATGATTTTCTTCGTGGCGCTGGGCTGGCTGACCCGTATCCGCCGTTCTCGTTTCGTGTTGCCCGACCTCTGGCTCGGCAACCTGCCAAGGTACTCCCTCCCGCGACTCAATCCACAGGCCCCATAGCGCCCATCGTGGACGTGTGAGTATCGCTCGCACGAACAACCGATATTGTCTTTACAGCCTGCCGGAAGGTCATTCCGGCGGGGCGCGTTTATACGTTGGTGAGTCCTTATGTCTGTATCCTGTTCAAGCCCGGAGCTACGGCCTTCCGGGGCGTTTGTCGCCTTTCTGAAAAGGCTCCATTTTTACATCGGCGTATTCGTTGGTCCGTTCATGCTGGTCGCGGCCTTGAGTGGCATCGTCTATGCGCTGACCCCGCAGATCGAAGATTCGCTCTATGCGCGTGCGCTGCACACAGACAGCCGTGGTCCTGCCATGAGCTTGCAGGCGCAGATCCAGCGCGCGCAGGCATCGGCAGGTCCAGGCCTGAGCGTTGCCGCAGTGCGCCCGGCACCCCGGGAAGGGGATACCACTCGGGTCATGTTCAGCGATCCGGGCTTTGGCCCATCAGAGCATCGAGCGCTGTTCGTGGACCCGGTGAGTGGCGAAATTCGCGGCGACATGAAGGTCTACGGTACCAGTGGCGTACTACCCCTACGCACCTGGATCGATCAGTTTCATCGGGGCCTTCTGCTGGGCGATGTGGGCAGGGTCTACAGCGAGCTGGCCGCCTCATGGCTGTGGGTGGCTGCGCTCGGCGGTCTGGTGCTGTGGACGGTTCGCCGTCGTCGGCAGAGTCATGAACGCGGCAACGTGCGCCGCTGGCATGCAACCACTGGCGTATGGCTGTTGCTGGGGCTGCTGTTCTTCTCGGCCACCGGTTTGACGTGGTCACAGTACGCTGGCGATAACATTGGCGTACTGCGTGCCTACTATGGCTGGTCAACGCCAAGTGTGGCCACCGCACTGGGCAAGTCGGCGGCGATGCCAATGTCTATGCCCATGGACGAGCACGCCGAGCACCATATGCACATGGCGCCGACGACACAGGCATCCGTGTTGGACCCTGCCTTGTTTGACAGCGTTCTGGCCAGCGCGCGTGCCGAGCATATCGATGCAGCCAAAGTTGAGATCAGGCCATCCGCGAGCAGCGACAAGGCGTGGGTGGTCAGCGAGATAGATCGCAGTTGGCCGACGCAAGTGGATGCCGTGTCGATCAACCCGCAAACACTGGAAGTGGTCGATCACGTCAGGTTTGCAGACTATTCGCTGCCCGCCAAGCTCACCCGCTGGGGCATTGATGCGCACATGGGCGTGTTGTTCGGTCTGGCCAATCAATTGGTGCTGGTGGTGTTCGCCAGTGGCCTGGCGGCCATGGTCGTCATGGGTTATGTGATGTGGTGGCGACGTCGTCCAACGCTTTCTCAACCACGCAATCAGCAGGCAACGCTCTTGAGTCTCTGGCGCTCATTGAATTCGGGCGCGCAATGGGCGTTGATCCTGGTCGCAGTGTTGACTGGCTTTGCCCTGCCCGTATTGGGCGTGAGTCTGCTGGGCTTTATCGTTCTGGACGTGCTACTGGGCTATCGGCGAGCCGCAAGACCCTTGGTCGACGGCAAGGTGTAACCCTTAGTTGTGCGGATTACCAAGCGCATCGAGCAACTGATTCCCGACCAGGGCCGTCTGCTCGATGGCTTGTCAGTAGCGGATATCGCGGTCGCTCAATACGCTGCGACCGTTCCGTCCTTCCTCGGATCGGTCCCGCCCACGTATCCATGCGCGGTGCGCTGGATAATCTGCGCACCGCCGAAGGCAAACACGCCGCTTGGCTCTTCGACATCGATGTCGTGACCTTTGGCGCGTAGTGCTTTCACCACTTCGGGGTCAAACGCACGCTCCACGGCGACTTTCAGGCCGGCTTCGATTCTCCAGCGCGGTGCGTCGGCAGCGGCTTGCGGGTTCTGTTTGTAGCGCAGGATGCGAATCATCATCTGCAAATGACCCTGCGCCTGCATCGGGCCGCCCATCAAACCGAAGGACATCAGCGGCGTGCCGTCGGCATTCATGACAAAACCGGGGATGATGGTGTGGAAAGGGCGTTTGCGCGGCGCGACGTAATTGACGTGTTGCGGATCCAGCGAGAAGCCCGCGCCGCGGTTCTGCATGCTGATGCCCGTACCGGGTACAACCACACCCGAACCGAAGCCCATGTAGTTGGACTGGATGAACGAGATCATCATGCCGCTTTCATCCGCTGCCGACAGGTACACCGTGCCACCCGGTTTTGGCGAGCCGTGCCCGGGATTGGCGGCCTGATCGGTGATCAGCCCTGCGCGTTCCGTCAGGTAAGCCTGGCCCAGCAAATCGGCTGAGGGCACGCGCATGTGCTCGCTGTCGGCGACATGTTCGTCGAGGTCGGCCAGGGCCAGTTTCATTGCTTCCAGCACCGGGTGAACCGTCTCGAGGCTGTCCACCGGGTGCTCGCCGACGCCCAGTGCCTCGAGCATGGTCAGGCCGGCAAGGGTGGCAATGCCCTGGCCATTTGGCGGGAGTTCATGCACGACAGCGCCTGCGTATGGCACCGACAGGGTGTCGATCCAGTCCACGGTGTGCGTCGCCAGGTCGTCGAGACTCATCACGCTGCCATTGGCGTTGGCATGGGCAATGATTGTTTGCGCCAGTTCGCCGCGATAGAACGCCTCGCCTTTGGTCTGCGCGATCAGTTCCAGCGTACGGGCGTGGTCCTTGAGCCGGATTTTTTCTCCGGCCATGGGGGCCTTGCCATCCGGCATGAAGCACTCGGCAAAGCCCGGTTGGTCCTTGAGCAGATGCGCGCCGCGTTTCCACAATTCGGCGATAATCGGCGTGACCTGATAGCCGTCGCGGGCATAGCCAATCGCCGGTTCGGCCAGGGTCGCGAAGGGCAGTTTGCCGTAGCGCGCTGACAGCTCCACCCAGGCCGAAACTGCACCCGGCACACTGACCGCAGGCCAGCCGCGTTGCGGCATCTGGCTCTGGCCTGCGAAGTATTCCGGTGTCCAGGCTTGTGGCGCGCGGCCGGAAGCGTTCAAGCCTTGCAGCTTGCTGCCGTCCCAGACGATGGCAAAGGCATCGCTGCCGATTCCGCAGCCGGTGGGCTCGACCACGGTCAGCACCATGGCCGCGGCGATGGCGGCGTCGACCGCATTGCCGCCAAGGCGCAGCATGTCCAGCCCGGCCTGAGCGGCCAATGGCTGAGAGCAGGCGACCATGTTGTTGCCCATCACCGGCGAGCGGGCCGACGCATACGGTTGGTTGTAATCCAGATCATCGAACATAAGCGTTTCTCTTTGGCAGAAGACGAAAGGTTTAGCCCTTGGGGTCCAGCGCATCGCGCAGGCCGTCACCCAGCAGGTTGAAACACAGGACCGTGATGTAGATCGCCACACCTGGCGCAATCGACATCCACGGAGCCTGCTCCATGAAATTCTTCGCAGTATTGAGCATCGAGCCCCAGGACGGCGACGGCGGTTGCTGGCCCAGGCCGAGAAACGACAGGCTGGCTTCGGCCAGAATCGCCGAGGCGATGGTCAGCGTTGCCTGCACGACCAGTGGCGACATCACGTTGGGCAGTACGTAACGCAGGATGATCCAGCGATCCGGCAGACCGATGGCGCGCGCACCTTCGAGGTAATCCTCGTGCTTGATCGACAGCACCTGGCCGCGGGTCAGTCGGGCAAAGATCGGCATCGCGGACAGGCCGATGGCGATCATCGCGTTGGTCAGGCTGGGGCCGAGAAAGGCACCCAAAGCGATGGCCAGCACCAGAAATGGGCAGGACAGCAGCGCTTCCATGACTTGCAAAATGATCATGTCCAGCTTGCCGCCAAAGTACCCGGCCAGCAGACCCAGCGGCACGCCGATAAACATGGCGATGGCCACCGAAACACCACCGGCCAGCAGCGAGCTGCGGGCGCCATACAGCAAGCGCGAGAACAGATCGCGCCCCAGTTCGTCGGTGCCCATCCAGTAGATCAATGAGGGCGCCTTGCGTACCGCGAGGAAGTTGGCTTTGAGCGGATCATGGGGCGCAATCCAGGGCGCCAGAACCGCCGCCAGGACAAACAGCAACAACACCGCCGCGCCAAGTACCGCGCCTTTGTTGGCCAGGAATTTCTTCAGAAAAGGCGAGCGACTGCGGGGCAGTATCGCGCTGTGCGAGAGGCTGGCAATAGCGGTCATCAGGCAGTCCTCAGACGTGGGTTGATCAGGCGATAAAGCACGTCGGCCAGCAGGTTCAACATCAGGAAGCCAATTGCGACGCACAACACCACGCCTTGCACCACGGCGTAGTCACGGTTGAACACGGCGTCGACGATCATCTTGCCGAATCCCGGAATGCTGAACACCTGCTCGGTCAACACCGCACCGCCGAGCAACTCGCCGAACAGCAATGTCGTGAGGGTGATGATCGGCATCAACGCGTTGCGCAGCGCATGCTTGAGAATCACCGTGCGCGGGAATAGGCCCTTGGCCCGGGCGGTGCGGACGTAGTCAGCGCGCAGTACTTCCAGCATGGCGCTGCGGGTGTGGCGCATGAGAATCCCTGAAAGCCCTGCACCCAATACGAACGCTGGCAGGATCAGGGTCTTCAGGTTTTGCCCGAAATCCTCGCCCATCGGCACGAAGCCGGAGGCGGGCAGCCACTGCAGTTTCACCGCAAAAACCATGATCAGCAGAATGCCCAGCCAGAAGTGCGGAATGGAAATCCCCGACAGCGCCACCACGTTGGCCCCGTAATCCACGGCGGAGCCTTTGCGCACCGCCGAAATGATCCCGGTGGGAATGCCGATCAACAGCGCAATCAGCAGGGCCAGCACGGCCAGTTCGATAGTCACCGGCAGTTTCGACGCCAGCAGCGTGGTTACCGGTTGCTCGGTGCGCAGCGATGTGCCCAGGTCGCCGGTCAGCACGTTGCCGACCCAGTTCAGGTACTGCAACGGGATCGGGTCATCGAGCCGGTACTTGTCGCGCAGGTATTCCATGACCGCCGGATCGCGCTCTTCCCCGGCCATGGCCAGCACCGGGTCACCCGGCAGCAGCTTCTGCAGGGTGAAGACGAACAGCGAAACCAGAATCAGCGTCGGGATCGAGCTGAGCAGGCGTCGCAGGATGAACATCAGCATACCGGAACCTCGCAGGTGCGCCCGTCAGTCATGGTTTGAACGCGACATTGTTCAGACGAATCAGACCATCCGGGTTAGGGACGAAACCGGTCACGTTGTTACGCATGGCAATGATTCGCGGGTCGAAATACAGGTAGGCGGTCGGTACTTCATCGGCCAGCAAGCGCAGCGCGTCGTTGTAGAGTGCCTGGCGTTGTGCAACGTCGTTCACGGTGCGCGCCTTGTTGAGCAGTTCGTCCAGCCTGGCGTTGCAGTACTTGCCGTCGTTCTGGCCGCCTTTGCAGGTCACGAACTGATGGATATCGCCATCCGGATCAGGACGGCCCGACCAGGCGCTCATGCCGATCTGGAAGTTGCCGCTCGCCTGTTCGCTGAGCATCGTCGCGTATTCAGTGGCAATCAGGTTGACCTTGAAGCCCGCTTCTTCAGCCATGGCCTGAATGATCTGCCCGACCTGTTGCGCGATGGGGTTGTTGGCCACTTTCAGGTCCACCGCCAACGGTAGTTTCACGCCGGCCTGCGCCAGCAGCGCCTTGCTTTTCTCGATATCGCGAGCCGGGATCGGCAGTTCCTTGTCGTAATACGGGCTGTTTTTCGGGAACGGCTGAGCGCTTGGCGCGTACAGACCCTCGAACACCACCTGATTAATCGCGTCGCGGTCGATGGACAGCTCAAAGGCCTTGCGTACGCGCTTGTCCTTGCCCATCGGCGAGTTGGCTTTTTCGCCGTTGCCGATGTTGAACATCAGCTGCATGTAGCCCAGGCCCGGTGTGTTGTAGATCGCCAGCTTGCTGTCGGACTTGACGGTTTTCACATCGGTTGGCGCAACACGCTCGATGATGTCCAGGTCGCCGGAGCGCAGGTTGGCCAGGCGCACCGAGGTGTCCGGAATCGGCAGGAACACCACTTTGTCGAAGTGATACGCCTGTTTATTCCAGTAGTTGTCAAAACGCTCCAGCACGATTCGATCCTGCTGCACGCGCTGGACGAATTTGTAAGGGCCGGAGCAGACCGGGTTGGAGGCGAACTCGCCTTGCGCGGCTTTCGGCGCGAGCATCATCCCGGCACGGTCCGACAGCTGTGAAACCAGCGTGGCATCGGCTTGCTTGAGCTTGATGGCGACGGTTTTTGCGTCTATCACCTCGACGCTGTCCACCGAGGCCAGCTCGCTTTTGCGCAGGGAGTCGGGGAGGGTGCGGGCGCGGTCGAGGTTGAACTTCACCGAGGCGGCATCAAAAGGTTCGCCATCGTGGTACGTCACGCCTTCGCGCAACGTCATGGTCAGGGTTTTACCGTCTTCGCTCCAGTTCCAGGCAGTGGCCAGTTGCGGCGAGTAGGTCAGGTCCGGGTTGACGTCCACCAGTTTGTCGCACAGCGCGGTGTACACCAGACGGCCGGAGTAGGTGCGCGAACGATGCGGATCCAGCACATCGGGATCGTCCTGAATGCCGATGCGCAACGTCGATTCGGCGAAGGCAGCGTTGGCGGCCAGCAATAACAATGTTCCTGTCACGACGTGTGCGATTTTCATGGCTGGCTCTCCACTGCAAGGGATTGATGGTGCTTGAACAGATTCAGGCGCTGCGTATAGGCAGCGCTGGGTGTCAGAAGGATCAGCGTGGCGCTGCCTGCGTTGGCGATTTCGCGCCAGAAGTGGCAGGCGACCTGGCGGTCGGCCTCGACGGTTTCCATGACCGGCGCAGCCTCCTTGCACAGCGCACGGGCGTGCGGGCAACGGGTATGAAAGCGGCAGCCTGAAGGCGGGCGGCTGGGGCTGGGCATATCGCCGCCGAGTAACGGACGTGGCTGGCGCAGGTCAGGGTGGCTGACCGGCACGGCGGCCATCAGCGCTTGGGTATAAGGGTGCAACGGGTTTTCGAACAGCGCGTCGACCGGCGCCAGTTCGACGATTTCACCCAGGTACATCACTGCTACGCGGTCGCTCATATGGCGAATCACGGCCAGGCCATGGGCAACAATCACCAGGGTCAGGCCGAATTGATGCTTGAGGTCTTCGAGCAGGTTGACCACTTGTGCCTGCACCGAAACGTCCAGCGCCGAGACCGGTTCGTCACCGAGGATCAAGCGCGGCTCGGAAGCCAGCGCGCGGGCGATGCCGATGCGCTGGCGCTGACCACCAGAGAATTCATGGGGATGCCGACCGCCGTGTTCCGGAGCAAGGCCTACCGTGCGCAGCAACTCGGCGACCCTCGCCTGACGGTCGCTGCGGCTGGCCTGGCTGTGCAGCCAGATCGGTTCGCCAACGATGGATTCCACGGTCATGCGTGGATTCAGCGAGGCGAACGGGTCCTGAAAGATGATCTGCAGGTCACGGCGTACCTGACGCAGCTTTTCCGGTGTCAGGTTGGCGAGGTTGCGGCCCTCGTAGATCACGTCACCCGCAGTCGGTTGCAGCAGGTTGAGCAGCAAGCGGCCAAGCGTGGATTTGCCCGAGCCGGACTCGCCTACCAGTGCCAGCGTCTCGCCTTTGCGGACCGACAGGTTGACCTCATTGACGGCCTGTACCGGTGGCTTCTTCGGCTGCAAAAGACCGCTTTCCACGGCAAAGTGCTTGCTCAGGCCGATGCCCTCCAGAATGGGTTTCTGCGCGTTGCTGTCGGGGCTGACGCGCCCGGTGATGTCTGGTTCGGAAAGGTTCACGCACTGACTCCCACATGCTGTTCCAAAGGCGCACGGATGCACGCGGCGAAGTGTCCGGGAGACAACTCAAGCAGCGGCGGGCGTTCGTCTCTGCATTGCTGGATCACGAACGGGCAGCGTCCGGCGAAGCGGCAACCACTTGGCATTTCTGCCGGCGTCGGTACTCGCCCATTGATTGTTGCCAGGCGGCCTTCACGAGGACCGATCGAGGGCATCGAGCCCATCAGGCCGATGGTGTACGGATGCTGCGGATCGTCGAACAGGGTTTTCACCGGGCCGCTTTCCACGACGCGTCCGGCGTACATGACCATGACCTCATCGGCGACTTCGGCAACCACGCCCAGATCGTGGGTGATCAGAATCATCGCAGTGCCGGTCTCGGTCTGCAGGTTGGCGATCAGCGAGAGAATTTGCGCCTGAATGGTCACGTCCAGCGCAGTCGTCGGTTCGTCCGCTATGATCAGCGCCGGGTCATTGGCCAGCGCCATGGCAATCATGGCCCGTTGCCGCATGCCTCCCGAGAGTTCATGCGGGTAGGCGTCCAGCCGCTGGCGAGCGTCCGGCACGCGGACTTTTTCCAGCATGTCCAGAGCCCGCTGGCGGGCAGCCTTGTCTGAAAGGCCCTGATGACGCATCACACTTTCAGCGATCTGCTCGCCAATGGTGAAGACCGGATTGAGGGAGGTCATCGGCTCTTGGAAGATCATCGCCATGCGGTTACCGCGCACGTCCAGCAGCCGCTCTTCGGACATGCCCAGCAAGGCTTCATCGATCAGCAGCGAGTCGCTGGCGCCTACCTTGGCCGTGGTCGGCAACAGGCCCATCAGGCCCATTGAGGTCACGCTCTTGCCGCAGCCGGACTCGCCGACGATGGCCAGGGTCTTGCCGCGCTTGACGGAAAACGATACGCCGTCGACAACATTGGCGGGCGCACCGGCAAAGCGGACGGTCAGGTCGCTGATGCTGAGCACCGTGCCGTCGCCGTTTTCTGTGAGGTGGGCAGTGGCGCTCATAGGCTGGCCTCCAGGTCTTGGTTGATGACGGTGTTCAGTGCCTGTTGCAGCGCACGTAAATGGCCGCGCATGGCGGTGGCAGCCTTGATCGGATCGCGGCTTTCAATGGCGCTGACGATGTCGTCGTGATCATGACTGTAAGTGTCGAGGCGATCGGCATTGCGCGCCCGGTGACGCAAGTCGCGCCAGGCCGGGTCCAGACGGATCGCATCGAGCATTTCGAAGATGTCCAGCATGAGCCGGTTACCCGCCGCTTCGGCAATGGCGCGGTGCAGGGCGCTGTCCCACAGCTCGATGCCCTCGGCATCGGTCTGCTCGGCGACCTGCTGGCGAGTGGTGCGCTCGGCGAGGCGGCGCAGAATCGCCATCTGTTCACCATTGGCCCGTACCGCTGCCAGTGAGGCAAGTGCCGGTTCCAGGTGCAGACGCGCTTCCATGACCTCGGTGAAATTGGTCCGGCCGGAAAGCCGCGCGAAGCTCATGGCGGCGCTGGGTGGCGTCGGTCCGACAAAAGTCCCTTTACCCTGTCGGCGCCAGACCTGGCCTTCGGCCTCCAGCACCGATAGGGCGCGACGAACTGCGCGGCGGCTAACCCCGAAATCGGCTGCCAGATCGCGCTCGGTAGGCAATGCCCGCTGGGGGAAGGCTGCATGCTGGGCAACGATCTGGCGCAACGCATCCAGCGCCAGTTTCGAAGAGTTGTCGATGGGAATGTCAGGGTCGAACCTTTGCATCGTGGTACTCGCGCCAGACCGAAAAAAGAGGCCCTGAGCTGCCCGCAGGCAGGGGTTCCAGGCAAAAGGGCTGGTGCAAGAGCGATGCCAATGAAAATTGGTTCGGTAGATTTTGAGCTACAAGATGACCAGCGACTGGCGACGATCAAGCCTGGCGGGCCAATGTTCAAAGGTCCGCCTGACTGGTACGCGACGTGCTGAGAGGATTGGTTCGCCGGTGGGTGAACCAATTTTTCAACGGGTACGGATTTGTTGCATGAATGCGTGCAGGGTGCGCCAAAGTGCGCCGCTAGGGGGGCGACCGAAGTGTTGCATTGGCCGGCGCGGCTTGCCACTCCAAGGCCAGATCGAGCAGTGCGGCCCCCAGCGCCTTGCCGTGGGCATCGAGCGCCAGTGACCGTGTGACTCCGCCACGCAGGACGCCGGGCAGGACGAAGTTGAGCGCACCTACACGCGGCAGTTCGTAGCGCCTTACGGGGTGGCCATTCAGGTCCAGCAGTTCGGCAAAGTGTTCAGTGACCCGCTCCACCGTCAGCAGCTCAGCCAGACGTGGATAATCGTCGATGTGAAAGGCAACGATGGAGATATTCGAGACGTCACCCTTGTCACCGGTACGTGTGTGCGCGATGTCCCGCAGTTTGGTGGTGTTCATGTCAGGTCCTCCAGGTGTACGTGCAGGTTGACGTGGTCTCTCGGCACAAACAGTGACGCCACCGCGACCACCTGGCGGACTGACTTGCTCGCACCGCCGCCGCCGTACGGGCCGTTGGTGTAGAGGGTTTCTACTTCATTGCCAACGCGTACCGCATCGTTTTTATCCACGCAACGCGCGGCCACCCGAAGGCGTACCTCCCAGGGCTCGCCCTCGGCTCGCGCTCCTAGGTGACTTCCATGCAAGGCGTTAACGCCGATCAGCTCGGCTCGAATGTCCTCACATTCCACGCCTGTCAGGGCCAGACGTTTGAGCACGATGTCCTTCGCCAACTGTCCGCGAGCCAGCGCGCCGGGGCCGCCGTAGGACATTTGTCCTTCGCCGATCCAGCCATCGAGAAAACCCACTGACACCTTCAGCGTCTCGGGACGTGCGCGTCCGTCCGCCCCCTGAACGCGTACTTCGTCTCTCGCGATGGAATCGAAGGCCGCATGAGTGAAATCTGCGCTGACATCGGGCGTCAGGTAGGAGGCAGGGTCATGCACTTCGTACAGCATCTGCTCGGTGCAGGTGGCGGTATCAATGCGGCCACCGGAACCCGCCACTTTGCTGATAACGGCGTTGCCTGCCGCATCTATCTCGGCCAGCGGGAAGCCCAGGCGGTCGAGGTCCGGGACGTCTTTAAAACCGGGATCCGCGAAATAGCCGCCGCTGACCTGGCCGGCGCATTCGAGCAAATGCCCGACCAGGGTCCCGCGGCCCAGCAATGCCCAATCGTCCTCGGCCCAGCCGAACTCGAACATTTGCGGTGCGAGAAACAGTGACGGATCGGCGACCCTACCGGTAACGATCACGTCAGCATCGGCGCACAAGGCCTGGATGATTCCTTCCGCGCCCAGATAGGCATTGGCCGAGATGAGTCTGTCGCCGATGGATCGCAGAGACTTGCCGTTGTCGAGGGTTTGATCGGGCTGTTGCAGCAGGGCTGCGAGCACGTCATCGCCTGTCAGCGCTGCGACTTTCAAGCCGGTCAGACCAAGCTCTTTCGCTATCCGGCGTATTTCGCTTGCGGCGCCAAGCGGATTTGCAGCCCCCATGTTGGTGATGATTCGCAAGCGGCGGCGTGTACCGTCAACGCCTTTGCCCACAAAAGGCAAGACCCGGCGCATGCGCTCGCTCAGCAATGGATCGTAGCCTGCTGATGGGTTTGCCAGACGCGACTGTTGTGCGAGCGCAATGGTACGTTCTGCGAGGCATTCAAATACCAGGTAATCCAGTTCTCCATGCTCGGCCAGCTCGATCGCTGGCTCGATGCGGTCGCCGGAATAACCGGCCCCTGAACCAATCCGTATGGTTTTCATTCAGAAAACTCCTATGACCATAGCGGTCAGGGTCATGATGACCGAGGCCGCAAACAGGAAAGGGATAGTGAAGCGCTGATGGTCGGCCAGTTCGATCTTGCACAGCCCGACCAGCAGAAAGGTTGCGGGCGTCAACGGGCTGACCGGGAACCCGGTGGTATGCACGCCAAGCAGCGACGCTTGCGCGACCTGCATCGGGTCGACGCCGAGCGCTTTGCCGACCTCGGCGACCACCGGCATGATGCCGAAGTAGAAGGAGTCCGGATCGAAAAGCAGGCTCAGGGGCATGGATATAAAGCCTACGACGACCGGGATCAGCTTGCCGTGCCCGGCCGGGATCTGGCCCACGGCCACTTCGGCCATGGCCTTCAGCATCCCGGTGCCTTGCATGATTCCAGTGAACACCCCGGCAGCCAGCAGAATACTGGCCATTGTCAGGGCTGTTTTGGCGTGTGCGTCGATACGCGCCCGTTGTGCGTCCACTGCAGGGTAGTTGATGCACAAGGCAATCACGGTGCCGAGCATGAACATCACCACCGGATCGACAACCCCCGCGATCATCACGCCCATCACCACCAGCGTCAGCAGCAGGTTGACCCAGAACAACCGAGGCTTGCGCAGTTCACGCTCGGCATCGCTGAGCACGCGTTGGTGGGGTTTTACATCAAGATTCTCGGGGCCCAGACCCAGGCGTCGCTCTTCGCGCCGTCCCAGGAAAAACGCGCAGGTGAAGACGAAGATCAGTCCGACGATCTGCACCGGAATGAGCGGCTGAAACAGATCCGAAACCGGCACGTGAAGGGCGGCGGAAGAGCGCAACACCGGGCCCGTCCAGGGCAGGAAGTTGACCCCCGCAGCCATCGCCGTCACGCACGCCAGTATGCGTTTATCCATGCCAAGACGCGTGTACAACGGCAGCATTGCGGGAATGGTCACGAGAAAGGTTACCGCGCCGGAGCCGTCCAGATGCACCAACAGCGCCAGCAGTGCGGTGCCCATGACGATGCGCGTTGGCCGCGTACCGACCCGTTTGAGGATGCGATCGATGATCGGATCGAGCATGCCGGCATCCGTCATGATGCCGAAGAAGAGGATGGCGAATACAAACATCCCGACTACGGGCGCAACGTTCTTGATGCCTGTGATGATGAAGCCACTGGTTTGCAGACCAAAACCAGCGAGGAGGGCGGCAATGATCGGCAGGGCGATCAAGGCAACCAGGGGTGATATGCGTTTGCTCATAATGCTGACGAGCATGGCAAGGATGGTTATCACACCAACTGTGGCGAGCATAGGCTGATCCTCTTTGGCATCCCTGTGCGCGGCAGCGACGAGACACCCTATTGTTGTTTTGCAAGAGTAATAGCAACGACGCTATGCTCTGTGAATTGAAATATTCAGTGGATCATGTTCGGAAAAACAAAATGAAGAATTCGATCCAGCACATTCGCGCCTTCCTGTCAGTCGCTCAGACCGGCAGTTTTTCCAAGGCTGCAGCCGCTCTCAACTTGTCGCCGTCTGCACTGACCGTGCAAATCCAGCAGCTGGAGGATTGGCTGGGCGTTGCCTTGCTGGAACGAAGCCCACGCCATGTCTGCCTGACCGGCGCCGGGCAAAATGCGCTGTTGCCCATGGAGAAACTGCTGCTGGATCTGGACAACATCGTTAACGCCGCGCGGGACATCGCAGCCTCACGACGCGGCTTGATCAGCATCGCCGCCTTGCCATCGCTGTGTTCCGGCGTACTGCCTGCAGTGTTGAAGACGTTTCGCGAACGGTTTCCCGGTGTCGAGGTCAGGCTGCGAGATGTCGTCGCGCAGCGAATCGACGCGCTTGTACTAGAGCGCGAAGTGGATTTCGGATTAGGCGTGCAGGCTCGGCCCACCCACGGGCTGGAGTTCAACGCCATCCTGGAAGACCGGTTGTGCCTGTTCGCTCCAAAAGACCATCCCTTGGCGAATCGCCGCGCAGTGAGACTGAACGAGATAGCTGGTTTCCCGATCGTTCTTACCGGCAGGGAAAGCAGCGTTCGCGATCTGGTCGAGCGAGTGTTTGCTGACGAGCAACTGCCTTTATCTGCGGGCTTGGAAGCCAATTACATGTCTACCGTGCTTGCTTTGGTCAGACAGGGGCAGGGCATTACGCTTCTTCCCGAGTCAGCGGACGATGGGCGGGGAGACCTGAGTAAAGTGCCAGTCGATCATCCGGGTGTTGTTCGGCAGATTGGGCTTATTACCCGTACGGAGCAAACAATGGCTCCAGCCGTTGTCGAATTTGTTCGGTTGCTGGAGGATCTGCGTACGCTCGGCCGACACAGCTGTTGACTTGCTATGGGTACAATCACGCAGACAACTGCTTCGAATTCTCCAGCTCACTTGAAATGAAGACCCCATGCAACTCATTACCGAAATCATTCATCCCGAACTGAAGTCCACACAGGGCAGAATATTCCGACGCCATGCGGCACGCGGCATCGTATTGCGGGATGAAAAAATACTTTTACTGTTCACTGAGCGCTATAACGACTTCAGTTTCCCCGGAGGCGGCCTGGATGCCGACGAGGACGTTGTTACTGGTCTGAAGCGTGAACTTGAAGAAGAGACGGGTGCTCGTGAAATTCAGGTGCTCCAGCATTATGGTTACATCGAAGAATACCGGCCCTATTGGAAGCCCCAGTATGATCTGATGCACATGACTTCGCATTTTTACCTGTGCGAAGTCGCGCACCAGTTAGAGCCTGTGAGGATGGAAAGCCATGAAATAGCCAATGGCATGCGGCCCGTCTGGATCAGCGTAACTGAAGCCATTGCCCACAATGAGGCTGTTATGCAGCGCCAGGAATCTTCGATGGGGCAGTCCATACAGCGTGAGACCTTTATGCTGAGAAAAGTCGCCTCAGAGTTGATCGTCAACCGGTGAGCGTTTTATGTCTGGGTAAAGTGCAAGAGGGGCGCTTGTTGGTGTTGATGGATAACTCAACTAAATGACTGTTTAGTTGAGTTATCCATCTCAGGGGTTTTAAGGCTGGGCGAGGGCGGTTGTTCGGCAGCTCGACCTGATGTTTAATCATCTGCTAAAAAGAGACCCGACCGGCAATGCATTTTTGAACCTCCCCACCAACCCAGATGCGCTCGCCAATGTGTTCCACCTGAATTCGTCCGTGACGCCCCAAAGCCGTACCTTGGCTGACGGTATATCGTTTTTGCATTAGTCCGGCTGGTATTAGCCATTGGGCAAGGCTGGCATTAAGGCTACCAGTAACAGGGTCTTCGGCAGACCTGTCACTAATGAAGGCTCGAACTTCAATATCAGCTCCTGCATCTCGCCCGATCCAAGGCGCAAAGGCGCCTACGTTTAACCCGTTCAGTGCTGCATAGTCTGGATGTATTGCCAACAATTCTTCACGCGAGCGCAGCATTACCACAACCCAACCCGGACCGTTGTCTGCCCATTGGCTCGCAATAATACGGTCAGGTGCAACACCCAATCCATCGATGATGCGGTGCAAAACATCGTCTTCAACCGCACCTCCACGCAGCAATGGTGGTGCCGCGAAAGCCAGGCGAGTGCCGTCGCGGCGGATGTTAACTAAGCCTGCACCACACTCCTGAACGACTTCTTTACTTTGCGAAAAACCATTATCCCCCAGCCACACGTAACAGCTGCCTAAGGTAGGGTGGCCAGCGAAGGGAAGTTCACGCATTGGAGTAAAGATACGTACACGATAATCCGCATCAGGATGGGTAGGACGCATGAGAAATGTAGTCTCGCTGAGGTTTGTCCAACGTGCGAACGCGGCCATTTGCTCGGTGGTCAGATCATCAGCGTCGCATACGACTGCCAGGGCATTGCCTTCCAATGGCTTACTGGCGAATACATCAACCTGGTGAAAACTCAGTGTGTTGGGCATAAAGCTCTCGTCGGTTGGTTTGCGTGGGAACGATAACCCTAAATACATCGCAGGATACTGTCCACATAGACGCGAGTTTGCCGCCTTGCGAAGACTCGGCGAAGAGCCGGTTCTTGCGTTCAGGAGCCCATGGTTGGATCTGGTTTTCGACCCCAGCGCGCTCTTGAGTGTTTTCAGGCTCGTGATAGATCAACGTGCAGTACGTTCGAGCTTCTGCTTTTTCGCGGTCGCCACTGGGATTGTTTGCAAGGACCGGAAGCTGCGAATCAATCGCCGCGATGAAGTGTTTGCATGGCTTCTGAAATGCGGTGGGACTGGGCCAGGCTGCGTAGCATCTTGTTACGCATAATGTATATTATGTTAAATGACAGGTCATGTCATAGATGTTCATGAGCTGCCCAAGCCACTGATTCGACAAACCCGCTTCTGGCGTCCACTCTCTCAACGGGCCATGTACCTCGTGTTCATGGCAAGTCATTGAATGAGGTGGCTGCCGATGAAGCTGATTCAGTGCCTTTTCTCTTCAGGTCAATGCAGCGCCGTTGCCCATACTCGTTCCGTTCATCTACGTCCAACTCAAACTCAAGCACCGCGCTTACAATACTGCTGCGGCGCATCTGCGCGCGATCCAGGCTTTCTACACCTATGCCAAAACCCGAGATCTGGATATCGATGAGGCCATCTTGGCCTGCCACTTTGAGGCGATTCTGGCTTTGCTGGATGGTTACGCCATCTGGCTACAAAGCGGCCGTCAGGCCGATAATTTGGTCGCCCGAATCGGCACAGCTGCGACAGCGCCTTTTCCGCAGATCGACCTGCGTACGCGTGGCCAGTACCTGCGGCTGTTGAAGTAATACCTCTCCTGGTGCGTTACCCGTTACATCCCGCGAGCTCGGCAAAACTCTTCCACCCTGGCAAACATCGAGTTGGTATTTTTCGCGCACTTCCACGTGCTGCTCGACGGTGAGTAGATCACCGTTACGCACGAGGAATACTAAAAAAGGTTAGGCTTGGGAGAGGCATGAAAATCTCCTTTTTAATATGATACGATTGGATCTACAGGCTGAGCAATGTTGGTCGCTCGGAGCACTTGTAAAGCGTCAACATGATTAACACAGCACAGGATGTAAGATGCGTACTGCGTTCAAACTACTGGTTCACGAATCAGATGGTCAGAGATACGAAGATTTGTTCGTCAAAATAATGTCCTATAGTGATCCGGATTTTCAACCGATCAAGGCGTACGGCAATATTGGAGATCGAGGCAATGACGGCTGGGTGGCCAAGAAAGGTCGTTACTATCAGTCCTACGCGCCTGAGTCATTGGCAAAAAATACGAAAAGCGCACTTAGTAAGCTGTCTGAAGATTTTGAAAAGTTGAAGAGGTTTTGGAATTATCTATCACCTGTTCGAGAGTTTTACTTCGTCGTTAATGATAAGTTCAAGGGCGTCTCCCCTCACATCTACGAAGCCGTTGATAAACTGAAACATCTACACGACTTAGATCGCTCAGAAGTGTTTCTGGCAAGCCAATTGGAAAACAAGCTCTTCTCGCTTGAGCACGACCAGATCAAGCAGGTGCTGAACTCATTTGAGCCTTCACCGCCCGCTCACAGCCTCAAGGTTGTCGACTTCTACGAGGTGATTGATGAGGACGAGGACAATCAAAAAGACCGGGATGATCTCGCTACCGAAGTCGAACTGAAGCTGAGAAATTCGGGCTCTGAAGTCGCTTTCGTTAAGGAAATTTCAATCCACACGGTTAAGCATTGGAACCTCGTGACAGACCGGAATCACCGGATTGTAGATGTTTCAGCTACCTATGACATCTCTCTCTCCGAGAAGGCTGGAAGCGTAGCCAAGAAAAAGATTCACCACGAATTAAAGCCTCAAGAAACGGATAGAATCAGGTTTAAGCTGCACTCGAAATTTTGGGCAGACCCGGACGGATTGTCGCTCTATCTCATTGAGATCAACGTTCATTTTAATGAGGAGACGGCGCCAGCGACCTCCCGTCAGACGATTGTGAACGTGCGTCCATCGCACATTAGCCAAGGCTCGTATTTTGGAGGCTACTCCCCCGAAACGGTAACGAATAACAAGGCCTTGGCGCGCGAGGTTCTTGAGCTGCATGCAGGAGGTGTTGGCGTTGAGGACTACGTGGTCGGAGCGTTGGAGTCATGGATGCTAGCGCCCGACACACCGTAGGCTACAGGTAGCGTTGTTGATGCTGCTGGCGTGTTGCCGCTGACCGAAAACTGACCCAGGTGTTCAACTGCTTCTGCTCGCTTTCCGAGCAGGAGAACACAGGGTGATCAGCATGGAAATGTTGGGGAAAATTCGGCGGATGTACTTTCGCGACAAGCTGGCGCTGCATCAGCTAACCAAGCGTACCGGGATGAACCGGCCGCTGCGCTGCTCGGCTTTCATGTCTTGCGCGGTCATGGCGAAGCCCCAGTGCAAGGCGCCGACGAAGCTCCTGCCCGGCTGAGGCTTTCCGAAAGCGCGCGGCCTGGTGTTTGTCGGAACTCGATAGCTACCACCCGCTTGATGGTGAAGAACCAAGTGCTGCCGGGACCCGACCCACACCCACAAGGCCACTCTTGACAATTTCTCATCGCCCGACAAATACTTCGCCTTGATTCATATAAATGACTATATAACAAGGTGAATCACTCAATGAATGCTGTGCACAACGATAACCGTCTGCCCCTTTACCAGTGCTTTGATGACCCCTTGGCTCAGCAGATTGCAAACATCCAAGGGCGCTCCGGCGAAGCTATTCCTACGGAGACGTCACGTTCAGCTGAACACCTGCTATCGACCTGCATCGTACCCAAGGCGGTAGATGCGCGGGTCAACGCAGGTTTGCTGGAGCGTCAACAAGGGCGCCGCACATTCGTCCGTCGACCTCTTCGCTTGCCGGACATCAAAGGCCTCAACCTTGGTGCTGCATGTGCCCGCGCCCATATTCGCCCCACACCTAAACTACCTGACAGCATTGGCATAGCAGCAGAATACGGCGTGTTCGCCTTTCCTAATGCGGCCTTTGCACGCGGATGCTCCCAAGCTTGATTTTTAGCGTGCTTCGGCAGCGTTACGACTTTTTTCCAAGGCTGAGTACAGCCTCAGCGCTCCCATTACTGAGACCTCTTCATGACTACCCTAGATATACAACTTCTAATGACAGCGCTTGTCAGCGTCTTGGTGCTGGTGGCACTGATCGTGTCACGACTCAAGATGCACCCGCTTTTGGCCCTGTTGATCGTTTCCGTTGGAGTGGGCTTTGCCACCCAAATGCAGCCCGAAAGTATCGTCGCTCATTTGATCACTGGTGCCGGAAAGACACTGGGGGCAGTTGGGATCGTAATTGCGCTTGGCGCGATGCTCGGCAAAATCCTGGCTGATGCTGGCGTCACGGAGCAAATAGCCGAGGTCATCCTTAAGCGCACCTCGGATCGCATGATTCCTTGGGCAATGATGATGGTTGCGTTTGTAATTGGCATACCCATGTTTTTCGAAGTGGGTCTGGTGATCATGCTACCGCTGATATTCAGTGTGGCGCGAAAGCTGGAAAGCCAGGCTCGCTTCAAAGGCTCGGCATATGTTTATGTCGGTGTTCCTGTGATTTCCGCGCTCGCCGCTATGCATGGCATGGTACCTCCGCACCCTGGCCCGTTGACGGCCATCGCCGCGCTAAAAGCCTCAGTAGGCCCGACAATGCTCTACGGCTTTATCGCGGCTATTCCAGCAATGATTCTGGGCGGACCACTTTACGGTGCGTTCATTTCGAAGCGCATGAGCACCAGGCCTGACCAGGCATTACTTGATCAGTTTACTCTGGCTGAAAAAGCCGACAATCAACACCGTCCCAGCGTTTGGCTCGGCGCACTGGCAGCCCTGCTACCGGCGATCCTGATGCTGATAAATGCCGTCGCCGAGATGCTGCTACCCAAGGGCAATGCGATCCTGCAGATGGCCAGTTTCGTGGGCAACCCTCTGATATCCATGCTCTTAGGCGTGCTTTTCGCTGGCGCAAGCTTGGTACTGGCGCGTGGTGGCAACGCTGAAAAGCTGCGCGATTCGCTGGGTAAAAGCCTCAAACCTATTGCCTCCATCATCATGATCATTGCTGGAGGCGGGGCATTTCAGGAGCTGCTGACGAGTGCCAAGGTAGGCGATGCCATTGTGCACTTGACCCAGCAGTCTGCCTTCCCTCCGTTGATCCTGGGTTGGCTGATAGCGATGTTGCTCTCGGTCTCTACAGGTTCCGCAACTGTGGGTATCGTAGGCGCTGCGGGCTTGCTGGCGCCGCTTGCGGGGGCCGATCCCAGCCTTAACCTGCCCTTGCTGGCATTGTCCATCGGCTGCGGTTCGCTGTTTTTCAATTATGCAAATCACGCAGGCTTCTGGATGGTAAAGGAGTCCTTTGGCATGACAATGGGAGAAGCGACGAAGACGATCTCGGTGGTTCAATCCATTGTGGCTGTGGTCGGATTGATTGTGGTGTTGATCCTGAATGCGGCTATTACAGTTTAAGCGCCCCGCCCCGCCCCGCCCATGCGGCTACGCCCTCAAGCGCATGGGTGACCGGTGATGCATCGGTTGCATGCTTCGATAGTCGCCCAGCGTGATGTTGTGCTCGAAGGTTTAGACCACTACAGCTCTCTGATTTGGTGATGAGCACGGTAAGCTTTTCATATCTAAACTCATAACCGAGTCAGCTGCAAAGCATTAAAAATGCAGGCGTCGACCACCTGGCTGTAGAGTTTGTAAAGCACTCCGATGGCGCGGCATTCAGAGAAGCATTGAACGATGGAAAAAGCGCTGTCAAACACTTTCTGGAAGCATCATGGGGGCGACACGGAGACGCTTGGCTAGACAAGGTTTCTGAGGCGCTGTGCAGTGCTCATCGTGCAGGGATTTATGTTTCAGGAATTGATAGAAGAATGGCGATAGATCAGCCTAAAACGCCGATGCAAAAATTTTGTACATGAAAAAGAGGCTAGCTTTAAATGTAGCGTGGGATGCGGCGGCTTCAAGAGAGGCTTCCGCTGTCTGCGCGAACAAAAGTATCGTATGGGGCGGTGCCGGCCATTTCAGCAACAGCAAGACTGACGGACCAAAAGACATGCGGCCAGGCTTGGTAATCTCGTTTGATCTGACTGGAAGAGGCTCTAGCAGAATCAATGATGCTGATGAACATAGCCATATCGTGATCGCTGGCGAGGATAACTAAAGAAAACTATTACTGGTTAATTTTCCTTAGCCATTGCATTTGACGTCCTGGCGAAATCCCGAGCAAGGTCATTGCTTCCGGTCAAACCGTTTGAGGTTTTCAGCTGCGTTTCCATCGCTTCGACTGGGCTGACTGGGCTTCTGGCCCAGTCAATCCTCTTACGGGCGCAACTCACTCACCCCCCTCCACCGCTCCCTCGCTAACGCGCGAACTCGCTTTTTTTCAAGCCTGTTCTTCAAAATAAAGCTGCGCCAAGGTGTTAAGTAATGTTATATAAAAATTAACTTAACATTATCTGATCGTTGGACGATGATCCTTTCGACATCCATGACGCCCTGAAAAAAATACAAAACGGGACGGGAACCAAGATCCCATGTATCGACACCGGGGACATTGCGCCGCGGTGGCACCATCCCAAGGGCCAGCGAAACGCGCGCCAAGTAATCAATCTCCTGCAAGCATCGGAGCGCAGGACCTCCTAAAACAAAAATAATAGGACACAATCATGCATAGATTCATTTCACGTCCCGCGATCGGGTTGTTGTTTTCTGTAGCGTTACTGGCCTCCGCCGTCAGTGCCGCGCCGTTACCTGCCGCGACCGAGGGCGACTGGGTTGCACCGCAGTTCACCTTCCATACCGGTGAGAAACTCGCCAACCTCAAACTGCACTACATCACCCTTGGCAATCCCAAAAATCCCGCCATCCTCTTTCTGCACGGCACCTATCGGCCAGGCAGCGATATGCTGAGCAAGGATTTTGGCGGGGAGCTGTTCGGCCCTGGTCAGCCGCTGGATGCAAGCAAGTACTACATCATTTCCACCGATGGCATTGGCGTAGGCCAGTCAAGCAAACCATCGGACGGCTTGCGCACTCGGTTTCCGGCGTACAACTACGACGACATGGTTCAAGCCCAGTATCGCTTGGTCACCGAAGGCCTGGGTATCAAGCACCTGAGGCTGATCATCGGCAACTCCATGGGCGGCATGCAAACCTGGATGTGGGGCCAGAACTGGCCGCAGATGATGGATGCGCTGGTGCCCATGGCGTCCCAACCCACCGAAATGTCATCCCGCAACTGGATGATGCGCCGCTTGCTGGTCGAGTCAATCAAGCAAGACCCGGCCTGGAACAACGGCAACTACAGCGCGCAACCGCCGTCCCTACGCTTGGCCAACGCGATGTTCAGCATCGCTACCAGTGGCGGTACTCTGGCGTATCAGGCGGCTGCCCCGACCCGCGCTCAGGCCGACAAACTGGTGGATGAACGTCTCGGCGCTGCACAAACCGCCGACGCCAATGACTTTATCTACCAATGGCAATCTTCCGCCGACTTCAACGCAGCCCCCGGTCTGAAGAAAATCCAGGCGCCGGTGCTGGCCATCAATTCAGCGGACGATGAGCGCATCCCACCGGAAACAGGCCTGATGCAGGCCTCGATGAAAGAACTCAAGCACGCACGGCTATTACTTATCCCCGCCAGTGCCGACACTCGTGGTCACGGCACCACGAGCATGGCGAAGTTCTATAGCAAGGAACTCGGGCAGTTTATGCGCGAGACTGAAAAGGTGAAATAAATCCACCCCCTCGCCCCAGCTTCAGCTCAAAAGTCCGCCACCTTGCCCCAGGCGGACGTTTGAAAGCGGTCCGGATGATAAGGACGCGGATCAACAATGGGGCTCACACCGCTGACAATATCGGCAATAAGATGACCCGCGCCCGGACCAATACCAAAGCCATGCCCGCTGAACCCGGCCGCGATCACCAACCCCGGCAGGCTGGACATTTCGCCGATACCGGGAACGCCGTCTGGCGTACTGTCCACGTAACCGGCCCATGACGCCTTGATCGACGTACCCTGCAGTGCCGGCACCAGTTCCACCGCGCGCTTGTAAGTCAGCGCAACCGCAGAGGCGTCAGCGCTTGGGTCGAGAATGCGCATTCTCTCCATCGGCGTGGGCTGGTCCAGGCGCCAGCGCTTCAAGCTTTCGTGGCCTGCTTGCCAGCCTTCCAGCCCCCCAGGCGCCAGGTTGCGCCAGCGGCGCTGAAACATTGGCAGGAATTGTGTAGAGAACCTCAGCAACTGCGGCGTGATATCGACTCGCCCCCGGCCACTGATCGCCAGCGTGTAACTGCCATCAAAGCGGCGGGTCATGGACGCGCCGGTGGTATGCAGCGCACTGGGAATTTCCTGGCTCGGTGCGGTGACCGAAAGTACGGTCTGACGAATCGTCGCTTGCGGGAAGCGAATACCATACTGGCGACAGAACGAAGATGCCCAGGCGCCTGCGGCAAGCACCGCGAGCCGGGTGCGGATGGTGCCTTTTTCGGTGACGACTGCCGACAAGCGACCGCCTTCGGTCTCGACGCCCCGCACGGCGCAGTCCTGATGAACGCTACTGCCCAGTGCCATGATCGCGCGCGCGACTGCGGGGGCTGCGCGGGAAGGATCGGCAATGCCATCGGTGGGCGCAAACACCCCGCCTTTCCAAGGCTTGCCTGTTGCCCTGCCCCGTTCGGCGGCCTGCTCGGCGGTAAGCATCTGGGTCTGCACGTTGACGGTACGCGCAAACTCGCCCCAGCGCGCCCACCCTTCCAGCTCCTGGTCGTTGTTGCTCAGGTAGAGCAAGCCGCACCGCGTAAAGCCGGTCTGTTCACCGGATTGCTCGGCGAATTGCTCCCACAGTTCCAGGCTTTTGGTGGCCATCGGCAATTCACGCGCATCGCGATTCTGCTGGCGGCACCAGCCCCAGTTACGGCTTGACTGCTCGGCGCCTATGCGGCCCTTTTCGACCAGTGCGATCTTCATGCCGCGCCTGGCAAGGTAATAGGCGGTAAACGCGCCGATGATACCGCCGCCGATCACAACCACATCGGCCTCCGCCGGCAGATCTGCAGAGGTATGCACGGGAGTTAAAGGTGCTGGCATGTTCTGGTTATCCACATGAGTTCAAAAGAGAAACCTGTTGCTAGAGCCCGACCAGTCCGGCCAGCCCGCCGATATCCGCGATCTGGTGGTAGCCGAAAGCAGCATTGGCCGGCTGTTCATGCCCCCGGGCCACGAAGGCTTTGTGCTTGATCTTCATGTCGTGGGCCGACATCAGGTCATAGCGGAAGCTCGACGAAACGTGCAGCACATCCTCTGGCCCGCAGCCCAGGTTATCGAGCATGAATTCGAACGCCGCCAGACGTGGCTTGTAGGCCTGGGCCTGCTGGGCGGTGAAGACCTTGTGAAACGGTGCGCCGAGCTTGTCGACGTTTGACATGATCTGTTCGTCCATGGCGTTGGAAAAAATCACCAGGGGAATCTTGCCAGCGATTTTCGCCAAGCCCGCCGGCACATCAGGATGCGGCCCCCAGGTCGGCACGGCGTCGTAATACACCTGGCCTTCGTCGCGGTATTCGATGCCCCAACGCTTGCACGTGCGCGCCAAGGCTATCTTGAGAATCTGGTCATAAGGCAGCCAGCTACCCATGACCTGGTCCAGGCGATAGGCCGCGTAGTCCTTGATGAATTGTTCCATCCGCTCAACCGGTATGCGATCGGCAAACAGATCCCGCGTCAGGGCTGCGGTTTTGAAGTTGGTCAATGTGCCGTAGCAGTCGAAGGTGATGTACTTGGGGCGAAGATCGCTCATGAATGCGGTCCTTGATCAGTGATGAGGTCATTGCGGCGCAAACCGCTGTGGTGTGCCGAGCATCTGGTCCTCATGGGTTTATTACACCACCATGAGGCCGTAAATAAGCGCTTAAACGCAGGGCTGTCTGGTACAAAACGCCGTTTAACAGGCCCGCCTCGGCAGACTTTATCGAGGCGCCTGGGTGGGCTTCACAACTCGGCAAAAGCGCTTTCCAAGGCGTCAAGCAGGCGACCCGCCTCCCTTGCTGTCCAGATCAAGGGCGGGCGAATTTTCAGAATGCTCGCATCGGGTCCGGTGGCGGAAATGAGCACCCTTTTTTCCCGCAGATGGTTGACCAGGCGCAGAGCGGTCTGCATGTCAGGCGTTTTGCTGGCTCTGCCCTTTACCAGCTCGACGGCGAAGTACATGCCGGTGCCTCGCACGTCGCCAATCTGCTCATACCGCGCAGCCAGGTCTTTAAGGCCCGCCATGATCAGGCTGCCCACACGGTTGGCGTTGGCCATCAACTGCTCTTCGGTAATGACATCCAGCGTCGCCTGGGCGGCCGCAATCGCCACGCTGTTGCCGCCAAAGGTATTGAAATAGCGCATGTCGCGACCGAAGCTTGCGACCACCTCCGGACGCACCATCAACCCCGCCACCGGGTAGCCGTTACCCATGGGTTTGCCCATGGTGATGATGTCCGGCTCCACCGCGTGGCGCTGATGCCCCCAGAAATGCGTGCCGCTGCGACCGAACCCTGACTGGACCTCATCGGCGATGAACAAGCCTCCAGCCTTGCGCACTACCTCGGCGATCGGCCCGAATACATCGACCGGATCACAGAAAACGCCATCGGACGAGAACAGGCAGTCGGCAATGAACGCCGCGACGCCGCCGCCATGGCGCTGGATATCGCGGATCTGCGCCGCCACCTGGTCGGCCATGTAGCGACCCAGTGCTTCACGTGGGATGCGATAGGAGTCCGGAGCAGGCACCCGGCGCACGAACGGGTCGAGCTTGGCATTGATACCCAGCGACGGCGAAAAGGCTGCCACGGTCGCCGAGTTGCCGTGGTAGGCCTCGGCGGTGACGATGACCCCCGTATTGCCGGTGTGATGCCGTGCAATGCGGATGGCAAGATCGTTGGCTTCCGAACCGCTGCACGTGAACATCAAGTGCCCGTCGGCGCCCATCTCTCCGTCCGCCGTGGCGCGCAGCTGTTCGGCGTAGTCAAGAATGCCGTCCTGCATGTAACGAGTGTGGCTGCACAGCTTATTCATCTGCTCAGTGATGGCAGCGATAACGCGCGGATGGCAATGCCCCACCGACACCACGTTGTTGTAGGCATCCAGGTACTCGTTGCCGTCCTTGTCGTACAGATAAGCCCCTTTGCCACGCACGACCCCCACCGGCTCGTTATAGAACAACCGATAGGCAGGCCCCAGCAAATCGGTCCGACGCTGAATGTGTTCACGTGCAGCAACGTCGAGGCGATCGACGTTGGCAGGGTTGAAGCCGTTGGGCATGTCACCACGGATGGCCTGGATGTTTGAGTTGCTCATTTAAAACCCCCTAAGCAATGGATGAATCAGTGGGCGAAGTGCATCAGAAGCGCTGACATCTGTGACGGTGACCGGTTAAGCATCCAGTCCAGCTGGCCCCATCCCGGCGCCGCGTTCCTCAAGATGTAGGCACTGTTCTGCGGGAAAAGCTGCGAGCGCCAGGTGGTAATCAACGCTCTGGCAACCAGGCGCGCCATGGCCAGGTGCGGGATAAGGGCTAGCTCCTCAGGCGTGAGGTCGGAAACTTGCAGGTAGCCTCTGAGCAGATCCTTGGCGGGGGCAAAAATGTCGAGGTCCTGGCCGGGGTGCACTGCGAGCAACTGGTTCATCATGGCAGTGGACACATCGATGGCAATGGCAGTCTTGACCGTGTCGCCGAAATCGATGATCGCCCCGACGCACTGCGGGCGATGGGCATCGATGACGATGTTCGAGGTATTGAAGTCGTTATGCAGCACTTGTTGTCGGCACCCGGCGATCAAGCCCTCGACCTCGCCAAAGCGTTCCAGCGCCCGCTCCAGCGAGTGTCGACGCACGGGCTCTATGACACCATTGAGCAGGGGCTCAAGCACACGCAGGTGCTGCACATCCCAGCACACCTTGCGGGATTCTGCCGGGTGGGCAAAGTCGGCAGTCGCCAGCCTGAGGTGCGCGAGCAATTGGCCGATCTGCTCGCGCCCCTGGGTATTGAGGGTGGTTTTATCCAAGGGAGTGCCTGGCAGAAAGCTCAGAAGCCTCACCTGCCTTGACTCACCACTTTCCGTTACGACGGGGGTCAGGTATCCGCCGTCCAGCGCGGGGTAAACCCTGGGAATCGGCAATTGGGGCGCCCTGCGCCCAATATGCTGCATGACTTCGATTTGCAGCGAGAGCTCAACAGGAGCTTCCTGCGGGTTAGCGATCTTGAGCACATAAGACTGACCGCTTGAACAATCGCAGCGAAACGTATCGTCTTTTTCTGTGGCGAAGCGCGTCAACTGCGCGCTGATACCAAATTGCTCCAGCACAATGCGCCGGCCTTCTTCCAGCGACACTGGCGTGAAAGGCGCCGCCAAATCGCCCTGCAAGGCGATAAGGCTTTCGCTGAATTCTTCTTTTCCAATCACTTGCATCGCTGGACTCCTAGGCCGGCAAAGCCATGCATGGCACGACGTCGATGCGTAGATATTGTGCTACAACTATTTTTATTGGAAGCGAATATTTCGGTTGAAAGGCCTGATTTTCAGGTAATGTCTTTTAAAAAGGCATAATAATCATGTGGTTGAAATGATCTAAAAAAATTTCTAAAAATGAAATTGTTGTACAAATTAAAAAGAAGCTTGATCGCTTACTGGTGTGCGCACACCCAGTCGTACTAGAATCGCGCACTCTACCGAGCCCCAACCCCCGTCGTGGTTACCATGATTCTTTCCAGCGCGAACATCGAAACATCCCCAGCCAGGCTCTCGGCGGTCGAAGCACTGGCCGCGAAGCTCAAGGCCAGGATCCTGAACGGCGACTTCGAGCCAGGCGAATTCCTGCGGGACGTCAAGATGGCGGAAGAGTACGAAGTGGCGCGCAACACGTTTCGCAGTGCGGCACAGTTACTGGTGTCATTCGGCTTGCTGCTGAAAGTGCCTCATCGCGGATTCTGCATACCCGAGTTCGGCCCGGACGACGTCGTCGACATCGCCCGGCTGCGCGGGGTACTGGAAACTGAAGCAGTGCGCATGATTATCCTCAATGGCACGGTCCCGGCTGACGCGCTGGACGCCGTAGAAAGACTGCGCAATACCGCGCCCGATACCCCGCGCTCAGACATTGTCACCGCTGATGGTGACTTCCACCGGGCGATCATCCGCGCCAGTGGCAGCGCACGCCTGCAGCGCAGCTATGCCATGCTGGAAAGCGAGATTGAGCTGCTGCTGGTACTGCAACAGCCGTGTTATGAGGACCCCAAGCAAATCGTCAAGGACCATGAGCACTTGATAGCCTGCCTTCGCAGTCGCGACTTCGAAACAGCCCGCACTGCGTTTGTCGAGCATTGGGAGGATTTGAGCGCCAAGCTATTACGCGCACAGTTCGAGCGACGGCAATCGCTGTGAAGCCGTGCAGCATCGCTCGTCATTCAACGCTGGGAAATTGCACCCCTACGCCCTGCCCCTCACATCAAAAAAACGGACCTTTTCAACGCAAAGGCGTCCAACCTGGGTATCGCTAAGACCGATCAGCCTCATAAGCCCTCGACCCAGGACCACCCATGACCTTCTTCATTTTCCTTCTAGCCTGCTGCGCCGCCGGAGCAACCGGCATCATCTTCAAGCCGGGAGCATGGTACGAATCTCTTGAAAAACCGAGCTTCACCCCGCCTGACTGGGCGTTTCCGGTGGCGTGGACGACGATTTATCTGCTTCTCGCCTGGGCCGGCTATCGCCTGACGCTGATCCCCGGCAGCGAGATCGTGCTGGCCTTGTGGGCGGCTCAAATTGCGCTGAATACGCTGTGGACGCCGGTATTCTTTGGCGCGAACCGCCTCGATGCTGCGATGGTGATTCTGGTTCTGCTGTGGATCGTGGTTGCCGCGATGATCGTAATGGCCTTGCAGCTGGACATCATCACCGGGCTGATTTTGTTCCCCTATCTGGTCTGGCTCTCGGTGGCAGCGGCGCTGAACTTCTCCATTCTGCGCCACAACCGATAAGGGCCTGGCGCTGACTGCGTTATGCGTTATGCGTTCCTCAAGAATATGAGCGGAATATCGATTAACTGAATTCTGTTCCGCTCATCTCGGCATTCATAAGGCGCTACAGCGCGTAGCGCCGACAATGCTCAAGGTAGCCTTGCTCGTGACTGCCGACCAGTTGGACGACACTCGACCATAGCCAGGAGGGAGCGTCCAGGGTATCGGACCGATTGGCTTGCAGATCCCTGATCCACGCCGCGCGTGTGGCCAGGTCCATCTGTCTGGCGTGGGCGTTCCCAACCACTTTTGCGAGATACGCTGCGGCCTGCATGGCCTCTTGCTCAGTGAGCTCATCAAGTTCCAGCTTCATGTCCTGAGGAAGTAGCTCACGTATGAAGAACGAATGATCCAGCATTCGCACGGCAACCATTCGGCTGCCCAGGCCGGGCGACAGGTTGCGGGCGCCCTCCACTACCCGTTTGCCATTGTCTCTGGGCATGCGAGCCCTCGCCGTACGTGGGGCCGCCGCTGCGACGGCTTCCTTGACGTCGAGCAAGCAGAACTCTTCATCCTCTTCATCACCAACACCCATCAGCACTGCATAGCGAAGCAGGCCCAGAGAGCTGCATCCTTTTACCCAATAGGCGGAGTCGAGTAAGCGCACACGGTCATCCTGCGACCTGCCTTTGAGCGATGTCACCAGCGCATGAATCTCCGGCGTTTCACAAAGCTCCTTGATTGCATCGCGCTCCGCACGGGACAGTTGCCAGAAATGCTTGCCAAGCGGAATGGTCGGTTGCGTACCTTCGAAGCGTTCTTTGGCAAGATGCTTCCACGTGCGTTGCACCGCGCTGCGCATTCCGGCTTTCACTTGCGCAGGACGATCGGGCTCTTCATCGTCGTCGCCCATAAAAGCTTCTTCGTAGCCCTGCATCATCTCTTCCAGCATTCTTGCGGTGGTAACGCCGGGCAGATCCGAGCCTCGAGCAGCTGTCGCCAACGACAACCCAAGTCTCACCAGGTCATGGGCAGGATTACCGATCACGGCTTGATCGAGGTCGCGGATATGCATGTCGATGCGCCCTCTCGAATCCCCTGTGGGCCCCAGATTGCCGGCATGACAATCGCCACAGATCCAGACCGGCGGACCGCTGGGCAGACGTCTACCCGACTGGCTGTGAAGCCACTCATAGAACTGGGCGGTATTGCCTCGAACGAACGCGTGCGCAGATCGCGCCATTTTTAGATTGCGTAGATTGATGAGGGATTTGAGACGTGTATTTGGGCGAGGCGTTTTCATCGGAAAACCTTGAAGAGGGTTATTCCATTGACTCTTCATGTGACACGAATGTTTCAAGATATTTCAAATTTGATCAGTAGTCTCCATCCACTGCACAGCCCGACTCAGGCTACCCCGCTCCATTCCGGAACGCGTGCAATGCGCTAATTTTGCAGTGTCCGTGGGCAGTTCAATCCGCATGAATTGCCACAGACCTTAAAGCAGCGTTTCCGATTGATCACCCGTTGTGGTGAAAATCTCCTGTTTTTTATGAGCTCCGACATTGGCGGAATACTCGGTGGGAACGAGACCTTGGCTGAATGCGACATCCTTGAGCAACTGTCGGTTGGACATGCTATTGCTGTCGTCTGCCAGGTAGGCTTGCAACGCTACCCATTTGGCTTCCTCTATTTCGGCAGTGTCCAGGATGTTTATTCGCTGCGTCAGAGCCGTCATTCGGCAGATGAAGTGGATATTTGATTTGCCAAATTGGTAGGGATGTTTGGTAGTAAACGCCACAATGGATTCGAACTTCGATTCGATCCCGGTTTCCTCCAGCACCTCACGTTCGATTGAATCCTGAATTCGTTCAGCGTTGTCTACGTGCCCTCCCGGCAGCTTGAACCCCTGGGTGCCTCGCTCCTTCACGACAAGGAGTTCCCCTGCTTCATTAATCACGATGGCCCCCGCTCCTACAGTATGGGTAGGTATGAACGGGACGAATACCTGATCTAAAGGGCGCCGCACCAGAGTAAGTTGATCGGTCAGACAGCTATGGAAAGAGAACCCGGCAGCGGTGAAGATCGGAATACTCTGGGCATTGCTGATGGGCAGTGTGACCCAGGCCAGCGCCAGGTCCTCATTCTCGATGAGGATAACTAGCGCGTCGACAGCGTCTTGCAACGCTTGCGGATCATTTGGCAATGAAGCTGCGTTGACAATGATCCCGTTGAATCTGTCCCGTGTGAATTCCAATGTACACCTTTGGATTGGTCTATCTGCCAGGATTGTAATGAGGCGGGAGCAGCTTTGCGAATGCTCGCGGCTGGACAGGTAGACATTCTTAAGCAAGTCGCCTCTGCAAACTGGCAAGGTCGACCGTCAACAAGAAAAGAACAAGAGAAAGCAGTGTGTATTCCCGGTCAAAGCGGTCTAGACGATCAGACCGGAAATACACCTGCACAAACCCGTTAAAGCTTGAACTGCGCAACCATCGTGTTGAACGAAATCGCCAGCCGTGACAGTTCCTGACTGGATGCACTCGTCTGATTAGCGCCGGCTGCAGACTGTGCGCTCAGCTCCTGAATGTTGACCAGGTTGCGATCCACTTCGCGTGCGACCTGGGCCTGCTCTTCGGACGCCGAGGCAATCACCATGTTGCGCTCGTTGATCATCCCCACGCCGCTGGTGATTTTTTCCAGGGCGCTGCCGGCGCGCTGCGCGAGTTCCTGGGTGCTGGTGGCCGTCGCCAGGCTTTTGCTCATGGCAGCGACCGCACCGTCGGCGCCGGACTGCACGGTACCGATCATGCCTTCGATTTCCACCGTTGAAGCCTGGGTACGGTGTGCAAGGGCGCGCACTTCGTCGGCCACCACGGCAAACCCTCTGCCTTGTTCGCCGGCGCGTGCAGCCTCGATGGCAGCGTTCAGCGCGAGCAGGTTGGTTTGCTCCGCAATGCTGCGGATGACCTCAAGCACTTTGCTGATATCCCGGACGTGGCCAGCGAGCGTGGTCACAGACCCCGTCGACTCGGTAATTTCCCTGACCATCGTGCCGATGCCCTTGACGGTGTTATCTACCTGGCCACGACCGTTGGCGGCGTCGGTTGCCAGTGATTTCGACTCCTCCGACGTAGACACCGCATTGCGGGCTACCTCTTCAACAGCCGCTGTCATTTCGTTCACTGCCGTTGCAGCCTGTTGAATCTCGTCATTTTGCCGAGTAAGGCCGCGGGTGCTTTCTTCGGTGACCGCGCCAAGCTCTTCGGCTGCGGAGGCAAGCTGATCGGACGCGCTGGAAATCTCCTGAATGGTGCGTTTCAAATTGCCCTGCATCGTGCCGATCGCATTGAGCAGGTGCCCCGCTTCATCGCCTCGGGTGCTGGAAACGCTCTGGGTCAAGTCACCCGATGCAATACGTTGTGCAACTTCGATAGCACTTCTCAGTGGTCCGGTAATCATGCGAGTGATCAGAATACCCAACATGATCGCCACCACAAACGCGATGACAATACCCGCCGTCAACATGAATACCGAGTTGCTTTGCAGCCTGTCAGCGGCCTCTGCCCCCTCTTTGATCTGGCGCTTGTTGGAGTCGATCATGATCTGCAGGTAGCCGCGAGCCTTGTTGAACTCCCCATCGGCCAGCGCGTTGAGGCGATTGCGCGCGTCTTCCAGTTTGCCCGCCTGCTGCAGGTCAAAGATATTCTGGGAAGCAGACATGTAGGCTGACATCAGGGCGTCGTACTGGTCACCCGCTGCGCGCTCATCGTCTTCCTGCGGAGTGGCGCGGTAGACGGAATAGACCTTCTGCGCACGCTCCAGCTCGGCATTGATACTTTGGCGCATTTTCTCCGCCGTAGCCTTGTCCCGGGCATCGAGCAAACGATAAAGCCCGCGGTTATGAGTGGTCAGAGCGGTCATCGTCTCGTTGGTGTTGGCCACTGAAACCAGGTTATTCGAGAACGTCAGCTCAAGGGCATCGGAAAGCCGGTTGATACCGAGCATCCCCAGACCACCCACAGCCAATGTGATCATGGCGCAAACGATGAACGCGGCCATGAGTTTTTTAGCGAAACTGGTGCGATTTATCATGTTCATTGATTATCCATCATCGTTAAGTAAGGGGTCACTTCTGTCCGAGAGCCCTACTGCACTAGAGGCAAGTGGTTACACGTGGATTTTGCGCACTTTTGCTATAAGCGGTTCGTTGGGCTACAGAAATGGTCAGCCAATTTTCTGTGCCAGAGCGGAACCTGCCTATAACAACTAACGGCACCTCCGTGTAATGGCTATCTGCCGCTGGCTTGTGAGCTTTACAGGCCGCAAGGGGTGGAAAGTGCTGTTCATGGCACTTTAACCTTTCGCGATCCCTGACTTTATCGGCACTGATTGGATTTTATGAACAGGCATAGGGTGGAACGGACTAAATAAAGTGTTGATTAGATGAGGACGAGCACTGATGTGCTGGGTGAGTTCAGTAGAGTCCAGAGAGGAAACATATCGAAATGCGAATTATTCTCTCTGATGCTTATCCCTGTCAGGGCGCCTGCCTCAATGGCGGATTACACTGTTTTATCAAGGCCTGCGGAACAAACTTTTAAGCCTCTCATGACCATCATCGACATAAGTAAAGATAACGGGCACTACCAACAGGCTCAGTACGGTCGAGGCCAATAGTCCGCCGATGACGACCACCGCCATCGGCTGGCGGAAGCCAGACTCGCCACCCCATCCCAGTGCGGTCGGCAACATGCCTGCCCCCATCGCAATGGTGGTCATCAGGATCGGTCGGGCGCGTTTGTGGCAGGCGTCGATCAACGCTTCGTAGCGGCTTACGGTCGGCGCACGGCGAGCCATGATTGCGTACTCCACCAGCAGGATCGAGTTCTTGGTCACGATCCCCATCAGCATCAGCAAACCGATGACCGACGCCATGGAAAAACTCATCCCGCCGATCAACAGTGCCAACAGTGCGCCGCCAAGCGATAGCGGGAGCGCCGAGAGGATGGTCAGCGGCTGCATGAAGTCATGGAACAGCAATACCAGCACCGCGTAGATGCAGAATACGCCAACGGCCATCGCCAGACTGAAGTTGCCAAACAACTCGCTCATCAACTGCAACTCGCCCTGCTCCACCAGTTTCACTTGCGCTGGCAGGTTCTGCATGACCGGCGTTTGCCTGGCCTGTTCCATCACTTCGCCCAGATTGCTGCCATTGAGTTCGATGGACAGGGTGATATTGCGCAAGCGATCGATACGATCAATCTGCGCGGGGCCGCTGCCCATGCTGAGTTCTCCCAGCGACGCCAGCGCGATCTGGCCATCACGCCCGGTGACCCGCAACTGAGCGAGGCTCTGCAGGTCGGTACGTACTTGCGGCTGCATGCGCACCCGCACATTGACCTGGCGCTGGGACAGATTGATCTTGCCCAGGGACGAGCTGTATTCGCCATAGGTGGCCATGCGCAGGGTGTCGGCGATGTCCTGGCTGCTGACACCCTGCTCTGCCGCGCGGATAACATCCGGGCGCATCTGGATTTCCGGTCGTTGCACCGCCGCACTTGAGGTGACGTTGCCGATGCCTTTTATCTGGCGCAACTGCGGTTCAAGCGCGGCGGCGGTACGCTCCAGCAAATCGCCATCATCGCTGGCAAGGACGATGTCCAGCCGTTCGCCGCTGGCGTCACCACCGACCGTCACCCGCACACCAGGCAAACTGCGCAGACTTTCACGCATGCTCGCTTCCACCTGGGATTGTTTCAGGGCGCGTTGGTCACGCGGCAGCAGATCGACGGTCAGTATCGCGTTGCGATTGCCTGCACTGCCGGCATCGCCGCTGCCCGCCGAAATGAACACGTGGGCCACTTCAGGGATCGCACGCAAACGCTTCTCAGCCTGCAAGGCAATCTCGCCGGTCTGCGCCAGACTGCTGCCAGGTGGCAATTCCAGGCTGACGGTGCTGCTGGCAATATCCTGGGCAGGCAGAAAGCTGGTCGGCAGCAAGGGTATAAGCGCCAGCGAGCCGATGAATAAAGCGCCCACAATGGCCATGGTGGTTTTGCGGTGGCTCAGGCTGGTGTGAATCCAGCCCAGGTAACGCCTCATCAAACCGCCGTCGTGTTCGCCATGCGAGCGAGCCTTGAGAAAGTGCGCAGCCATCATCGGCGTCAGAAGACGGGCGACCAGTAACGAAAATATCAACGCAGCGCTGGCGGTCACACCGAACTGGCGAAACAGTTTGCCGGAAATCCCGCCCATGAAAGCGGTCGGCAGGAATACTGCGACCAGGGTCACGGTGGTTGCCAATACCGCAAGGCCGATCTCGTCGGACGCTTCGATTGCCGCCTGCCTCGGGGTTTTGCCCATGCGCAGGTGTCGCGCAATGTTTTCGACCTCAACAATGGCATCGTCGACCAGAATGCCGATTACCAGCGCCAGCGCCAGCAGCGAAACGGTATTGAGGCTAAAACCGGCAAAATACATCACGCCGAAGGTGGGGATGATCGACAAAGGCAGTGCCGTGGCCACGATCAAGGTCGCCCGCCAGTCACGCAGAAACCACCAGACCACCAGCACCGCCAGTAACATCCCTTCGTAGAGCAGCGCCATGGAGCCGCGATAGTTTTCCATCACCGGCTCGACGGCATTACTCGCCTCTTCAATACGCACATCAGGGTGCTGCCTGGCGAACTCACTGACTGCCTGGCGCAAATCCCTGGTCACGCCGACGTCGGAAAAGCCCAGGGAGCGGATGACCTGAAAGCCAATCACCGGTTTGCCATCGCGATACGCCAGGGTGGTGCGCTCGGCATGGGTATCGCGCACGGTGGCCAACTGCTGCACAGCGAGCATCCGTCCATCGCTGACGGGGATGCGGATAGCGCCCAGCGCCGCGGGGTCGTCAATACCGCCGAGGACACGCAGCGCCTGTTGACCGCTGCCCAGATCGCCTTGGCCGCCGGAATTGTCTTTCTGCATCGCACGCAAACGATCTGCAATGTCCGTCACACTCAGACCCAGACCGGCCATCAGCGCCGGATCAAGGTCAACCTGGACTTCGCGGTCCACGCCGCCCACCCGGCTGATCTTTGCGACACCACGCACGGTCAGCAGTTGTTTACTCAGCTCGTTGTCGACAAACCATGACAGCGCTTCTTCGTCCATACGTGGCGCATCGACCACATAGGTCAGCAACGCCGTGGTATTGGTGGTCAGGCGGGTTACCGATGGCGTATCGAGGTTGGCTGGCAATTCAGCCGCAGCGCTGTCCACCGCATTGCGTACTTCGTTGAGGGCTTCGTTGCCATCCTTGTCGATGTCGAAGATCACATTGATGAGGACACTGCCTTCGGTAATTTGCGTGGTGACATGCTTGAGCAGGCGCAGCGAGGTCAGCTTGTCTTCGAGTTTGCGCGCGACTTCGGTTTCCAGTTGCTCGGGGGCGGCCCCTTCCAGCGAGGCACTGATGACCACAGCAGGCAGATCGGTGTCGGGAAAGTCCTGGATGCCGAGACGCTCGAATCCGAGGAAACCAAACAGGGTCAGCAATAAAAACAGCATGACCGCCGGAACCGGGTAACGAATCGACAACGCGGAGATATTCATTGCGCTCGGGCCTCGGCGTTGACCAGCGTCACGCTGGCCCCGTCATTGAGAAAGGCACCACCACTGCGGACGATCTGAGCCTGCTCTGCCAGGCCGCCGAGAATTTCCAGCGCCGATCCACGACGCCGTCCGATCTCTACCACTTGCTGGCTGACGCGCATGTCCTTGCCCAGTACAAACACATAAGAGCGCCCATCGCGCAGGATCACGCTGGTGTCCGGAACCGTCAGCGCCGGGCTGGACGGCAGTTCGATGCGACCGCTGGCGTACATGCCGGAGCGGGCCATCGACCCTACCGGCAGGGATACGTAGACCAGCGCCCTGCTGGTCTTGCTGTCAAGCACTGGCGAGACCAGCCGCACGTGCCCTTCGACCTCATTACCGCCGGGCAGCTTCACACGGGCGAGGTGCCCGGCCTTGACGCCTGGCAGTTGCTGGGCATCCAGTTCCGCCTGCCACTCGATGCGGCCCTCCCGGATCATTCTGAACATTTCGCTGCCCGCCGACACCACATCGCCAAGCAAGGCCTTGCGCCCGGAAATGATTCCGTCATCCACCGCGACGATGCGCGTCTGCGTGAGCTTGATCCGGATGCTGCGCAGATCGGCATTCGCCGAGGCCAGGTCAGCTTCGGCGGTCTGCACCTTGACCCGGTACTCTTCCAGTTTCTGCTCGGACAGGGCGCCGCTCTGCCCTACCGAGGCCGCCCGTCTGGCATTGGAGCGGGCTTCCTGCAGTTGCGCAGAGGCCTGGGCGGCCGCTGACTTCTGCTTGTTTTCCTCGGCCAGCACGCTGTCATCGGCCAGGGTCGCCAAAACCTGGCCCTTCTTCACCTGATCGCCGATATCAGCTTTCAGGCTGGCGATACGCAAGCTTCCGGTCTCGGCACTGATCACGGCTTCCTGCCAGGGTGCTAGCGCACCGCTCGCCACCCGTTCCTGCGGCCAGTCTTCGCGGCGCGGTTGCACCGCCTCAACCGTCAGGCTGGTGGCCGGCGCGGCTGCGGCTGTCGGGGGCGGCTCTGCGCGGCCAGACAATAGCCAGCCCGAGACACCCAATACCGCCAGCGCCAGCAGCCCATACACACGTAACTTCCTCATACGCCGCCCCGCTTCGGTGTTTCACCGGCCAAACCTTCGCGACTGTCCTGCCATCCACCGCCCAGGGCCTTGTACAGGGCAATCCAGTAGCGCACCTGGTTTTGTTGCACGTTGATCAATTCGATTTCTGCCGACAGCGCCGAGCGTCGAGCCTCTTCGCGGTCCAGCAGGCTGGCATTACCGGCCTGCCAGTTGCGGTCTGTAGCCTCGAACGACGCTTCATAACCGTCGCTGGCCCGCTGCGTACTGGCTTGTGAACGCCGCGCCGCGTCCAGGCGCACCAGCGCCTGCTCGACCTCCATTACCGCCGTGCGCAGGGTTTGCCGGTAGGTCGCCAGCGCCGTGTCATAATCCGCCCGCGCAGAATCTACCGCCGCCCGGCGCTTGCCTGCATCGAACAGCGGAACAGTCAGTTGCGGGCCGAGGCTCCAGTCGCGGCTGAACACTCCGGTGGTGGTCCCCACTTCGAACGAGCCAACCAGACTCAGGCTGGGCAGACGATCAGCCTGAGCAGCGCCAATCTTCGCATTCGCTGCGGCCAGTTCGCGTTCGCTGGACGCCAGGTCCGGGCGCTGGCGCACCAGGTCGGCGGGTATTTCCCGTACATCCAGCAACGCAGGCTGCGGCAGTCGCGCGGGGTTATGGCTGAGCACTTCTCGTACCTGTTCCTCGTCGCTGCCGGTCAGCTCCACCAGACTCTTGAGCAGCACGTCGCACTCGCTCTGTTGTTTGATGAGAGTCGCATTGCTCGCCGCCGCACTGGCGTCGCTCAACGATGAGTCGGCGGCGGCGGTAAATCCGGCCTGAAACGACACGCGAGTCAGACGTGCGGTCTGCTCCTGGGATTGCGCCTGATCACGGTAAGCGTTCACCAGCATCTGGCAGCCGCGGTACTGCACGAAGTCATCACCGACCTCGGCGGCCAGTGATACGCGAGCGTCATGCCAGTCATTGACACGTGCTTCGAGCAGATTGCGTGAAGCCTCGTCGGTGCGTCGCAGTTTGCCGAACAGGTCCAGTTCCCAGGACGCATCGAGGGTTGCGCCGGAGGTCTTGCCGCTCTGACGCACCCCGCTCTGCCTGATGCCGGCGCGTGACTTGCTCAAGCCGCCGCTCACTTGAGGCAACCTGTCGGCAACGCTGTCGTCTACCGTCGCGCGTGCCTGGGCAATGCGCGCCAGAGCCTTGTCGAGGGACGGGCTGTCTGCCTGTGCCAGACGCAACAGGGTTGCCAGCGCAGGATCATTGAACTGTTGCCACCAATCCTGCAGCCCGACCATCGACGCGTCATGGGGCAGCGGCGCATGCCACTTGCTGGCAACTGCCACCGCAGGCAACTGGTAGTCCGGTCCTAGCGTGCAGCCGCTCAGCAGCGATACCAGAAACGTCGACAACAGGAAGTGACCAGCTGGTTTGCCAATAGACATAAAGCTCTCGAGGATTCCGGAACAGTGGTGTCTTGAGAAAGGAAGCAACGGGGCAGGAATCCGGACGATCAGGAGCGTTGTCGCGAGATTTCCTACAGCGCCACAAATCCCTTTCGTAGCATGCATTTAACGCTTGAGGCCGCGAGATGTCTGTCGTGGAATACGGGGACAGTCCGGCGGCGATAAGTTGGCGATCACCCTGAGGTTCTTACAGAATCGGGCCCTGCTCGAAGCGAGTAGCAATGCATCCGTACCTGTGCCAACAAGGGATCGACTATGGAAGAGTTAAGCAATCTCAAGAAACTGGAGTCGAATGCGCGTACCTACGCAGCGACCTTCCAGCAGCTGTTTGTCAGCGGCAAAGGCATGCGAGTCAAGGACGCCAACGGCCGGGAGTATCTCGACTGCCTGTCGAACGCTGGCACGCTGGCACTGGGTCATAACCCACCGGTAGTCCGCGAGGCGGTGATCGAATTCCTCAACAGTGATCATCTGCAGCAGGCCCTTGACCTGGCCACACCGGCCAAGCACGCCTTCGTCGAAGAACTGTTCGCGACGTTGCCAGCCAGCATGCGTGACAACAGCAAAATCCTGTTCTGCGGCCCCAGCGGTTCAGACGCGGTCGAAGCCGCCATCAAACTGGCTCGCCATTACACCCAGCGCTCGCCGCTGATGTCCTTCCACGGTGGTTATCACGGCATGACCGCTGGCGCATTGTCGGCCATGGGCAACCTCAACCCCAAAGCCGGCCTGCTGGCCCAGGGCACCCACTTCCTGCCCTTCCCCTATCGCTTCCGCTGCCCGTTCGGCACCGATGGCGAACACACAGACCGCCTTTCCATCGAGTACATCCGCACGGTACTCAGTGATCCGGAAAGCGGCGTGCCCAAACCGGCGGCGGTGGTGGTCGAAGTGATCCAGGGCGAAGGCGGCTGTATCGCGGCATCGGCCGAGTGGCTGCGCGCCGTGCGGGAGATCACCCGCGAGTTCGGCGTCTTGCTGATTGTCGACGAGGTGCAAACCGGACTCGGACGTACCGGCAACCTGTTTGCCATCGAACATTCCGGGATTACGCCGGATATTCTGGTGCTGTCCAAGGCCATCGGTGGCGGCTACCCGATATCCGTGATCGTTTATGCCGAGCATCTGGATACATGGGGCCCAGGCATGCACGCAGGTACATTCCGTGGCAATCAGATGGCGATGGTTGCCGGGGCTGCCACCATGCGTCATATCAAGGAACACGACCTGGCAGGCAATGCCTCGCGCCGGGGTGAACAGTTGCACAGCGGGCTGGAGGATATCGCCAGACAGTTCCCGTTTATCGGCGATGTTCGTGGCCGCGGGCTGATGCTTGGCGTGGAAATCGTCAAGCCGGCCAGCGGATCGCGTCCTGGGCCCGGCGATGGTGCACGTGCGCGGGCGATCAAGCTGGAGTGCTTCGACAACGGCATGATCATCGAGACCGGCGGACGCCACAGTGCAGTCGTGCGCTTCCTGCCACCGTTGAACATTACCGAGTCGGAAGTGGGCATGGTCCTCGACCGCTTCGAACAGGCCCTCAAGAGCAGTAGCGCCGCACGGGTTTCCAGCGTCAGCGCGGTAGGCTGAGCCCTCGCAAAAGCTTGCTCCGGAGGCTGACGCAGACGACAGATATCCGTCGACTGCACCAGCCTCTCGCGAGCAGGATCCCTGCCCTTAAGCTTCCAGCGTCGATCTCATACATCGATCTTTCTGACTCCGCCCGCACGCGCTTTTCGGTATGCGGTCGCGTACACGCGCGCCTATCCGATAGGCAGGACATCCTTGTCCTGCAATCCCTCGTCAATCCCGTGCCAGCGCCTCGATCGGATCGAGCTGTGCCGCGTTACGTGCGGGTACGAAGCCAAACACGATGCCGATCAATGTCGAGCAGATGAACGCCGTGACAATCGAGCCCACGGAGAACACCATCTGCCATTCCTTGACCAGCAGTGAAAACACATAGCCGATCACGAACGACAGGCCGATGCCGATAACCCCGCCTATCAGGCAGACCATCACCGCCTCCACCAGAAACTGCTGACGGATATCCGACTGACGTGCCCCGACTGCCATGCGAATGCCGATCTCGCGCGTCCGTTCCGTGACCGACACCAGCATGATGTTCATCACCCCGATACCGCCGACCGCCAGCGAGATCACTGCGATCAGCGACAGTAACAGGGCCAGCGACTGGCTGGTCTTCTGCACCGTTTGCATCACGCTGTCGAGGTTGTAGGTGAAGAAGTCCTTGGTTCCGTGACGCTTTTGCAACAGCTTGTTGACGTTGTCCTCGACCACCTTGCTTGGCTGTCCATCCTTGACCCGCACGGTGATGCCGTCCAGGTAGGTCTGACCCAGCAGGCGTCCGGAGGCGGTTTCGTAGGGCATCCAGATATTCAGGTTCTTGCTGGTGTCGAAGATGTTTTTCTTGTTCTCGGTCACGCCGATCACCGTACACGGCAGGTTGCCCACCAGGATCACCTGGCCCAGCGGGTCGACCTTGGGACCGAACAGGCGAATCCGCGTGTTGTGATCGATCACCACCACCTGTGCCTGCCGCCGGGCGTCATCCTTGTTGAAGCCCACCCCCAGGCCCAGTTTGGTGCCACGCACCTGGAAGTAGCTCGGGCTGACCCCGCTCACCGTTGCCGATACGTCGATATTGCGGTAGCGCACCAGCAGGTTGCGGCCGATATTCGGTGTGGCGCTGTCGATGTAGTACTCACTGCTCAACGCCGCCACATCGGACAGCGCCAGGGTCTGGATATCCATGGACTTGGTGTCGCCAAAGTCACTGCCTGGGAACACCTCGATGGTATTGCTGCCGATGGCCTGGATGTCCTTGAGCACATAGCGCTTGGCCCCTTCGCCGATCGCAACGATCGACACCACCGAGGTGATGCCGATGATGATCCCGAGCATGGTCAGCAGCGTGCGCATGCGGTGCGAGATCAGCGCCACCCACGCCATGACGAAGGCCTCCTGGAACAGGCCGATGTTGGCCATCAGCCGGTTGCCCTGCCTGGGTTTGGACGGCAGGCGCTCGGTGGCTTTTTCGTTGATGATCGGGCGATCGGTGTTGACCCGGTCGGCGATGATCTCGCCATCCCGCATTTCGATGATGCGCTCGGCGTGCGCTGCAACCTTCTCGTCGTGGGTCACCAGGATCACCGTGTGCCCGGCGCTGTTGAGCTCCAGGAGGATATTCATCACCTCCTTGCCGCTTACGCTGTCGAGGGCTCCGGTCGGTTCGTCGGCCAGAATGATCTCGCCGCCGTTCATCAACGCCCGGGCGATACTCACCCGCTGCTGCTGGCCGCCTGACAACTGGCTTGGCCGGTGCTCCAGATGCCCGGACAGGCCCAGACGCTCAAGCAGCTTCTGCGCACGCTCCACGCGCATGCCCTTGCCGGTGCCTGCGTAGATCGCCGGCATTTCGACATTCTGGATCGCCGCCAGGTGCGGCAACAGGTGATAACGCTGAAAAATGAAACCGAAGTGATCGCGACGCAGCTCTGCCAGCTCATCATCGGTCAGCGTACCGGTTTCACGCCCGTCGACCTTGTAGCTGCCGCTGTTGGCGTGGTCCAGGCAACCCAGCACGTTCATCAGCGTTGACTTGCCGGAACCCGAGGCCCCGGTAATGGCAACCAGCTCGCCGGCATTGATCGTGAGGTTGATGTCATTCAGCGCGATGAAGTCTTTTTCGCCGGCGACGAAACGACGGGTTATACCCTTGAGTTCCAGAAGAGCTCGACTCATGGTCAGGCCCCCGCTGTCGCTGGTGTAGCCGACGGTTCACCGATCACCACCTGGTCACCCTCGGCAAGGCCGCTCTTGATCTCGACCCGCACGTTGTTATTGATACCAGTCTGTACATTGCGGCTCTGGGCCTGGCCCTGCGCGTCCATCACGCGCACCGGGAAGCTGCCGTCGCCATTCTTGTCGCCCAGGGCCGCAACAGGCACAGTCAAAACGTCCTTGGCCTTTTCACGCACGATATGCACTTGAGCGGTCATCGAAATACGCAGACGGTGATCAGGGTTGGGGACGTCGAACAATGCGTTGTAGAACACCGCACTGTTTGGCTTGCTGGTGCTGCTGGATTGCGCATCAAGGAAGTTTTGCGGCGCGGGCTCCGTACCCTTCAGCTTGGCGTAATAGCGTTTTTCAGCATCACCGAGGATGGTGAAGTACACCTCTTGCCCGGGGGTGATATGAATCACGTCGGCCTCGGAGACCTGGGCCTTGACGGTCATGGTGTCCAGATCCGCCAATTTGAGAATCACCGGTGTCAGTTGGCTGGCGATCACAGTCTGACCTTCCTGCGTCACGATACCCACCACATCACCACTGATCGGCGCGACGATACGGGTGTAGCCCAGGTTGATCCTGGCGGTCTCGATCTGGATTCTTGCGTCGCGCACCTGTGCCTCCAGCGATCGCAGATTGGCAGCCCTGACCTCGAAGTCCGATTGCGCCGTATCGAAGTCCTTCTGCGAGATCGCGTCATCCGCACGCAGTTGCTTGTAGCGTTGGTAAATGGCTTTGGCGTCCTTGAGCTGCGCGACAGCCGCATCTTTCTGGGCGATCAGGTTCTGTTCGTTGACCTGCGACTGGCGCAGGGTGTTCTGCAGCACCACGGGATCGATTTCCGCCAGCCACTGACCCTGTTTGACCTTGTCGCCCAGATTGACCTTCAGGGACTTGAGCTGGCCCGAGACCTGCGAGCCGACGTCAACCTGTTTGATGCCTTGCAGCACCCCGCTGGCCAGCACCGAGTTTTCGATGTCGGTGCGTTCGACCTTGGCGGTCAGGTACTCCGGAGCTTTTTCCGGGGACTGGACGCTGTAGGCAATACCCGCTGCAAGAACCAGCAGCACGACAACGACGAGCACTTTGCGAAACTTCAACTTTTTCATAGAAAGCCACGAATGTGTTGAGGATTGACCCGGCGATCAGCCGCCGGGCTTGAAGAAGCGACGTTATTCATGGGGTAGCCACCAGTTCGCCAGATGCCGTACATGCTGCGCCTTGAGGATGGTGAAATGGTTGCCCGGCCCACGCCAGACAGTGAGATCCGGGGCACACCGGCGCCAGCCGCTGACCATCGCCTGTTGTTCGCGCTGATTGCCCGCCGCATCCAGCACCGGGTCATCGGCCAGCACCAGACGCACCGGCCCGGTGTAGATCTGCGATGGTTGATAACGTGTGCGCAGGGCCGTACCGAAGGCCCGTGCAGGCCCGCGCATTGCGTCCGGCGACGAACGCTGCGGCAACATCCCTGCGCGCACCATCCCGGCATGCAACAAGCGCATCTGGCCGACATCGTCCTGGGCCCGGAAGGCCGCACGATCGATGCCCAGCAACTTGCCCGCAGCCAGTTCCATGGTCTCGATCAAACGTTCCAGCACGCCTATCGCGGTGTAAGGTTTGCCCACCACCCCGTTGCCGCCCGGTGACTCGCTGTCGATCAGAGTCAGCGAAGCCACTTCGCGGCCATGTGCCGTCAGGCGCTGGGCCATTTCAAACGCCACCCAGCCGCCGAACGAATGACCCAGCAGATGCACCGGCCCTTCGGGGTGAGTGCTGTCGAGTGCTTGCAGATACGCTTCGGCGGCAGTTTCCACCAGGCTGTAAGGCACCGTGCGGCCATCCAGCCCGCGCGGTTGCAGCCCGTGGATCGGCCAGTGCGGGCCCAGTGCATCGGCCAGGCCGATGAAGCCGGTCACACTGTCCCCTGCTCCCGGTACACAGAACACCGGCGCGTGATCGCGACGTCCGCCCTGAATCGTCAGCAACGGCCGGTGGGCGCTGTCAGCCCCCCGTGGCCGATCGGGCAGATCAGCCAGCGCCTGGCTGATCGCCTGACCCAGGCCCTCGATATGCGGCGGCTTCATCATGCTCAAGTGATCGCCCGCCACCTTGATACTGCGCAACTGACTGACTGACAGTACGCTGTCCCAACCCAGGTAACCGCTGTGTTTCTGCGAGTTGGGTTGCCACTCGCTGGCAGTGAACAGGTGCAGCGGCACGCTGTTGGGGTAAACCGTGTAATTGGCCTGCGCATGACCGTGGGCCACCTCACGGTCGAGGTACTGGCAAAGACCCTCGTTCGTGTAGAGGTCCAGCTCCGGCGGCAGTGCACCCTGCTCACGGCAGTGCTGCAGGAGCCCGGCGAAATCAAAGGCCTGCCGGTTTGCACGCACTCGCTCCAGGGCCTCCAGAGCCTGCTCGCATTCGCCTCGGGCTTTCCAGAACTGCTCGCAGTGTTCCAGCAGGTGCTGACGGTGGGCGGTCTGCAGGTCCCAGCGCTCGCGACCCTGATCCACCAGACGCGGCATGTAGGTGTCGAGCATGCCGATAAATTCCACCTCCTCGTCCATGCCCTCCAGCTGGATGGCGATTTCGTAGGCCAGAAGCCCACCGAAGGACCAGCCCGCCAGGCGATAAGGTCCGTGCGGCTGAACGCTGCGCATCGCACCCAGCAAGCGCGTCGCCAGGCATTCCATGGTCAGCAACTGTTCCTGACCGAGCGGGATGCCGCTCAACCCGTAGACCGGAATATCGCTGTCGATGTGAACCGCCAGCGCCGCGAAGTGCACATCCTGGCCGGTGAATTCGTGGACCAGGAACAGCGGACGCTGGTTGCCGGTGGTGCGCACCGGCACCAGTTGCTCATGAAGCTGCGCTGCAACCTCTTGGCTGCGGCTGCCCAGCAAGCTGGCCAGGGCCGCCACACTGGCATGCTGGAAAACGTCGGCCAGGGACACCGGCAAACCACTCTGCACCAGTTGGTTGACCAGTCGCACGGCCATCAGCGAGTGACCGCCGAGATCGAAGAAGCTGTCATGACGTCCCACCTGCTGTAATTCGAGTACCTCCGCCCAGGCTTTCGCCAGACGAATCTCCAACTCCCCTGCCGGGGCTTCAAACGCATGGCTCGCGAACTGATCCGCTGTCGGCGCTGGCAATGCCTGGACATCCACCTTGCCATTGAGCGTCAGCGGCAAGTCTGGCAGGCAGATGAATACGCTCGGGACCATGTATTCCGGCAAGCTGGCGCTCAGTTGTGCACGCAGGGCCTCCGACTCGAGGGCTTCAACGTCAGCGTGCACGGTGTAATACGCCACCAGACGCGTGTCGCCCGGGCTGTCTTCGCGCGCCACCACCACGGAGTTGCGCACGCCATCGCACCCATGCAGGCTGCTTTCGACTTCCCCAAGCTCGACGCGGAAGCCGCGGACCTTCACCTGACCATCATTGCGCGCCAGGTATTCGAGGTTGCCGTCCGGCAACCAGCGCGCCAGGTCGCCGGTGCGATAGAGCCGCGCGCCCGCCTGCTGACTGAACGGGTCGTCGCTGAAGCGTTCGGCGGTCAGTTCCGGGCGGTTCAGGTAGCCAAGCGCGACGCCAACACCGCCGATGTAGATCTCGCCGACGCTGCCCATCGGCACCGGCTCGCCGCATGCGTCGAGCAGATAGATGCGCACGTTGGCGTTGGGTTTGCCGATTGGCAGGCTCAAGGTGCCCGGCTGCACGTCGAACACTTCGTAACGCGTGGCGCAGGTCGTGCCCTCGGTCGGGCCGTAGCCGTTGAACAGGCGCACCTGGGACGAATGCTCACGTACCCGGCGGAACGACGCCGGATCCGCCCGTTCGCCACCGCACTCCAGCATGCGCAAGCCCGCCAGAGCCTCGGGAATCAACCCGGCATACAGGTTGAACAAGGCGGTCGAACTGAACATCACCGTCACTGCATGGCGTTTGAGCAAGGCGGCAAAGGCTGCCGGTTCAAGCAACACGGAGGGCTCGACGATTATCGACTGACCACCATTGAGCAACGCACCCCAGATCTCCGGGCTGCTGGCGTCGAACGCCGGGTTGGAGGAAAACGCCACGCGGTCATCGGCACGGAAGTCGTAGTTGTCCCGCACCAGCCGCACAATGCCGTTGTGGGTCACGATCACGCCCTTTGGTATGCCGGTGGAACCGGAGGTGTAGATGATGCACGCCGGCGTTTCGCCTGCTACTTCATCTGCAAGGGTGACTGGCCCCTGTTTAGCCACTGCCAGATCCAGAGTGTCCAGATCGAGTCTCGGCGTCGTTTCAGGTGCCGTCAGCTCGCTGCGGGTCAGCAACAGGGTTGCTTCGCTGTCCTGGAGCATGAAGCGCACACGTTCGTCGGGGGCCAGGCGATCCAGCGCCAGGTAAGCCGCGCCGCACTTGAGCGTGGCCAGCATACCGGTCAGCAGCTCCACCGAACGATCCAGCAGGATCGCCACTCGGGTTCCCGCTTGCACGCCGCGCTGGCGCAAGTGCTGAGCCAGGGCGTTGGCGCGGCTGTCGAGTTCGGCGTAGGTCAGCGTCTGCTCACCCTGACGGGCCGCAAGCGCCTGAGGTCGAGATGCTGCATGCGCCTCGAAAAGGCGATGCATCAGCTGACCCTGAGGGTAAGCACGGTCGGTTGCATTAAGACCGCTCAACAGGTGCTCGCGCTCGACCGCATCCACCAATGGCACGTGTTGCAGTATGCGGTGTTCATTGGCGACCATGGCTTCCAGCAGGCGTTGGAAATAGCCCAGATAACGGACCATGGTACTTTCGTCGAACAGCGCCGTGGCGTATTCCAGCGTGCCGATCAATTGATCGCCAACCTCGGTCATGTCCAGCACCAGATCGAACTTGGCCGTGTGGTCGTTCACCGCCACGCCTTGCAGGTTCATGGTGCCCAGCGCCAGATCGGACGTTTCGTTGTTCTGCCAGGACAACATGGCCTGGAAGATCGGGCTGTGGGACAGGCTGCGTTGCGGACGAACCACCTCGACCACCTGTTCGAACGGCAGGTCCTGATGAGTCTGCGCCGCCAGCGTCTGACGCTTGACCTGCTGCATCAACGCTTCGACGCTGGGTGCGCCGGACAGATCGACGCGTATCGCCAGGGTGTTGACGAAGAACCCGATCAGGTCCTCCACTTCGGCACGCAGTCGATTGGCCACCGGTGTACCGATCACCACATCGTCCTGACTGGCCAGACGCCCCAGCAGCGAGGCCCATGCGACCATCACGGTCATGAACAGGGTGCTGCCATGCCGCTGGCTCAGGGCCTTGAGGCCGCTGGTCAGCTCCGCATCAAGTACCAGGCCGCGAATGTTGCCGCTGTAGTCCTGTTGTGCCGGGCGTGGCCGGTCGGTCGGCAAGGTCAGCAAGGCTGGCGCGCTACCCAGGGTCTGCTGCCAGTACTGACGCTGTTGCTGCAGCACGTCGCCGCTCAGCCAGTTGCGCTGCCACACGGCATAGTCGGCGTATTGCACCGGCAAAGCGGGCAACGGATCTTCGGCACCGGCACTGAACGCCGCATAGAGCGCACTCAGCTCACGGGTCAACACATCCGCAGACCAGCCGTCGGAGACGATATGGTGCATGGTCACCAGCAACACGTGATCGTCCTCGGCCATGCGCACCAGACGCCCGCGTACCAGCGGACCGTTGAGCAGATCGAAGCCCTCGTTGGCCTCGGCAGCGGTGATGGCGAGCAGTTGCTGTTCAGCATCCGCCTGCCCGGTCAGCACCTGCAGTTGCAGGCTGAAACCGATATCGGCCGGGGCGATGCGCTGCACCGGATCCTGGTCCTGCTCTTGCACAAAGGTCGTACGCAGCACTTCGTGGCGGGCGACGATACGGTCCAGCGCCCTCTCCAGCGCAGGGTTATCCAGAGTGCCACGTAGACGCAGCCCTGCCGGAATATGGTAAGCCGCGCTGCCGCCTTCCAGCTGTGCGAGGAACCACAGACGCTGCTGGGCAAACGACAACGGCAAGGTCTGGTCGCGAGGCACCGGTACGATAGGTGGCTGAACGCTGTCTTTGGCTTCGGCGAGTATCCGTGCCATGGCGGCCAGTTCAGGCTGAGCGAAGATATCCGCCAGGCCGAGCTCGACGCTCAAGTGCTGGCGCACCTGGGAAATCAGACGCATCGCCAGCAGCGAGTGGCCGCCCAGTTCGAAGAACTGGTCGTGACGGCCCACCTGTTCCAGGTCGAGCAGGTTCTGCCAGATCTGCGCCAGCGCCAGCTCGGTGTCGCCTTGCGGCTCCACGTGTTCGCGGCTGGCAAAGGCCTCGGCTTGCGGGGCTGGCAAGGCGCTGCGGTCAAGCTTGCGGTTCGGCGTCAACGGCAAGGCGTCGAGGACCACGAACGCACTCGGCAGCATGTACTCGGCCAACTGCGGCGCCAGCTCAGCGCGCAGGCTGGCGGCATCCAGGTCCGCTTGTGGCTGGGCGATCACGTAGGCCACGAGTCGTTTATCTCCCGGATTGTCTTCCCGAGCGATCACCACCGCTTCCTTGACCCCGGCGCAATTGCCCAGACGTGCCTCGATTTCGCCCAGTTCGATACGGAAACCGCGCACCTTGACCTGGAAGTCGTTACGCCCCAGGTACTCGATACGACCGTCGGCCATGTAGCGCGCCAGGTCACCGGTTTTGTACATCCTGGCCTCAGGGCTTTCTCTGAACGGATCCGCCAGGAAGCGCTCGGCGTTGACCTCGGCAAGGTTCAGGTAGCCCCGCGCCACGCCATCGCCACCGATGAAAATCTCACCGGCCACGCCGTATGGCACTGGCTGCTGGTGAGCATCAAGCAGGTAGATACGCGTGTTGGCCATTGGCTTGCCGATGGTCGCGTTGCCGCTGCCCTCGCTGCCGGCCACGGCGTCGTGGCTGACGTAGGCGGCGGTGCAAGAAACGGTTGCCTCGGTCGGACCGTAGGTGTTGATCAGGCGAGTATGCGCCGGGCGTACCTCGTCCCAGAGCTTGAGCTTCTGCGCCGACAGTGCGTCACCCGTGACGTTGATCAAGCGCACATGCTGCAGACGTTGCTCAGCGACATGCGGCTGTTTGTGCCATTCGGCCACCAGCGTATGCCAGTGCGCAGCGGTCAGGTGCAGGACGGTGGGTTTAATGCCGTGGGTTTCAGTTCCTTCGATGCCAAAGATCTCGCGACTTGGCGCCAAAGTGGCACCCGCCAGCAAGGCGGGGAAGATTTCCTCCACCGACAGGTCGAAGTTCAGGGTGTTCTGTTGCAGCACGGTGTCGGTTGAGGACAAGTCAAACAGCCGCACCGCATCGACGCTGTAGTTGACCAGGCCACGATGCTCGATCATCACGCCCTTCGGATTGCCGGTGGAGCCCGAGGTGTAGATCACATAAGCCAGGTTGCTAACGCCGAGGGCTTCCACCACCGGGTTATCGTTTCGCTCGGTAAAGGTGGTGCGCTGATCGTCGTCGAGCAACACCACTGGCAAGGTCAGGGTCGGCAAGCGCTTGCGCAGATCACGCTGGGTCAGCAATGCTGCTGGCTGGCTGTCGTTGATCATGTAAGCCAGGCGCTCGGCCGGATAGGCCGGGTCCAGCGGTACATAAGCAGCACCGGCCTTGAGCACACCGAGCAGGCCGACCATCATTTCCACGCCGCGCTCGACGCAGATCGCCACGCGATCATCAGGGCCGATGCCCAGGCCGATCAGGTGGTGAGCCAGACGGTTGGCCTGACGATTCAGTTCGGCATAACTCAAACGTTGCGCCTGGAAGGCCACGGCGATGGCGTCGGGCTGTGCCTGAACCTTTTCTTCGAACAGTTGATGAATCGTGGCGTCTTGCGGGTAAGGCACGTCGGTGGCATTAAGGTCGACCAGCAGATGCTGGCGTTCCACCGCATCAAGCAATGGCACTTGTTCCAGCAACTGGCGGTCGTCGGCGACCATCGCTTCGAGCAAGCGTTGGAAGTAGCCCATGTAGCGCTGCAGGGTGCTCTCGTCGAACAGTGCCGTGGCGTATTCCAGCGTGCCGATCAATTGATCGCCGACCTCGGTCATGTCCAGTGTCAGGTCGAACTTGGCCGTATGGCCAGCCACTGCGACGCCCTGCAGGGTCATGTCGCCAAGCGCCAGATCGGACGCTTCGTTGTTCTGCCACGACAACATGGCCTGGAAAATCGGACTGTGGGACAGGCTGCGTTGTGGGCGAACCACCTCGACCACCTGTTCGAACGGCAGGTCCTGATTCGCCTGGGCGGCCAGGGTCTGCTGTTTGACCTGCTGCAACAGGCTTTGCACGCTCGGTGTCCCCGAGAGGTCTACACGCACGGCCAGGGTGTTGACGAAGAACCCGATCAGGTCCTCCACCTCGGCGCGCATGCGGTTGGCCACTGGTGTACCGATCACCACGTCGTCCTGACCGGCCAGACGTCCGAGCAGCGCAGCCCATGCGGCCATGACCGTCATGAACAGGCTGCTGCCATGCCGCTGGCTCAGCGCCTTGAGGCCACGGGTCAGGTCGGCGTCGAGTACCAGCCCGAGCAACTGACCGCTGTAGTCCTGTTGCGCGGGACGTGGCCGGTCGGTCGGCAAGGTCAGCAAGGCCGGCGCGCCGGCCAGAGTCTGCTGCCAGTACTGGCGCTGTTGCTGCAGCACGTCGCCGCTCAGCCAGTTGCGCTGCCACAGCGCATAGTCGGCGTATTGCACCGGCAACGCAGGCAACGGATCCTCGGCGCCTTCGCTGAACGCTGCATAGAGCATGCCCAGTTCACGGGTCAACACGCCGGCGGACCAGCCGTCAGAGACGATGTGGTGCATGGTCACCAGCAACACATGGTCGTCATCGGCCAGGCATACCAGGCGTCCACGTACCAGCGGGCCGTTCACCAGATCAAAGCCCTCTTCGGCCTCTTCTGCGGCGATGGCAAGCAGTTGTTGTTCCGCATCGGCCTGCCCGGTCAGCACCTGCAGTTGCAGGCTGAAGCCGATATCGGCCGGGGCGATGCACTGCAGCGGATCCTGGTCCTGCTCCTGGACAAAGGTCGTACGCAATGCCTCGTGGCGCGCAACGATACGGTCCAGCGCCCGCTTCAGGGCGACTTGATCGAGGCTGCCGCGCAGACGCAGACCGGCCGGAATGTGATAAGCCGCACTGCCGCCGTCCAGCTGCGCGAGGAACCACAGGCGTTGCTGGGCAAACGACAGCGGCAAGGACTGATCGCGGGACACCGGCACGATGGGTTGCTGGCTGCTGCCGGCAGCGTGCGCCACTACCTGAGCCAGCGCCGCCAGTTCCGGTTGGGCGAAGATGTCCGCCAGGCTCAGCTCGACGCCCATGCGCTGACGCACCTGGGAAATCAGGCGCATTGCCAGCAGCGAGTGCCCACCCAGTTCGAAGAAGTGGTCATGACGCCCTACCGCTTCCAGGTTGAGCAGGTTCTGCCAGATCTGCGCCAGGGCTTTTTCGCTGGTGCCTTGCGGGGCGACATGTTCGCGACTGGCATAGGCGTCGTACGCTGGAGCTGGCAAGGCCTTGCGATCGAGTTTGCGATTCGGTGTCAGCGGCAGTGCATCAAGCAGCACGAACGCACTTGGCAGCATGTACTCGGCCAGTTGCGGCGCCAGTTCGGCGCGCAGTCTGGCGGCGTCCAGGTTTGTTTGTGGCAGGGCGATCACGTAGGCCACGAGGCGTTTTTCGCCGGGATTGTCTTCCCGAGCGATCACCACCGCTTCCTTGACCCCTTTGCAACTGCCGAGACGCGCTTCGATTTCGCCCAGTTCGATACGGAAACCACGCACTTTGACCTGGAAGTCGTTACGCCCCAGGTATTCGATACGGCCGTCAGCCATGTAGCGTGCCAGGTCTCCGGTTTTGTACATCCTGGCATCAGGGCTGTCGCTGAACGGATCCGCGAGGAAGCGCTCGGCGTTGACCGCTTCAAGGTTCAGGTAGCCGCGTGCCACGCCGTCGCCACCGATGAAGATCTCACCGGCCACGCCGTATGGCACCGGCTGCTGATGGGCGTCGAGCAGGTAGATGCGGGTGTTGGCCATCGGCTTGCCGATGGTCGCGTTGCCGCTGCCTTCGCTGCCGGCCACGGCGTCGTGACTGACGTAGGCCGCAGTGCAGGACACCGTCGCTTCGGTCGGCCCGTAAGTGTTGATCAGGCGCGTGTGTGCCGGGCGCACCTCATCCCAGAGCTTGAGTTTCTGTGCCGACAATGCGTCACCTGTGACGTTGATCAGGCGTACCTCGGCCAGGCGTTGTTCACCAGCCTGCGGCTGGTTGTGCCATTCGGCGACCAGGGTGTGCCAGTGAGCGGCGGTCAAATGCAGGACGGTCGGGTAAATGCCGTGATTTTCAGTTCCTTCACTGCCGAATATCTCGCGGCTTGGCGCCAGGGTGGCACCGGCCAGGAGTGCCGGGAAGATCTCCTCCACCGACAGGTCGAAGTTAAGGGTGTTTTGTTGCAGCACCGTGTCGCTCTGGGACAGGCCAAACAGTCGTGCCGCATCGACGCTGTAGTTGACCAGACCGCGGTGTTCGATCATCACGCCCTTGGGATTGCCGGTGGAACCGGAGGTGTAGATCACATACGCCAGGTTGCTCACGCCGAGGCTCGGTACGATCGGGTTGTCATCACACTCGGTGAAGCCCTGGCAATGCTCGTCGTCGAGCAGTACCAGCGGCATGGACAGCGCAGGCAAACGCTCCTGCAAGCCGCGCTGGGTGAGCAACGCCGCTGGCTGGCTGTCGTTGATCATGTACGCCAGGCGCTCGGCCGGGTAAGCCGGGTCCAGCGGCACATAGGCGGCACCGGCTTTGAGTACACCGAGCAGCCCGACGATCATTTTCACTCCGCGTTCGACGCAGATCGCCACCCGATCATCCGGACCGATGCCCAGGCCTATCAGGTGGTGAGCGAGACGGTTGGCCTGACGGTTCAGTTCGGCATAGCTCAAGCGCTGCGCCTGGAAAGCCACGGCGATGGCGTCGGGCTGTGCCTGGACCTTTTCTTCGAACAGCTGATGAATCGTGGCGTCTCGCGGGTAAGGCACGTCGGTAGCGTTAAGGTCGACCAGCAGATGCTTGCGTTCCACCGTATCGAGCAGTGGCACGTGTTCAAGCACCTGGCGGTCATCGGCGACCATGGCGTGCAGCAAGCGCTGCAGGTAGCCCAGATAACGGGCGATGGTGCTTTCATCGAACAATGCGGTGGCGTATTCCAGCGAACCGAACAGCTGGCCCTGGGCTTCGCCGATGTCCAGCGAGAGATCGAACTTGGACAGCGTATGGCCTGCGCTCAGGCTTTCCAGTTGCAGATCGCCGAGGGCGAAATCCCCGCCGCCCATGTCCTGCCAGCTGAGCATGGCCTGGAACACCGGGCTGTGCGACAGGCTGCGCACCGGCTTGATCACTTCCACCACTTGCTCGAATGGCAGGTCCTGATGGTCCTGCGCGCCTAACGTGTTGGTCTTGACCTGCGCGAGCAGCGTTTCTGCCGTGGGTTTGTCGCTGAGGTCGACGCGGATCGCCAGGGTGTTGACGAACAGGCCAACCAGTCCTTCGGCTTCACTGCGTGTGCGGTTGGCCACTGGCGTGCCGATGACCACGTCGTCCTGGCCGGACAGACGTCCCAGCAGCGCGGCCCAGGCGGCCATGACGGTCATGAACAGGGTGCTGCCGTGACGTTGGCTCAATGCTTTGAGGCCGCGAGTCAGATCTTCGTCGAAAACGATGGGCAGCACCGCGCCGGCATAGTCCTGCTGCGCCGGACGTACCCGATCGGTAGGCAACATCAGCAGCGCCGGAGCGTCTGCCAGGGTTTGCTGCCAGTAATCGCTTTGTTGCTGCAGCAGATCGCCGCTCAGCCAGCGACGCTGCCACACCGCGTAGTCCAGGTATTGCAGCGCCAGTGGCGCCAGCGGGTCGTCCTGGCCCTGACTGAATGCCGCATAGAGCGCGGCCAGTTCACGGGTCAGCACGCCAATCGACCAGCCATCGGAAACGATGTGGTGCATGGTCAGCAGCAGGACGTGATGGTCCTCCGCCATACGAATCAGGCGGCCGCGGATCAACGGGCCCTGTTCCAGATCGAAGCTTTGCAGCGACTCTTCACTGGCCAGTGCCTGAAGCTTCTCTTTAGCATCCACCAACCCTTGCAGATCGTGCAGTTGCAGGTTGAAGCCGGCATCTGCCGGGCTGATCCGTTGCAATGGCTGTTCGTCATCGCCCTGAATGAAGGTGGTGCGCAAGCCCTCATGGCGCGCCACGATGCGCTCCAGCGCCCGTTGCATCGCCGCGCGATCCAGCTCGCCACGCAGGCTCAGGCCGACGGGCATGTGGTAGGCCGCGCTGGCGCCTTCCATCTTGGCGAGGAACCACAGGCGTTGCTGGCCGAACGACAATGGCCAGGCCTGATCGCGTGCCACCGGCACGATATCCGGCAGGATGCTGCGTCCGGCTTGCGCGATGGCCAGCGCCAGGGCGTTCAGTTCGGGGTGGGCAAACAACGCGGCCAGGCTCAGTTCGACGCCCAACTGCTGGCGAATCTGCGAAATCAGGCGCATCGCCAGCAACGAATGGCCGCCCAGCTCGAAGAACTGGTCGTGACGACTGACACGTTCAACCTGGAGCAAGTCGCTCCAGATTCGCGCCAGCAGGGTTTCGGTTTCGCCTTGGGGAGCTTCGTAACCACGACGAATCAGCGCATCGGCTTCCGGTGCCGGCAAGGCCTTGCGGTCCAGCTTGCCGTTCGGGGTCAGTGGCAGTGCATCAAGCAGCACATAGGCTACCGGAATCATATGCGCCGGCAGTTGTTCCTGCAGCCAGCCGCGCAGGCTGTCGATGTCCACCGGAGCATGCCCTGCGCTCAGGGTGTAATAGGCCACCAGACGCTTGTCACCCGGTACATCATCGCGGGCAGCCACCACAGCTTCATGAATGGCTGGGTGTTTGGCCAGGCATGCATCGATCTCACCCAGTTCGATACGGAAGCCACGGATCTTCACCTGATCGTCGTTACGACCGAGGTATTCGATATTGCCGTCCGGCAGGTAGCGCCCCAGGTCGCCGGTACGGTACATGCGAGCCGCTGGCTGCGGGCTGAACGGATCCTTGAGGAAGCGCTCGGCAGTGAGGTCGTCACGGTTCAGATAACCCCGCGCCACACCCGCGCCACCGATATAGATTTCACCCGCAACACCCAGTGGCACAGGCTGCTGTTGCTCGTCCAGCAAGTAAAACTGTGTATTGCCAACCGGCTTGCCGATGTGCGGAGCGAAGCCGTCGTCGCGATCCATCGCCACCCAGCTTGAGTAGGTGGTGGTTTCAGATGGGCCGTAGAGATTGCACAGGCGCTGCACGCCGGTCTTCTCGAACAGCGATTCCACCAGGCTGCGTTTCAGCGCTTCACCCGCCACGTTCACGGTGTGCACCGATTCCGGCAGGCCGTTGACTTCCAGCAGCGCATTCAGCGCCGACGGTACGGTGTTGATCAGGCCGATATCGTGCTCGCCGTATTGCAGTTCAAGGACGTTTTTCACCACGTTGATGCTGCCGCCCGAGGTCAGCGGCGCAAAGCACTCGTAGACCGCGAGGTCGAAGTTCAGCGAGGTAGAGAAGAGTGTTTTTTCCAGAGCAGACGCATCGAAAGCCGTGTGCGCCCAGGTCAGGAAATTCACGGTATTGCGATGTTCGATCATCACGCCTTTCGGCAAACCGGTCGAACCGGAGGTGTAGATCAGGTACGCCAGATGCGCCGAAGTCAGCCCTGGCACCTGCGGATTCTGGACGGATTCGCCCTGCCAATTGCTCAGATCAAGATTGATCACAGGTACCGAAATGTCGGCCAGCAGGCCCTGAGTCGCGGTTTGAACCAGTACTGCAGCCGGAGCGCTGTCCTGCAACATGTAAGCGATGCGTTCTACCGGATACGCTGGATCCAGCGGCACATAGCCGCCACCCGCCTTGAGAATCGCCAGCAAGCCGACGACCATCTCCGCACCGCGCTCTACGCAGATCCCGACCCGCGAATCCGGCTGCACACCCTGCTTGCGCAAGGCGTGGGCCAGGCGGTTGGCCTGCTCGTCAAGCTCGCGGTACGTCAGACGCTGCTCGCCGTGGACCACTGCCAGCGCCTGGGGCGTGCGTTCTACCTGTGCTTCGAACATCCCATGGATGGTCTGCTGTTGCGAGTAATCCAGCGCAGTAGCGTTCAGGCCATGCACCAGATGCTCACGCTCTGCCGCCGACAGAACCGACAAGCCTGCCAGCGGCACCTCGCCGGACTGCTCCAGTGCGCTGACCACATTTTCCAGAGTGGTCTGCACATACGCGCAGACGCGTTGCGCGTCGATGCTGGCACTGGCTTGAATCGTCAAACTGAAGCCCGTTCCCTCATCGTTTACTGAAAGGGTCAGCGGATAGTTGGTGCGTTCTTCGCCACGCAGGCTTTCGATGCCTTGCCAGGCGTCCAGTGTCTGCTGGTTGGCCCCAGCGGCGACATGCCGGTAGTTGAGCAAGGCGCTGAACAGCGGCGTTGAAGCGGACACGCCACTGCAACGCTGTGCCAGTACCAGCGAGGCGTGTTCATGGGCAAGCAGCCCGCTGAGCCTGGCGTGGGTAGCCTTCAGACCGCTGCGCACGCCCTGCTCGCCCAGCGTGACACGCAACGGCAAGGTGTTGATGAACATCCCCAGCGCCCGGTCAGACCCGGCACCACCCTGCAGGCGGCCGAGCAGTACGGTGCCGAACACCACATCATCTTTGCCTGACAAGGCGCCCAGAACACGGGCCCATGTCAGGTGATACAGACTGGCGGAGCTGACTCCGAACTGACGGGCCTGCAAGCGCAGGCGGCGGCTCAGGTCCATGTCGACCGACTGGTGCGCTTCCTCGATACCGCGACCATCGCCCTGCACGTCCAGCAGGCCGAACGGCAGTGTTGGCTCATCGATGTCACCGAGCATGTCGCGGAAAAACGCTTCGTGCTCCTCGCGGCTCACGCCGAGCATGGCCTGCGCCACGTAATTGCGGTAAGGCACGGACGGTGGCAGAGAAGCTTGCTGCCCGAGCATGTACGACTCGATTTCGCTGGTGAGCGTGCGCAGCGACGTGGCGTCGTCCACCAGGTGATGGAACAACAGCATACCCAGCCAGCGGTCGTTCTCCGCGTCATGTGCATAACCGATGCGCAGCATCGGCGCCTGACGAATGTCGAGGCGCGTGTGACGAGGGTCCAGACGCTTGAGCAGTTGTTCGGCGATGTCGCCATCGGCCGGGTTCAGTACCAACTCATCCATACCCAGAGGCGCTTCACGCCAGATCACTTGCACCGCTGCATCGAGACGCTCCCAAAGCACAGCGGTGCGCAGGATATCGTGCCGGTCGATCACGCCTTGCAGTGCCTGGGCGAAACTGTGCAGACGCTCGAGGCTGTCAAAGGCAAACAATGCGTATTGCAGGTACGGGTCACCCTCGGTCGCTGCAAGGTGGTGATACAAAATCCCTTCCTGCAGCGGCGCCAGCGCGTAGATGTCCTGCACGTTGGCCAGACCGCCGGGCACACTTGCCACCACGCGGTCGATGTCATCCTGGCTCAGCGCGGCCAGAGGCAGCATCTCCGGGGTGATGCGCTCACAGCCGGCGGGAATAAGGTTGGCGGGTACTTCTACTGCACCCTTGCCGCCCACCGCTGCCGCCAGGGCGGACAGTGTCGGCTGACTGAACAGCACGCGCACATCGGCAACCAGATCGATCTGGCGCATGCGCTCGATCAGTTTAACGGCCAGCAGTGAGTGGCCGCCCAGTTCGAAGAAGTTGTCATGCCGCCCGACCTGATCCAGTTGCAGCAGGTCTTGCCAGATCCGCGCAATGGCCATCTCGGTGTCGTTTTCAGGTGCTGCGTAGCCACGACTGGCCAGCGCCGAGCGGTCGGGCACCGGCAACGCCTTGCGGTCGAGCTTGCCGTTGGCCGTCAGTGGCAACTCATCGAGTTGCACGTAGGCCGCGGGCACCATGTGCTCCGGCAATGTACCCTGCAGATGCTCGCGCAGGCTTTCGATGTCCAGCAGGCTTTCCGGCTGCTGCGCCGTGACATAGGCCACCAGACGCTTGTCCCCGGGCACATCCTCACGACACAACACCACGGCATCGCGGACGTCAGGATATTCAGCCAGGCGCGCTTCGATCTCGCCCAGTTCGATACGGAAACCACGAATCTTCACCTGCTCGTCGTTGCGCCCCAGGTATTCAAGGCTACCGTCGGCCAGCCAGCGGCCCAGGTCGCCGGTACGGTACATCCGCTCATTCGCTGCGTGGCTGAACGGGTTATCGAGGAAACGTTCGGCGGTCAGTGCTTCACGGTTCAGGTAGCCCCGAGCCACACCGGCGCCGCCCACATACAGCTCACCGACCACACCCACCGGCACAGGTTCGCCGCGGGCATCGAGGACATACAGTTGCAAGTCGGGAATGCGCCTGCCGATCGGGCTGGCGCCGAGACGCTGGGCGTCTTCGGCCTGCAACGGGTAATAGGTCACATGCACCGTGGTTTCGGTGATGCCGTACATGTTCACCAGTTGCGTGCGTGCGTTCGCTTGCCGGGCGTACCACGGCTTGAGCATCGCCGTTTCCAGCGCTTCACCACCGAAAATAACCTGACGCAGCGAATGTGCCCGGGTGTTTTCAGCCTGGGCAGCAATCAGCTGACGGAACGCACTTGGCGTCTGGTTGAGCACCGTCACTCCGGCACTGCACAGCAGGTTATAGAAGTCTTCGGGCGAGCGGCTGACCAGTTGCGGGACGATCAACAGACGGCCGCCATGCAGCAATGCGCCCCAGATTTCCCAGACCGAGAAGTCGAAGGCGAACGAATGGAACAGCGCCCACACGTCCTGCTCATTGAAGCTGAACCACTCTTCGGTGGCCGAGAACAGCCGCGCAACGTTGCGATGCTCGACCATCACACCTTTGGGCAGACCGGTGGAGCCGGAGGTGTAGATCACGTAAGCCAGGTTGGTGGGCTTTACCGGCACCTGCGGATTGCAGACGGATTCGCCCTGCAAGTCATCGTCGAGACTGATCACCGGCACTTCCGAGGCCGGCAAGGTGCCCTGCACTGACCGCTGACTCAACAACGCTACTGGCGCGCTGTCACCAAGGGTGTAGGCCAGCCGTTCAAGGGGGTATGCAGGGTCCAGTGGCACGTACCCAGCGCCGGATTTGAGAATGCCCAGCAAGCCGATGATCATCGCCGGGCCGCGTTCGACGCAGATCGCCACCCGATCATCCGGACGAACGCCGTGAGCCAGCAGGCGATGGGCAACCTGGTTGGCGCGGGCGTTGAGTTCGCCATAGCTCAGGGTCTGCTCTTCGAACATCAGCGCCACGGCGTCTGGTTGTTGCGCGGCGCGGGCTTCGAATTGCAGATGAATCGGTGTCTCGCTCGTGTAGGTGCTGCCGGGCTGCTTGTACTGTTCAAGCAACTGCTCGCGCTCGCTGTCCGGCAGTATGGAAATGGCGTGCAACGGGGTCTGCGGCGCCTGCTCCAGCGCGTTGACCAGATTGCTCAAGGTTTGCTGCATGTAGGCGCAGATACGTGCGCCATCGATCAGGGGTACAGTCTGTACGGTCAAAAGGAAGTCTTCGCCCCGGTCATCGACGTTGAGGGTCAGTGGATAGTTGGTGCGTTCTTCATCGCCCAGCGCCAGCGCATGCATGCCATTCCAGGCCGTCAGCGTCTCATCGGTCACGGCAACGCTGGTGTGGCGATAGTTGAGCAGCGCGCTGAACAACGGAGCCGGTGCGACCACGCCACTGCAACGCTGGGCCAGCGCCAGAGACGCGTGTTCATGCCCGAGTAATGCGGTCAACCGCTGGTGCGTGGCCTTGACCCCGTCACGCACGCCTTGGTCGCCCAGGCTCACACGCAGCGGCAAGGTGTTGATAAACACGCCAAGCGCCCGGTCTGAGCCTTCGCCGCCTTGCATCCGGCCCAGCAGCACGGTGCCGAACACTACGTCGTCACGCCCCGAGGCCTTGCTCAACAGCTGCGCCCAGGCCAGGTGGACCAGGCTCGCGGCACTCACTCCCAGTTGGCGGGCCTGAGCGCGCAAACGACGGCTGAGCTCCAGATCCACCGCCAGGCAGCCTTCTTCGATGTCATGACCGTCACCTTGCACCTCCTGCAAACCAAACGGCAGCGTCGCCTCGTCAACGTCACTCAACATATCGCGGAAGAACGCCTCATGTTCCTCCTGGCTCATGCCCAGGCGGACCTGAGCGATGTAATTGCGATATGGCACCGTCAAGCCCAGTTGAGCACCCTGCCCCAGCAGGCAGGCCTGCATCTCATGGCGCACTACTTCCAGTGTTGTATGGTCCATGACCAGATGATGGAACTGCAGCCAGCCCAGCCAGCGCTGGTTTGGCTCGTCCCAGGCATGTACAAGACGCATCATCGGCGCTCGACGAATGTCCAGACGCTGGTGGCGGGCGTCGAAACGCTGGTGCAACTGTGTCGCGACGTCGCCGCCTTGCGGATCCGGGTCAAAGCTTTCACGCGTCAGCAACGCCTGACGCCAGACCACTTGCATCGGTTCGTCCAGTCCTTCCCAGACCAGTGCGGTGCGCAGAATGTCATGGCGCTGGATCACGAACTGCAAGGCGCGGGCAAAGTCGTCGACATGCTCCTGGCTGTCGAAGGCGAACAGCGATTGCAGCAAATACGGATCTCCGCGCTCAGCGCTGAGGTGGTGATAGAGGATGCCCTCCTGCAACGGCGACAGCGGGTAGACGTCCTGCACATTCGCCACGCCGCCCGGCACGCTGGCGACCACCTGGTCGATCTGCGCCTGGGTCAGGTCGGCCAGCGGCAGCAGGTCCGGGGTGATGTGTTCGCAGTGCTCGGAAATCAGATTGGCGGGCACCACGATTTCCGTGCCACCGCCAACTGCCGCTGCCAGTGCCGCCAGGGTCGGCTGGCCGAACAGCACGCGTACGTCCGAGCTTAAGCCCGACTGACGCATACGCCCGATCAGGCTGACGGCCAGCAGCGAATGACCGCCCAGCTCGAAGAAGTTGTCGTGACGACCGACCTGGGCAACGCCCAACAGGTCTTGCCAGATAGCCGCGATCTGCGTTTCGGTTTCGCCTTGTGGGGCTTCATAGCCACGGCTGATCAGTGCGTCGGCTTCCGGTGCCGGCAGGGCCTTGCGGTCCAGCTTGCCATTCGGGGTCAGTGGCAGTGCATCGAGCAGCACATAGGCCACCGGGATCATGTAGGCCGGGAGTTGTTCCTGCAGCCAGCCGCGCAGGCTGTCGATGTCTACCGAAGCCTGCCCTGCGTTCAGGGTGTAATAAGCCACCAGACGCTTGTCGCCGGGCACATCTTCGCGAGCATTCACTACCGCTTCGTGGACGGCCGGGTGTTTGGCCAGGCGTGCATCGATCTCGCCCAGTTCGATACGGAAGCCACGGATCTTCACCTGATCGTCGTTACGACCGAGGTATTCGATATTGCCGTCCGCCAGATAGCGCCCCAGGTCGCCAGTGCGGTACATGCGTGCTGCCGGGTTTTGGCTGAACGGGTCTTTGAGGAAGCGTTCGGCAGTCAGGTCGTCGCGGTTCAGGTAGCCCCGAGCCACACCGGCACCGCCGATGTAGATTTCACCCGCGACACCCAGTGGCACAGGCTGTTGCTGTTCGTCCAGCAGGTAAAACTGCGTATTGCCCACTGGTTTGCCGATGTGCGCAGCGAAGCCGTCTTCGCGATCCATCGCCACCCAGCTTGAGTAGGTGGTGGTTTCAGATGGGCCATACAGGTTGCACAGGCGCTGCACGCTGGTCTTCTCGAACAGCGACTCAACCAGACTGCGCTTCAGCGCTTCGCCGGCCACGTTCACGGTATGGACCGATTCTGGCAGACCATCGACGTCCAGCAGTGCTTTAAGCGCCGACGGTACGGTGTTGATCAGGCCGATATCATGCTCGGCGTGTTGCAGTTCAAGGACGTTTTTGACGACTTCGATACTGCCGCCCGAGGTCAGCGGCGCAAAGCACTCGTAGACCGCGAGGTCGAAGTTCAGCGAGGTGGAAAACAGTGTTTTTTCCAGTGCAGAGCCGTCAAAAGCCGTGTGTGCCCAGCTCAGGAAGTTGACGGTGTTGCGGTGTTCGATCATTACGCCTTTCGGCAAACCGGTCGAACCCGAGGTGTAGATCAGGTACGCCAGATGCGCCGAAGTCAGCCCCTGCACCTGCGGATTCTGGACGGATTGGTCCTGCCAATCGCTCAGATCAAGATTGATGACAGGCACCGAAACGTCGGCCATCAGGCCCTGAGTAGCTGTTTGAACCAAAACTGCCGCCGGAGCGCTGTCCTGCAGCATGTAGGCAATACGTTCTGCCGGGTAAGCCGGGTCCAGCGGCACGTAACCGCCGCCCGCTTTGAGAATCGCCAGCAAACCGACGACCATTTCCATGCCGCGCTCAACGCAGATGCCGACGCGGGAATCCGGTTGCACGCCCTGCTTAATCAACGCATGCGCCAGACGGTTGGCCTGTTGGTTAAGCTCGCGATACGTCAGGCGTTGTTCGCCATGGACGACTGCCACCCCTTCCGGCGTGCGCTTGACCTGCGCTTCGAACATCCCGTGAATGGTCTGTTCGTTCTCGTAAGCCAGCACGGTGTCGTTGAACGCCACCAGCAACTGCTCGCGCTCGATAGCTGGCAGGATCGACAAACCTTGCAACGACGTTTCTGGCGTCTGCTCCAGCGCAGTCAACAGGTTTTCCAGCGCCGTGTGCATGTAGCCGCACACACGTTGCGCGCCGATTGACGAAACCACCAACGCCGTCAGGCTGAACCCGTCGCCCAGATCATCGACGTTCAAGGTCAGCGGGTAGTTGGTGCGCTCTTCGCCGCTGAGGACCGCAATGCCCTGCCAAGCCTGCATGGCCTGGTCGGATACACTGCCGACCCCGCTATGGCGATAGTTGAGCAGTGCGCTGAACAAGGGCGCCGGCGCGGCAACCCCGCTGCAACGCTGGGCCAACGCCAGTGAGGCATGTTCGTGACCGAGCAAGGCAGTCAGGCGCTTATGAGTGGCCTTGACCCCGTCACGCACGCCCTGCTCGCCCACCGAAACCCGCAGCGGCAAGGTGTTGATGAACATCCCCAGGGCCCGCTCGGTTCCTTCGCCACCTTGCATCCGGCCCATCAGGACGGTGCCGAACACCACATCCTGCCTGTTTGAAACCTTGCCCAACACTTGAGCCCAGGCCAGATGCACCAGGCTCGCGGCACTCACCCCTTGTTGCCGGGCTTGAGCACGCAGGCGCAGGCTCATTTGAGGGGCCAGCGCCAGGCTGGCTTCCTCGATGTCACGCCCTTCACCCTGCACATCCTGCAAACCGAACGGCAGCGTCGGCTCGTCGATGTCGCCGAGCATGTCGCGGAAGAACGCTTCGTGGTCAGCCTGGCTGACACCCAGGCGTGCCTGGGCCACATAGTTGCGATACGGCACGGGTACCGACGCCGCCAACGTGTCGGCCTCGCCCGCCAGCCATGCCTGCATTTCATGCTTCACCACTTCCAGCGCCACGTGGTCCAGGGCCATGTGATGGAACAGCAACATCGCGCAGATGCGCTGGTTGAGCGGGTCTTCGGCATAGGCCACGCGCATCAACGGCGCCTGGCCTATGTTCAGACGGTAATGGCGCGGGTCAAAGCGGCTGTGCAGTTGCGCACCGATATCGCCGTCTGCCGGATCGAGCTCAAGTGCGTCAAGGTGCAACCGGGCCTGACGCCAGACCACCTGCACCGGTGAATCGAGACCGTCCCATACCACGCTGGTGCGCAGAATGTCGTGGCGATCGATGACCATCTGCAAGGCCTGGACGAAGGCGTTCAGACGCTCGCTGTCAGCGAACGCGAACTGGGTCTGGAGCACATAGGGGTCGCCGATTTCGGCGGCCAAGTGGTGGTAAAGAATGCCTGACTGCAGAGGCGCCAGCGGGTAGATGTCCTGCACATTGGCCACGCCGCCCGGCACGGTGGCGACGACTTGATCGATCTGCGCCTGGGTCAGGTCGGCCAGTGGCAACAATTCAGGCGTAATGCGTTGGCAGTCCTCGGTGATCAGGTTGGCGGGCACCACGATCTCGGTGCCACCGCCCACCGCCGCGGCCAGTGCAGCCAGGGTGGGCTGGCTGAACAGCACGCGCACGTCGGCGCTCAGGCCCAACTGGCGCATGCGCCCGGTCAGGCTCACCGCCAGCAGCGAATGGCCGCCGAGTTCGAAGAAGTTGTCGTGACGCCCGACCTGTGCGATGCCCAGCAGGTCTTGCCAGATAACCGCGATCTGCTCCTCGATTTCGCCTTGCGGCGCTTCGTAACCACGGCTGATCAGCGCGTCACCGTCTGGTGCTGGCAGCGCCTTGCGATCCAGCTTGCCATTCGGCGTCAGTGGCATCGCCTCAAGCAGTACATAAATGGCCGGAACCATGTATTCCGGCAACTGTTGCTGCAGGTGACCGCGCAGGGTTTCGATATCGACAGCAGTGTGCTCGGCAGACTGCGTGTAGTAAGCCACCAGACGTTTATCGCCCGGTACATCTTCACGAGCAGTGACTACGGCTTCATGGACCGCCGGGTGTTTGGCCAGAGCGGCCTCGATTTCGCCGATTTCGATACGCAAGCCGCGGATCTTGACCTGAAAGTCATTGCGGCCCAGGTACTCCAGCGCGCCATTGGCCAGCCAGCGTCCCACATCGCCGGTTTTGTACAGGCGTGCCTGCGGGTCTTCGGAAAACGGATCGGCGATGAAACGCTCGGCACTCAGCTGCGGCTGGTTCAGGTAACCCCGTGCTACGCCGATGCCGCCAATGTGCAGTTCACCGGCCACGCCCATTGGTTGCAGCTGGCCTTGGGCATCCAGCACGTGCATCTGAATGTTGGCAATCGGGCGACCGATGGGCACGCTGTCGCCCGGATCCGTCGGGCGGCATTCCCAGGCGGTAACGTCGATGGCCGCTTCAGTCGGGCCATACAGGTTGTGCAGTTCAACGCCCTTAAGGTGTTGCTCGAAGCGGCGCTGCAACGCACGCGGCAAGGCCTCGCCGCTGCACAGCACGCGGCGCAGTTGCGGGAAGTCGCGGGTCGAGCGGTGTTCCAGAAACACATCGAGCATCGAGGGCACAAAGTGCAGCAGGGTAATGCCCACGTCACTCATTACCTGCGCCAGGTAGTCAGGCTCCTGATGGCCACCGGGACGTGCCATGACCAGCTCGGCACCGGCCAGCAGCGGCAGGAAAAATTCCCAGACCGACACGTCGAAACCGAACGGAGTCTTTTGCAGCACGCGATCCTGACTGTTCACCTGATAGGCGTCGCGGGCCCATAGCAGGCGGTTGACCACGCCCAGGTGTTCGTTCATCACGCCCTTGGGCTGCCCGGTGGAACCCGAGGTGTAGAGCACGTAGGCCAGATCATTCGGCTGCAGGCCCAGGGCTTTGGCATCCGGGTTGTTGATCGGCTGTGAGGCAAGCTGGGCGCTGTCATCGTGGCCATCGAGCACCAGCGCCGGAACGCTAAGGGCTGGCAGACTTGCAAGCAGATCCTGGCTGGTCAGCAGCGCACGGGGGGCGCTGTCGCTGAGCATATAGGCCTGGCGAGCGCTGGGCAGGTCAGGGTCGATCGGCACGTAGGCGCCACCGGCCTTGAGGGTACCCAAGAGCGCCACGACCATTTCCGGTCCGCGACGCAGGCTGACCGCAACCCGCGTATCCGGCTCCACGCCCAGTTCGATCAGGCGATGGGCGAGCTGGTTGGCCTGTTGATTGAGTTCGGCGTAAGTGAGCAACGGCCCGCTGTCGCCGCTTACGGCGCAGGCATCCGGACGCTGGGCGGCCTGTTGTTCGATCAGTTGGTGGATCAGGACATCGCGCGGATAAGGGTGCGCAGTGTCATTAAAGCCCGTTAGCAAAAGCTCGCGCTCGTCATCCGGCAGTATCGGCAGGCTGTTCAGCGCTGCTTGCGGCGTGTGTTCCAGTGCTTGCACCAGGCTGCGCAGTGCAACCTGCATGTACTCGCCGATGCGCTGGGCATTGATTTGCTGGACGGCCTGAATGGTGAGCATGAAGTCATCGCCCAGGTCATCGACGTTCAGGCACAACGGATAGTTGGTGCGTTCCTCCATACTCAGGGTCTGAATGCCCTGCCAGGCTGACAATGTTTCGGTCGAGGCCGCACCACCGTTGCTGTGGCGGTAGTTGAGCAAGGTGCTGAACAGCGGCAGCGAACTCGGCACGCCGCTGCAGCGCTGGGCCAGCGACAGTGAGGCATGCTCATGTCCCAGCAGCGCCGACAGGCGCTGGTGAGTGATCTTGACCGCCGCCAGAGCGCTCTGGCTGCCGACGCTGATGCGCAGCGGCAAGGTGTTGATGAACATGCCCAGCGCCCGGTCGGCACCATTGCCGCCCTGCATCCGGCCCATCAGTACCGTGCCGAACACCACTTCTTCACGGCCCGACACCCGACCTGCCACCTGAGCCCATGCCAGGTGCGCCAGACTGGCAGCGCTAACCCCCAACTGCCGCGCAATGCTGCGCATACGGCTGCTCAGCTGGCTGTCGAGCACCTGATGCACTTCCTCGATACCACTGCCATCGCCCTGCACATCCTGTATGCCGTAAGCCAGGGTCGGTTCGTCGATGTCGCCGAGCATGTCGCGGAAAAACGCTTCGTGCTCTGCCTGGCTGATACCCAGACGCGCCTGGGCCACATGGTTGCGATAAGGCACCGGGGCCGGCAATTGCTCGATCTGCCCCTGCAGGCTGGCCTGCATTTCCTCCACCACCACTTCCAGCGAGGTGTGATCCAGCGCCAGATGGTGGAACAGCAACATGCCGACCAGACGCTGGTGGGTGCTGTCCTCGGCATAGGCGATGCGCATCAGCGGCGCCTGGCCGATGTCCAGGCGATAGTGGCGCGGGTCAAAACGCTCGCGCAGTCGTGTCAGCACGTCACCGTCGAGTGGATCGATGGTCACTTCTTCCAGGCTCAGTTTCGCGTTGCGCCACACCACCTGTACCGGCTGCTCAAGCCCTTCCCAGACGACGCTGGTGCGCAGGATGTCGTGGCGTTCGACCACGCTCTGCAAGGCCGCGGCGAAACCGGCCAGGCACTCGCGATCATCGAACGCGAAAAGCATCTGCAAGACATAGGGATCACCTTCGTCTGCGGCCAGATGGTGATAGAGAATGCCTTCCTGCAAGGGGGCCAGGGCATAGATGTCCTGGATGTTGGCCAGGCCGCCCGGTACGCTGGCGACGACCCGGTCAATCGCCGCCTGATCCAGATCAGCCAGCGGCAGCATGTCCGGGGTAATACGCTCGCAGCCCGGCACGATCAGGTTATCCGGCACCTGTACTTCTGTGTGCCCGCCCACCGCCGCGGCGAGTGCGGCCAACGTAGGCTGGCTGAACAGCACCCGCACATCAGCCGACAGGTCGATCTGGCGCATGCGCTCGATCAGTTTGACGGCCAGCAGCGAATGCCCGCCCAGCTCGAAGAAATGATCGTGGCGGCCAACTTGTGGCACTTGCAGCAGAGACTGCCAGATCTGCGCGATGGCGATCTCGACATCGCCTTCGGGCGGCGCGTATTCACGCATTGCCAGTGCCTGCGCATCCGGCGCGGGCAACGCCTTTTGGTCGAGTTTGCCGTTGGCCGTCAGCGGGAAGCTGTCCAGCGCCACAAAAGCACTGGGCACCATGTAGTCGGCCAGGGACAGCAGCAACCGCGTACGCAAGTCAGCCGCTACGATCTCGTGGCCGGGCGCAGCGATCACATAGGCCACCAGGCGCTTGTCACCCGGTTGATCTTCGCGGACCAGCACCAGCGCTTCGCGGACCGTCTCGCAGGCGGCCAGCACCGCCTGAATTTCTCCCAGCTCGATACGGAAACCACGGATCTTCACCTGGTCGTCGTTGCGGCCCAGGTAATCGAGACTGCCGTCAGCCATCCAGCGACCCAGGTCACCGGTTCGGTACAGACGCGCCTGAGGATCCTTGCTGAACGGGTTCGCCAGGAAACGCTCGGCTGTCAGCGCTTCACGGTTCAAGTAGCCCCGCGCGACACCGGCGCCGCCGACATACAGCTCGCCGACAACACCCACCGGCACCGGCTCGCGGCGTGCATCAAGCACATACAACTGCAAATCGGGAATGCGTACACCGATAGGACTCACGCCCGCACGCTGCGCATCTGCCGCCACCAGGGGGTGATAGGTCACATGCACCGTGGTTTCGGTGATGCCATACATGTTCACCAACTGCGTACCGGCGTTGATCACCCTGGCGTACCAAGGCTTGAGCATCCCGGTGTCCAGCGCTTCGCCACCAAAAATCACCTGGCGCAAGGAATGTCGCTGATCGCTCTCGCCCTGGGCGTTGAGCAACTGGCGGAACGCGCTCGGGGTCTGGTTGAGCACCGTCACTTCTGCGTTGCACAACAGCGCGTAGCAGTCTTGCGGGGAGCGGCTGACCAGCTGCGGCACGATCAACAAACGCCCGCCGTGCAACAGCGCGCCCCAGATTTCCCAGACAGAGAAGTCGAAAGCGAATGAATGGAACAACGCCCAGACATCCTGCTCGTTGAAGCCAAACCAGCTCTGGGTGGCCGAGAACAGCCGGGCCACGTTGCGGTGCTCGACCATTACGCCCTTGGGCAGGCCGGTCGAACCGGAGGTGTAGATGACGTAAGCCAGGTGGCGCGGGCTGAGCCCGGTCAGCTGTGGATTGTGGCCCGGTTGGGCCTGCAACGCCGGACTGTGCAAATCCACGCGTGGGCCGTCGAACGTGCCCAGCAGCGCCAGACCCGCAGCATCGGCCAGCACCGCCATCGGGGCGCTGTCCTGCAACTGGTAGGCAATACGCTCGGCCGGATAGGCCGGGTCAATCGGCACGTAAACCGCACCGGCCTTGAGCACCCCGAGCAGACCGACAATCATTTCCAGGCTGCGCTCTACGCAGATCGCCACCCGGTCATCCGGCTGCACGCCCAGGCCCAGCAGGTAATGGGCCACCTGATTGGCGCGGGTGTTCAGCTCGGCATAGGTCAGGCTGCTGTCTTCATAGTGCAGGGCCACGGCATTCGGCTGCGCCACCACCCAGGCTTCGAAGGTACGGTGAATCAGGGCGTCATCGGCCTGCAGCGCATGCGGGGTGTTCCAGCTTTCCAGCAGTTGCTGGCGCTCGATCCCGGGCAGGATACGCAGCGCTCCCAGTGCTTCGTCCGGGGTCTGTTCCAGTGCCTGCACCAGATTTTCCAGCACGCAGTGCATGTAGGTACACACACGCTTGGCACCGATCTGCCCTTCGGCCATGACGGTCAGGTTGAAACCTTCGCCCAGGTCATCCACGCACAAGGTCAGTGGGTAGTTGGTGCGTTCTTCTCCGTGCAACGCCTGGATGCCTTCCCAGGCGACCAGCGCCTGATCGCTCGCGCCGAGATCACCGGTATGGCGGAAGTTGAGCAGCGAGCTGAACAATGGCGTCGAAGCGGGCACACCACTGCAACGCTGGGCCAGTACCAGCGAGGCGTGTTCATGGGCCAGCAGACCGCTGAGTCGTGCGTGGGTGGCTTTCAGACCGCTGCGCACACCCTGCTCGCCCAATGTGACACGCAGCGGCAAGGTATTGATGAACATTCCCAGCGCCCGGTCGGACCCGGCACCGCCTTGCAGGCGACCGAGCAACACGGTGCCGAACACCACGTCCTCTTTGCCGGACACAGCGCCCAGAACACGAGCCCAGGCCAGGTGGTACAGGCTGGCGGAGCTGACCCCGAGTTGACGAGCCTGCACGCGCAGACGTCGGCTCAGGTCGACGTCGACCAACTGGCGCACCTCCTCGATACCGCGCCCGTCGCCCTGCACGTCTTGAAGGCCGAACGGCAGTGTCGGCTCATCGATGTCACCGAGCATGTCGCGGAAAAACGCCTCGTGCTCTTCACGGCTGACGCCGAGCATGGCCTGCGCCACATAATTGCGATAAGGCACGGACGGCGGCAGCGAGGCTTGCTGACCGAGCATGTGCGCCTCGATTTCGCTGCTCAGAATACGCAGCGACGTGGCGTCGTCCACCAGGTGATGGAACAGCAGCATGCCCAGCCAGCGGTTGTTCACCTCGTCCCTGGCATAACCGATACGCAGCATCGGCGCCTGACGGATGTCCAGACGCGTGTTACGCGGGTCGAGACGCTTGAGCAACTGTTCGGCAATGTCGCCATCGGCCGGGTCCAGCACCTGTTCATCCAGACCCAGGGTCGCTTCACGCCAGACCACCTGCACGGGCGCGTCGAGACGCTCCCAAAGTACCGCCGTGCGCAGGATATCGTGCCGGGCGATCACGCCTTGCAGTGCCTCGGCGAAGCTGTGCAGACGCTCGATATTGTCAAAGGAAAACAGTGCGTATTGCAGGTACGGGTCACCTTCGGCCGCAGCAAGGTGGTGATACAAAATCCCCTCCTGCAACGGCGCCAGTGCGTAGATATCCTGCACGTTGGCCAGCCCGCCGGGCACGCTGGACACCACACGGTCGATATCATCCTGGCTCAGGGATACCAGCGGCAGCATGTCCGGGGTGATGCGCTCGCAATCGGCGGGAATAAGGTTGGCGGGTACTTGCACTGCACCTTTGCCGCCCACTGCTGCCGCCAGGGCAGACAGGGTCGGCTGGCTGAACAGTACGCGTACATCGGCAACCAGATCGATCTGGCGCATGCGCTCGATCAGTTTCACGGCCAGCAGCGAGTGGCCGCCCAGTTCGAAGAAGTGGTCATGCCGGCCGACCTGCTCCAGCTGGAGCAGGTCTTGCCAGATCCGTGCAATCGCCATCTCGGTGTCGCCTTCGGGCGCTTCATAGCCACGACTGGCCACCGCCGAACGGTCGGGAGCTGGCAGGGCTTTGCGGTCGAGTTTGCCGTTGGCCGTCAGCGGAAACGCTTCAAGGCTGACAAAGGCGCTCGGCAGCATGTACTCGGCCAGCGACAGGCGCAGTTGCTCGCGCAATTGGGTGGCGTCCAGTTCGACGCCCGCGGTGCCGATAACATAGGCCACCAGACGCTTGTCGCCCGGTTCGTCCTCACGGACCAGCACCATGGCATCCTGTACACCGTCACACGCGACGAGTTGCGCTTCGATCTCGCCTAACTCGATGCGGAAGCCACGAATCTTGACCTGTTCGTCATTCCGGCCCAGGTACTCAAGGCTGCCATCGGCCAGCCAGCAACCCAGGTCACCAGTACGGTACAGGCGCGCACCCGGCGCCGTACTGAACGGGTTGTCGATGAAACGTTCGGCCGTCAGTGCTTCACGGTT